>DASRZQ010000126.1:0-7590 GCA_035686205.1 Geobacteraceae bacterium
ATGGTCAGATCGGCGGCGAAATCGGTATCAAACACGTGGTCGAAACCGAGCTTGCGGAGTGCGGCAGCCATTTTGCCGGTTACGGATTCGCCGACGATGCCGAAATCTTCACCAAGAGCGGCGCGAACGGCGGGAGCGGTCTGAACGACGGTAACCTTGTCGGGGTCGGCCAGAGCCTGGACAACCTTCCAGGAGTGGTCGTTTTCAACCAGTGCGCCGACCGGACATACGGCGGTACACTGACCGCAGTTGGTGCACACGGAATCTTCCAGATTCATCTCGAACGCCGGAGCGACAACAGCGGAGAAGCCCCTGTTGACACCGGAAAGAACGCCGCAGGTCTGTACGTCGTTGCACATGGTTTCGCAACGGCGGCACATGATACATTTATCCATGTCGCGAATGATCGAGTTGGAGACGTCTTTCCTGTAGGTTGACATAACGCCTTCGTAAGGAACGTCCCTGATGGCGAATTTTTCGGCGATATTCTGCAGCTCGCACTCACCGGATTTCGAACATACGAGGCAGTCCTTCGGATGGTCGGAGATCATGAGTTCTAGAACGGTCCTTCTTGCGTTCAGTACCCTGAGGGTATTGGTCTTTACAACCATACCGTCGGCTACCGGAGTCGCACATGCAGGGGCGAGGTTCTTTCTGCCTTCAACTTCAACAACGCACACGCGGCATGATGCTGCCATGTTGTTAACTGCCAGTTCTTCCATTTTCAGGAAGCATAGGGTAGGAACGTCGATATTCAGTTTATTGGCGGCATCGAGGATCATGCTGCCCTGCGGCACTTCTGTTTGTTTACCGTCAACGGTAATCTTCAACATAGACATTTATATGTGCTCCTTTCGTTATTGTTTTACGATTGCGGCGAATTTACACTTGTCGATACACGCGCCGCACTTGATGCAGACGGCCTGGTCGATGGTGTGAACTTCCTTGGTCTTGCCGGAAATGCAGTTGACCGGGCAGATGCGCGCGCAGAGCGTACAGCCGACGCATTTTTCGGGCAGAATGACGATTTCGAGAAGATTCGAACATACGCCGGCCGGGCATTTCTTATCAACAACGTGAGCCGCAAACTCATCGGCAAAGGTGTTGATGGTAGACAGAACAGGGTTGGGCATGGTCTGTCCGAGACCGCAGAGGGCGGTGTCCTTGATGGCGGCGGCAAGAACCTTCAGCTTGTCGACATCTTCGATTTTGCCTTGGCCGAGGGTGATTTTGTCGAGAATTTCGTAGAGACGCTTGGAGCCGATACGGCAAGGAGTACATTTGCCGCAGGTTTCATCCATGGTGAAATCGATAAAGAACTTGGCGATGTCAACCATGCAGGTATCTTCGTCCATGACGATCATGCCGCCGGAACCCATCATCGAGTTTTTGGCAAGCAGGTTGTCGTAATCGATCGGAGTTTCGAGGTCTTTGTAGGTCAAAGCGCCACCGGAAGGACCACCGGTCTGGACGGCCTTGAACTTTTTGCCGTCGGGGCAGCCGCCGCCGATGTCAAAGATAACTTCCTGAAGGGTGATGCCCATCGGAACTTCGATGAGACCAACGTTGTTGATTTTGCCGGCAAGGGCGAAAACCTTGGTTCCCTTGGATTTTTCCGTACCGATCGAAGAGAACCAGTCGGCGCCCTTCAGAAGGATTGCAGGAATATTGGCGAAAGTTTCAACGTTGTTGACGATGGTTGGCTTCTGCCAGTAGCCGGAGTTTGCGGGGAAGGGAGGCTTGGTGTAGGGCTCGCCGCGGCTTCCTTCCATGGAGCGGATGAGAGCGGTTTCTTCACCGCAGACGAATGCGCCTGCGCCGTATTTCAGCTCGATGTCGAAAGAAAAGTTCGTTCCGAACAGGTTGTTGCCGAGCACGCCATATGCATGGGCGTCATCGATGGCTTTTTTCAGACGTTTGATGGCCAGGGGGTATTCCGCACGGATGTAAACAACGCCGATGCTGGCGCCGATTGCGTAACCGCCGATCGCCATGGCTTCAACGACAGAGTGGGGGTCGCCTTCGAGAACCGCACGGTCCATGAATGCGCCGGGGTCGCCTTCGTCCGCGTTGCAGACAACGTACTTCTGGTCAGACTGGTTGGCCGCCGCAAAGCCCCACTTGGTACCGGTGGGGAAACCGCCGCCCCCACGGCCCCTGATGCCGGATTTCTTGATTTCATCTATGATCGCCGTCGGGGTGCTTTGTGTAACCGCGTTGGCGAGAGCCTCGTATCCGCGAACTCCAAAATAATCCTCGATGCTTTCGGGATCAATAAAGCCGCAGTTTCTGGTCGCAATTCTAAGCTGTTTTTTCAAATCCATTCTCGAACTCCTCCCCTTTATTATAATACTACTCTGGTATAGTTTACGGGAATCACGGTGCCAACCTGCTCGCCGCTTTTCAGGTACTTCTGAACAAGCAGTCTCGCGCCGGCTTCATCCAGCTTGCCGAAGCAAACGGCTTCCTTGCCGGGCAGAGTCACTTCCACGGTAGGTTCCGAATGGCAGTAGGTCATGCAACCCGACTGCATGAATTCGACGTTGCTTATACCCTGCTTTGCCGCTTCGTCTTTCATGGCTTCCATTACGGTCTTGCCGCCGGATGCGATGCTGCAGGTGGCAAGGGAAACGTTCACAATGATTTTGTCTTTCTTTGCAGCCTGTTTTGCTTTGTACTCGTCCTGACATTTTTTCAGATCAGCAACTGATGTAATCTTTGACATGATTTAGCTCCTTCGGGTCTATAAATTAATATTCTGCGATAATATCTTTAACCTGAGCAGGTGTCACGTGAGCATACACTTTTTCCCCTACGGTGAGAATCGGGGCCAGAGCGCATGCGCCGACGCAACGCAGAACGTCGACGGAAAACTTGCCGTCCGGAGTAACTTCACCGACTTTGACATCAAGCGCTTCCAGGAACGCACCGACAACCTTTTCGGCACCTTTGACGAAACAGGCCGTTCCCATGCAGATCGAAATGGGGAATTTCCCTTTCGGAACCATGGTGAAGAAGGTGTAGAAGCTTACCACGCCGTAAACCTTGGCCAACGATACGCCCATGTAATCCGCTACAAACTGCTGTACTTCCTTGGGGAGATAACCGAACAGATGCTGTGCTTTGTGCAGAACGGTTACCAGGTGACCTTCCTTGGTGGGGAGACTCGCAATGAACTCTTCAAGTTCGCGGTAAAGAGTTCCCGGCAATGTTGCGCGATCCGGAATCCTGCATTCCCCTGTTAACTGACACGTTGATCCTGTTTGCATAGTGAATAACCTCTCCTTTCGTTTTTTGCCAAAAAAATTTGGCCTTGTTATTCCTCCAACAAAATCCGAAACTGAACCAGCCGAAATCAAACCACAACAACACCAACCCGCTATGTCAAAATAACCAGCCCCATTGCAACAAACCGCCTCATAATCCGCAAAACGACGTTTGAAGCTGACGGGAGGCTAGCGTTCCAATTTAGCGCATACACCCTGATGCATTTAAGCTTTTGGGATACTGAGCTTGATTAACTAGACGGTGGTATACCTTCAAGAGGCGCATGTTTCGCTGTTTTCCGGCCGCGCGGGATTTCATCATAAGTTCAAGTATTTGTCAAGGTGTTTTTTGCTATTTATATATGCTGTCACTTGGGTCTTTACAACCTGGAGGGTGCCGTTTTTTTCTATCTGCGTCATCGAATCTGATCGTCTTTCAGGCATAGGATTCTTAAAAGGAAACACGGATTCAAATCAAACCGTCTAAAAGCACAATTGAATTGCCTTCTAAAACCACATCTCAAACCGAACTCTGCAACGACAAATATGCGGGAAATATTGGATTTTTAATTTCACTGAATTTCTCACAGCCGTTTTTTTTTGTCAAGGGGAATTTTGCATAAAAAACCCATCTATTCCGTTAAAATTAATCAAAAATTTACCTGTGATAAAATGGAGTGCCGTACTTGCCACCTAATTGTCACCAATATGTTATAACATCATTTTATCGCGGATTATTACCGGAACTGTTCGGCGCTTGACAAGGTAATCATAAATACTTAAATACCGGAACTTAGGCCTGAACAGGGGCATTCCCTTGGAGTGAAGGATATCATGCCCGGATTCAGCAACAAATTTCAAAAATGCTCGTTTCTAAGCCGCAGGGCGTTTCCAATTACGGACACCGAACTGAAGCTCATGGCGGCAGCCGCGATAATGGGACTGAGAAGGACCCCGAACCCGGGATAGAGCAGGCCGGCGGCGACGGCAATGCCCAATGTATTATATACAAACGCAAAGAACAGGTTTTGCCGGATGTTCCGCATTGTGGCGCGGCTGAGCCGCCGTGCCCGGACGATACCTCTCAGGTCTCCCTTGACCAGGGTGACTCCGGCGCTCTCCATGGCCACGTCCGTACCGGTGCCCATGGCAATGCCCACCTGGGCCTGGGCCAGCGCGGGGGCGTCATTAATCCCGTCTCCTGCCATGGCCACGATCCGTCCCTCTCCCTGGAACTTCCTCACTATTTCAGCCTTCTGGTCGGGAAGCACCTCCGGGACCACGTCATAAATCCCAAGTTTGCCGCCCACGGCCTCGGCAGTTACGCGATTGTCGCCGGTAAGCATGACGACGCGGATGCCTTCGTCGTGAAGCTGTTTGACGGCATCCGGTGTGGTGGCCTTGATGGGATCCGCGACCCCCAGGAGGCCCGCGGCTTTCCCGTCCACGGCAACCAGCATCACTGTCTGCCCTTCCTTGCGCAATAATTCCGCATCGACTTCCATTTCACCGGTCGCAATTCCCATTTCTTCCAGGAAACGCCTGTTTCCCAGTGCCACCTTGCTGCCTTCCACCAGGCCCGTTATCCCCTTGCCTGTCGAATACTCGAAGGAATCGGCGTTGACGGGCTCAATACCACGTTCTTCCGCGCCCTTGACAATAGCGGCCGCAAGGGGATGTTCGCTCCCCCGCTCAAGTCCGGCCGCCAGTCGCAGCATTGTTGTTTCATCCATTCCGCCTGCATGAACCACGGTAACCAACTCGGGTTTCCCCTCTGTGAGAGTGCCGGTTTTGTCCATCACCAGGGTATCCACCAGCCGCATCACCTCAATGGCTTCGGCATCCCTGAACAGTACGCCGAAAGTCGCCCCCTTGCCGGTGGCAACCATTATCGATACGGGAGTGGCAAGTCCGAGGGCGCAGGGGCAGGCGATGATGAGGACGGCCACGGCGTTTACAACCGCGTGTGCCATACGGGGCTCCGGTCCCGCAACCGCCCAGATGATAAAGGTGGTGACTGAGACGGCTACCACTGCCGGTACAAACCATCCGGCTACCACGTCCGCCAGTTTCTGGATGGGTGCGCGGCTGCGCTGCGCTTCGGCGACCATCCGCACGATCCGGGCGAGCAATGTGTCGGCCCCGACCTTTTCCGCACGCATCACCAGAGAGCCGGTGCCGTTGATGGTGGCGCCTATGACACGGTCGCCCGGCCCCTTCTCCACCGGGATCGGTTCTCCTGTAAGCATCGATTCGTCCACCGGGCTCGATCCTTCCAGCACAGTGCCGTCCACCGGCACCTTTTCACCGGGCCTGACGCGAAGCCGGTCGCCCGGCCGGACGTCACCGAGGGGAACGTCCTCTTCGCCGTCGTCTTCCCTTATGCGCCGGGCGGTTCTGGGCGCAAGCCCCAGAAGCGCCTTGATGGCGGCGCCGGTCCGGCTTCGGGCCTTCAGCTCCAGTACCTGCCCAAGAAGCACCAGGGTGGTGATGATGGCCGCGGCTTCGAAGTAGACGGCGACTTCACCCGTTTCGGAACGGAACGAGGCAGGGAAGGCCTCCGGAAACAGTTTGGCTGCCACGCTGTATATGTAGGCAACGCCGACACCCAGGCCAATGAGGGTGAACATGTTCAGGCTGCGGTGGACGACCGATGACCAGAACCGCCGCAAGAAAGGCCAGCCAGCCCAGAACACGACAGGGGTGGCGAAAGCCATCTCGATCCAGCCCATTGTCCGGATGGTAACTATCCGTTCCAGCGGCCGGCCCGGGATGAGGTCACCCATGGCAATGACGAGCACTGGCAGGGACAGTGTCAGGGCAGTCCGGAAGCGCTTTTTCATGTCCTTCAGTTCCGGGCTTTCCTCCTCTTCCACGTTGACCGAACGTGGTTCCAGGGCCATACCGCACTTGGGGCAGTTTCCAGGTTTGTCCCGAACAACTTCGGGATGCATCGGACACGTCCATTCGGTGCGCTGGAGAGGAGCCGGTTCCATGGCGGGTTCCAGGGCCATGCCGCATTTCGGGCAGGGTCCGGGTTTCGTGGCTTGCACTTCCGGGCACATGGGGCAAAAGTATTCAGTCCCTGCCGCACCTTCATGCATGAGCTCCCGCCGTATCGAGCCCGGCCGCAGGCAATTCCCGGGATCGGTACGGAACTTGTCCAGGCATGATCTGCAGCAGAAATAGTAAGTTACTCCTTCATATTCAAATTGAAGTTCCGTTGAACCGGGCTTCACGAGCATGCCGCATACGGGATCTTTCACCTGTGCGGAATCATGGCGGGCGCAGCACTCCCGGCCTGCCCCATCGTTGTTTGCCGCAGACATATGTTGAACTCACCTTTCATGAAATCTATATAAACCGAAAAACGGTACTTACTTTTCCAAATATATCATATTCAGAATATTTACAAGCCGTTTTCAGATCAGTGTTCTTTTATTTCCAGCCTGAATTCGCCGTTTCCTTCCGCCGTTCTGCCCAACTTGTCCACAACTTTCCAGCGGACCCCGACCGGCGTCCCGGCTCTGAACAGGGATGGGTCTTTTGGTTTCAGGACCGCCGCCATGTCGAAAACGGAACTGTATATTGAACCGGAAAACTGGCGTCCGTCTGCGTCGGAAAAGGACGCTTCCCTGATTTCCACGGGACGATCAAAATAGGCATGAACGGCTTCGATCTCTTTCGCGCCCTTCTCTTTCAGGGCGGTGACATCCAGTAGCCTTGGAGGTCCGGGAGCCAGGACAGCCTTTTCGTCAAAGGCAAGCGGCTTGCGAATCAGGCAGCCATCGGCAAAGTGAATGATTCCGCCCTTCCCTTCGACTTCAAGCCGCACCTCCCTGATTCCTTTGAATTGAGCCAGCGTCAGGGCCAGAGCATCGAAAGCGCCGCTGTCGCAAATGTGACCAGCGCCGGTGTTTTTCAGCTCCCGGCTGAAATTGACGGTAACCGTGCCTTTTTCCTCCGAAATTCCGAGCAGGCGCGCGCCGGGCGGAAACGGCCGCAAAAATTCGCCTTTGTAGCTTCCGACATCCATGCCTCCGATGAGCCGCTCCACCGCCACTCTTTTGATGCTCCCCTCGTCAAAGGTAAAGAAAGGAAACGGGACGACTTTCCCGGTCTCTTTCGCCGACGGGAAATAAATGACGAAGGCGAAACAGGTCCCCTTGTCGGTTGTCGGAGCAGGGCCGAAATACTTTTCGTAGGCATCGGTTGCGGAAATCCGGGTTGTTTTCGGCGTGGTCGCCTGTTCTTTCCTCTGGCAGGCGCCCGCCGCCAAAAGCGCCGCAACCAATGCCGATGCCAGGATCATTTGTGACAGTCT
>DASRZQ010000127.1:0-17029 GCA_035686205.1 Geobacteraceae bacterium
GCCGGGAGACCGGTTCGGCGGCGGCGATCACCAGCTTCCGCTCGTCGGCAAGATAAAGCCCCCGGACATCGCTCCCATAAACGTAGTCTTTCTGCAGGAAACCTCCCGCCTCGCCGATTCCCATCAGCTCATGTCCCGGCCCGGCCTGCGCCAGCGCCGTCTCCGCGTCGGCGGCGAGATCGTGGAACTGCACGAAAGAGATATCCCCGTCGGCGCGAATCAGCCGCCACGGCCCGTACTTGAGCCAGCGCCGCGAAACGAGGTCGTCATGCCCCGCAGCGCGGAACGCGCAGGCCCAGCCCAGCAGCGCCTGCATTCCCGAAAAGCCCGGCGGCGTATAAGTATCGAACCATGAATCGTGCAGCACGCCGAACGTGGCCAACTCGAAAGGAAGCCCCTTGACAAGATCAATCACCGCATCGGGATCCGCCGGAAATCCGGGTATTCGAACCGATACGATATATGGCGGCGTATAGCCGAAGAATGTTTCCGCCAGGTCCCCCCAGCTTGCGGTTACGCGGCTCTCCGTCCGGGCCAGTTTTGCCGCCCAGTCTGACCGGGTCACGTCGGAGCCGTCACCGAACGACACCTCGTCGGGCGGAGAACATTGAAACGCGGGATGCTCTGAAAGCTTCCCGGCGATTCCGGGCAGGTCGGCGCCGGCGATTGTAAACTCCAAGCTGATAGTCCTGTTCATAAACCGAACCTTATCATCATTTTTTCAACCAGGCAAGCTCGGGCTTGGCGAGATCGGCGAGCGAAGTCAGCGTGTATCTGATTCCGTCCGGCGAGTAGACATCAAACGTAACCTTGCCCTTGAACGCCGGGTCCTTGAGAACATTCCTGATCGTATCGAGATTTGAGATCGCCCCTTTTGCCGTGGTGAACACGTACTTCAGTTTTTTGAGCGGGACGCCCTGCCCCTTGACCGTAATCCTGACCTCCGACGAGATCATCCGCAAATAGTCGAGCAGCTGCGACGCAGGCTTGCGGCCGGGGTCCAGGCTGGCCTCCGAAGCTGGCAGCTTATCGTTGACGGTCTTGACTTCGATGGCCGTCTCGTTGTCGAGGAGGTCGATTTTGCGGGTGTTTTCACCCAGTTCCTCTCCGGGCTTGAGCTGCCTGTCAACCTCGCCCTTGACGGCTTCGACCTGCTTCCTGGCGTCGGGAAACACGTTTTCCTGCAGCCACTGCTCCATCATCGGCCCCTTGTCCGATGAGTCGAGTTCCCTGACCACATCCGATATCTCGCGGTGACCGGCGGCCTCCCTGGCCTTGGCCGGTTCGGCAGCCCAGGGCAGGTCGGGGTATTTTTTCTGCATCCCGGACAGCCTGGCCGCGTCCCAGCGCCTGGGCGACGCCTGGTCCATGAGCAGCGGCTTGTAATATTCCTTGATCTTGTGCCGCACGAAATCGACGCTTCGATCCTTGTACTCTATGTTCCTCTCGATGAACGCCTCCAGCGCCGCCTCGTCCCGCACCAGCCCGCGGCGCCTGATCGTCTCGAAGAAAGACTTGAACGTGGAGGTCGACCCCCCGGGCCCCGCTCCCTCGGTCGTGAGGCGCTTGACCACTTTCGCGGCCGTGACGTCGGGACCTTCGAATTTTTCCACCGGCTTCACCTTCCCTTCGGCCGACTTCCACTTCCGGCTGCCCTCGACGTCGAAAAACCATCCCTGCTTCTCATAGCGATAAAGCCAATCCTCCCAGGTGACTTTCTCCATCTTGGGGGTGAGGGATTTCTGCAGCTTCTCCCAGTCGTCGAGCGCGCGCTGCTGGACCTCGTTGGCCGGGGTGAAGCCGTGCGCCTCGGAGAAGCGTGTACCACCACCCGCAACCGTGCCCGGTACGCCCGGTTTGGGTTTCGTCATCACGTCGGAGCTGGGTTCCCTGAACATCAGCTGAGAGCCGGTCTCGGGATGGTGCGTGGCCCAGACATCCGACTCCCAAATCACGGAGTCCCCGGACTTTGCCCGAAATTTCGCCTTGTAGACGGGCACGTCGGACATGCCTTTCCACAGGCCGGTCTGCTCCGGCGCCACGATTTCGATATCGATCTTCGGCTCGGCGACGCCTCTGGTGGGATTGCCGATCACGCCCTTGCCCTTGTGCACATATGGCGTCTGCACGGTGTGGCTTGTCAGGCCGTTCTCCACCATGAACTTGATGTCCGCCGGAGTCGGCATGACCTTGTCGGCGTTGGCCGCATTTTCGCCCGCGCCTTTCACCAGGTCGTAGAAAGTAATGTTCCAGCCGGACAGCTTCTTTGACTGCGACATCGGGTGGGTGTGCGCGACCGGTTTGACGCCTGGCGTCTTCGACCAGTCGATAAAGCCTTCGTCGCCGCGGATGATGACGTATTTGCCGTCACCGGTCCGGCCCAGGCCCCACTCGATCTTCTGCTGATCGAAACCCCTGCCCGGCGCTTCGGCGCCGAGCGCGCCGAAGGCCGTCCGGTCTCCGTCCGCGAGCCGGCGCAGCAGCGCCTCTCCCTCCGCGGCAGTCTCCAGCTTTCGGCCCACCTGGACGCCGGACCTGGCGGCGATCGCCTTGCCGCTCGCCACGGCTTCCGGCTCCCTGGCGGTCAGCGCCGGCATGTCCCCGGGAGCGCCGGGCTGCCTGCTGAAATGACTGTCCCAGGCGTCCTTCAGCACCTTCTCGAAAGGCGTCCCCTCGGGCGCCCTGATGATGATCACGCCGGAGTCGGCGTTTTTCGCGACCGAAACCTCCTTGACGTCTTTGCCGTATTTTATCTCGACCTTGTCCGTACCTGCCAGCTTTTCAAGCTGGACCTGCTTTATTCCCTGATCGGCGGCGTATTGGGCCTTGAGGCCGTCGAGAACTTCGATCGTGACCTTGGTCCTGTCCCCCACCATCACACCCTGGACCGGGTCGTAATGAGGCGGCACGCCGTCCTGGTGGACGAACCGCCCTTCCTCGATCAGCGCCGAGAGGTTCTTGCCGGCCATCGTTTTGGCGATTTTCGACATCGCCGCCGTCGGGACGAGGATTATGGCCAGTGACTTGACCATGTTATTGAACGTCTCTTCCGAACGCTTGAGCGCCTGGTCCGAGGCCTTCTTCAGATCTGCCTCGAGTCCGGCGATCTCGGGGGCGTTCGGGTTGCGCTTCCGCACATCATCAAGCTTCGCCATCAGACGAGCGACCTCCGAGACATCCTGCTGCTGGAGCTTCTTGCACTGTTCCACGCCTTCGGCGGTCATCAGCACCGCCATCCCGCCAACGGTGACACCCTGGAGGCCGTAGAGCACTACCCTTTCGGCGGTAGTCGCCCTGGCGCCGACAGCCGCCGCCCGTGCGGCGATCGAGACCGCCTTGAATTCCGAAATCACCGGCAGGACGTTGAGCCCGATTTCGGCCACCCCCTTGCTGAAAGCGCCGAAAGTGAGGTTCCCGCTGTCTTTGAGGTCGGACATCTTGCTCACCGTTTCGAGCGAGTTGTAGACGGCAAGCACCGGCAGGACAATGGCCGCCGTCGGCGGGGCGAAGATGATGAGCGCGGCGCCGGCCAGGTTCACCACGATCGTGGCAGCCGGGTCCCACACAACCGAGCGCACCGCCTTCCACGCGGTGTTGGTGTCGAGCTGCCAGCCGATGGTTTCCGGTTTGACGCCTGTCTGCCTGCAGGAGAGATTGGCGTTGTTCATTCTCTCGAACAGCACGCTCATCTGCCCCTTCGGGTACCGCTTGCATATCTTGAGGAATACCTCTTCCGCCGCCTTGTCGAAGTCCTTCCCTTCCCCCTCGAAGGTGAAGTCCTCGGGCTCGAACAGCCGGGTGAAGTCGTGGACCCTGACGACGACCTTCTCCGGGTCACCCTTTGACATGCCGACGAGTTTCAGCGGACCGTCGGGTACGCCTTCCGTCCGGCTGAGGTAAGCGCCGCGGGCCTCGAAAAAGACATACCCCTCCTTTTTCTGGGAGGAGATTTTGCCCTCCTGCTCTTTCAGGCTCTCCAGCCGGCACTTGGCGTAATCGGCAAGCTTCCTGTGCGCATAGGGCGCATCGGGCTTGTCGTACTGGCTGATCAGTTTCTCCAGGTTGCTCTTGTCCGTGGTGATGAATTTCAGCCGGTCGTCGTCGCTCATTCGCTGCCAGTCGGCCGGCAGGTCGCCCCCGAACTCCTTGCCGATATCAAACCGCTCGGGTCCGAATGCCTCGTTGAACAGCGAAGTGTCGAAATCTTTCCTTTCCTTGGTGACCTTCTGCTCTCCCATGCCGGCAAAGGCCGTTGACTTGACCTGGGTGAGCCGCTGCTCCTCGGACTTCACCTCGACCTGTTCCGTAATGTGCGCCGGGAAGAACCAGTTGTGATTGACAAAGGCGTTTATCCGGTAGAGTCCGACTTCCGGAAACGAAAATTTGAAGTAATTGGGCTCACGGGCACAGAATTCGACGGTTTCCTCCGGCCCCCTGATCTTCTCCCATGAGTTGTCGGCCTTCTGCTTCTCGATGACCCATTGAGTCCTTACGATCTCGAAGAGGAATGCGTCCTGGGGATTCGACTTCCTGAACCAGATGCGGTTCTCGCGTCCCGGGTAGGCAAGCCCTTCGACAATGATGTGGCCTTCGACTTTCTCGGGGAAAAAGCGCTTTCCGCCCGTCGGCGCGGCCTGCACGCCGAGCGCCTTCGAGGAGGCTTCGTACTCGGCCGCGTTGATCGCCCAGCGCATGGCGAAAGAGTCGATGCTGCCGCCGTAGCCGCCCAGCTTGGCGAGGATTTCGGCCTTCCGCGGGCTTTGGTCGATCTCCCGCATCATGTCGATTTCAAATTTGTAATAGGTCTTTCCGGCGATCTGCGGACCGCCCGAGCCCTGGGTGTATGGCGCGCCGCGGACCGTTTCGAGCCATTTCGACGCATACTCCATATCGGCGTTGCTTACATCGGCGTCGTACGTGATCGTAACGCCCCCGCCCGTCGGAAACTGTTTCACCGGCTTCGGCTGTTCGATGCCGGGCGACTTTTTGTCGAGGAAAATCTTGTAGCGGTCGGGCTGGTATATCGCGTCGAGCGTACTCTTTGTCATCAGCAGCAGGGATCCGGCATGGGGCTCCTTGTCGATTAAAACCACCTGATCGACATCGACGAAATTGGCCCGGCCACTCTCGGCGGACACGACCCCGGTGAACTTGTCGAGCTCGTTCAGAAGCCTGATCCTGAGCTCTCTGGAAAGTTTTGCCTCCACCTGGTCCGTTACGGGGGCACTGCTGACGGAACTGCTTCGGATCACGACGCGTATATCGTCACCCGCGCGCTGGAACATGAATTCGCTCCCAGGCGGCGGACCGATGACGGCCAGGATTCCCTTGCCCCAGGTCATTGTAAAAAAACGCTCGTCCGGGTCCAGCTCCGATCCGTAGAGAGCGAAGTTTTCGGCAATATAAGCAAGCTGTTCATCAGTCATCCACCAGTAGTAGCGGGCCTGCCTCATTTGTGTAAGCAGTTCCCGGTACTTTGCCGGATTCGTCATCTTGACCTTCTTCGACTTGCCCCCTTCCTTCTCGATCGTGACACCCTCCAGCCACCACGAAGTCCGGATGACGATCACGCCGTTGGAGAGGAATCCGATAACCTGCCCGTCGGGCAGCGTCGGGGCGGGCTTGGGGTCACGCTTCGGCCCTTTGCTCCCGGCGCAGCGGTACAAGGCATCGGGAAGCGCGGCGGAGCGGAGAAGAGACTGGACGCCCTGGTTGCCGAGTGTTCGCTGCAGCTGCTGCAGGGCATTGACTGGGGTTTCCGGCGCGTTGGAGGCATTCTGCTGTCTGTCAGGTTCCGTTTTGGCTGTTTTCGCGACCTGTTGCTTCTCCAACCGCGCCTCCTGTGCTTGACATTTATCCAGATCCGGCAGGTAGTGATAGGCAGGCTTGTGATAATTCGGTTTGAAAATATATCATTAAAAAATCAACACGGTCAATTCATAAAACAACTTCTTTTGCGGATAATTGCTAAAATTTTTATAATAGAATGAAAGCCTTTTCGCTAACGGGAGGGAAAAAACGCTGGAGAATTGTATGCTTTTTTCATTTATGGCTGACCTGGTAGTGCTCGTTCATGCCCTGTTCGTCCTGTTTGTGGTTTTCGGCGGGCTGGCGGTGCTGCGCTGGGGGCGGCTCGCCTGGTTTCACCTGCCGGCAGCCGCCTGGGGCACAGCAATCGAACTTGGCGACTGGATATGTCCCCTCACTTACCTGGAAAACTATCTCCGGCGGTTGGGCGGTGAGTCCGGCTACAGCGGGACTTTTATCGTCCGATACTTCGAACCTCTCCTCTACCCCGTCGGCCTGACACCGAGAACGCGGATCTACTTCGGGATTGCAGCCTTTCTAATTAACTTCACAGTATATGCCATCGTCTGGCGTAAACGCCGCCGCTGAGAGTAGAAACGTCCCGGGGTATTGAATCTGGCCGGCGAATCAGCAATTCCGGTTTAAATTGAATCCCATAATTATTGTTCCGGCGATTAAATATATCACGACATAACGTAGGGGCGAGGCATCCGGCCGCCGCAGCTGGTGCTGCTTCGGCGGAGGCGGCCGGATGCACCTCCCCTACGATTAATATGTTTAATCACCGCCATAATTAATTTCGGCGGATTTCTATGATGACTTTTATTGACAACTACAAATGTTTTTAGCATATTCTGGGCTGACGTAAAAAAATGGTGATGCATAAATTGCCCCAAAGCGCGTTTTACTCTTGAAACAGAATTCTGAAACTTGAAATGGGAGAGTCTTTACCATGAAAATCGTCTACCTCGCCAAAGGAAAAGTACACCTTCTGGAAGACGGCAAAGCGCCGAAAGTAATCGAAAGCAAATTCGGTCAAACGGTGCGGGACCGCGCCGTCCGGATCATCCAGCGGGACGCCTGGAAGAACGAAGGCTCCGGTGCCCGGTTCATGTCGGGGCGACTCTTGTGGGGGGATGCGGGACGGGATCCGGCGGAGATGCGCATCGCCGTGAAGAGCCTGTCCAGGAGTCCCGAGTCGGACCGGTTGCTCTACGCCCTGGAAACGGACGACATGGGCGGAATCTTCTCCATTAGCACCTGCGACCTTGAAGAACAGCGCCTGTTCCATCATGCGAAGTATTTCGTCGAGCATCTGTGCGCGGCGCCCGGACACGGTCTCATCGCCTGCGCGGTCAGAAACCGGGGCGGCACGGCCAACATAGCCATAATGAAGGCCGACGGAAGCGACCTGAAGGAGGTGACCGAGGGCGACTCCGTCGACCTGGCGCCTTCCTGGATGCCAGGCCGTCCGATGGAACTGCTTTTTCAATCGGCGGGAGTCGGCCGCGATTCAGCCGGGATTTACCGGGACCTGGGACCTTTTTCCATCTGCTCTCTCGATCTCACCAGGGGTGAGATTGTCAGCCTGGCCGAAAACCCGCGCTGCGACTTCCTCGGCCCGCGGATGTCCGAAGACGGGGCGCTGTTTTACATATCACGGCCCTACAAGCCCGCGGCGCCCGCGGCTTCGCCGTTGCAGGCATTCAAGGATTTTCTCCTGTTCCCCTTCCGCTTACTGTTCGCCGTATTCCAGTGGCTGAACTTCTTCACTGCAAGGTATACCGGACGGCCTTTGACCACCGCCGGCGGCCCACGCAAGGAGGGCGCCGATATCCGCCAGATGATGATCTGGGGCAACCTGATCAACGCCAACGAGGCGATCAGGGCCAAATACCGTGACACTGGGGAGGTCCCCGGCCTGGTGCCCGCGACATGGCAGCTTGTCCGTGAAAAAGCGGGACACAGGGAGGTGTTGGCAAAGGGGGTGCTCTCCTACGACCTGTGCGTCGACGGTTCGATAGTCTATACCAACGGCAACGCGATTTATCGCCGGGAACCGGAAGGAAATTGCAGGAAACTGCATGTGGACGACGGGATTGAGCAGGTAATAGACATGGTGGACCTGAATTCGTGAGCTTTCAGGAAGAATAAAAGAGGTAAAGATTATGACCGACTCGACAGATCCAAAACCCAAACCCGAAAATACCGATGACAAAGATACCGCCCAGATATTCCATGACCGCGCGAGGGGAGCGGCGGAAGAAATTCACAAGCTGCTGCTGTCTTTTGCCGGAGCAACCCTGGGAGTTTATTTCATTGCCCTGACCAAGGAAATTTCCCAATTGACATGGCCGCAGGTCCTCTCCTGCCTGTCCGGTGTCCTGTCGATGGGAACAGCGGTTTTTGTCGGCCTGCTAGGTCTTTTCGCCGACATGAAAAGGTACTATTTCTGGGGGTGCGCCCTGCGGGAGGATGAGCACAGGAGACGCGACGCGTTATACAGGCAGAGGGACCTCTGGCTGGCCCGCCAGCGCCTGTCGAGGCCGGTCCTGTTTCTCTGTTTTTCCCTGGGAATAATTTCGTCCATAGTTTTCTTGGTTTTCCGAATAACGGACAGTTAACCTCAAGGCATTCCCGATCAATCATCAATCAGTAATAATCCTGCTTCCTTATTAAGACCGAGACGGGAAAATCATCAAAGAGCATCCCCTCACTATTTCTTCATTATTTAATTAGAACATTAGCAAATATTCGCCGACAGATTTTAGCTTTTTACAGCTGAAGGCTTGTCCTTCTTGCAGAACTTTAACTGCTTGTTTTTACTCAAACTTAGAGTGGTATTAAGTTTCAACAGGTTATCTGAGTTGTAATAAAGCAGCCAGCCCTCGTTCCCCAATGTAAAAATATAATTAATTTATTGATGCACTTTTGTTATCTCTTATTGACATTTACTTATCTTTCCAGCATATTCTTGTCGAGAAAACATTAAACCAATATTTCAACGAGATATTTTTATGGTGACAGAGATGGTTGCTTTCATAAAACTTCTACCGATTCAGCTCACAAATAAATTCCAACCCTCACGAAACCGTTAATTATACAATCAGGGAAAGGACAAAAGGACATGAGTAGAAAAATATGCACAGCTATTTCACGCGCAACGAGATTCATGCTGGCCCTGGCCGTGATAACGGCCCCGGCCCTTCCTGCTTCGGCACTTGATGTTCGATACGACAATCTGAACGGCGGTAAGATGGTCTCCGGAATAGACGCATCGACCGCGACTTCCCCCGTTGTCAACCGGGAAAACATCTCGATGACCGCCAACGGCGATACCACGGGAACATACTTGGATACGAGCTTTACGGCTTTCGGCCTGAACTCCCCAACCGTAAACGCCGTCAACAACTCCGGCAGGATCGACCTGACGGCAAACGGCGGCGTGCCCTCTGCCGGCGGCAATTCAGCCTTCACGGCCATAGGCATTTATTCCGGCGGGACGGTGATCAACAGCTCAAATATCAATCTTTCGGCCACGGGCGGCAGCGGCGGCAACTTTGTCTCCATGACCCTGGCAACCGGTATTCAATCCATCAACAGCGGGTATGTAACCAGCAACGGAAACATAAGCGTCAAGGCCACGGGCGGCAGCGGCGGCATGATCAATGAGGCCGTTGCAATCGGTATATTATCCAATGGCGGGGCGGTGACCAGCAGCGGAAACGTCAACGCCACAGCCACGGGCGGCAGCGGCGGCATGATCAATCTGGCCGAGGCAATCGGCATTACATCCACCAGCGGGGCGGTGACCAGCAGCGGCAATATCAATGCCACAGCCACGGGCGACAGCGGCAGTATGTTCAGTCTGGCCGATGCAATCGGCATTCAATCCGTCACCAGCGGGGCGGTGACCAACAGCGGAAATGTCAACGCCACGGCCAACACGGTCGGCAGTGGCGGTATGAACGCTTCGGCCGCTGCGACCGGTATTCAAACCGGCGGCGTGGTGATCAACAGCGGCAATATAAACGCCACGGCCATTCTCGGCAGCGGTGTTTCGGGCAGCGTGGCCACGGCATGCGGCATTTCATCCGCCGGCGGGCAGGTGACCAACAGCGGCAATATCAACGTCACGGCCTCGGGCGGCAGCGGCTCTCCCGGTGTTACGGCATTCGGTATCCAATCATTTAACGGCACGGTAACCAACAGCGGCTTCATAACTGCCTCCGCCACAAGCGGCGGCAGCATCCCGACCACCGCCGGCGGCATATATTTCCCGAACGGCGGCACCCTGACCAATACCGGCATAATCCGGACCACCGGCGACAACGCTTACGAGGTGTATGCCGTTAACGGCGCCCTGAACCTCGCCAACCGCTACAACATCAACCTGGACGGCAATCCCGCCAGGGGGTCCATCTTCTCCGGCGGCGCGGTGAACATCAACAACGCTCTGCTCAGCGCCACGGCCGCGGGCGGCCTGTTCAACACCGAATACAGGATCTTCGACGGGCCGGGCACGGTGAACGGCTCCTTCGGCGGCCTGGTGCAGCCGCTCAACCGGGCGGTGACGCTTGTCTACCACGATCAGGGAACCGCAGGGAGCAGCGACGACACGGTCTCCCTTATCTACCACCCCGGCACCTCCCCCATCCTGGAAGGGGTAAACGTCATCAGGCGCTCCATCGGCTTCTCCATGGAGCTGGTCCGACAGCAGCAGATCAACGCCTTCCTCGAAGGGCTTCTGTCCGAGGGCCGGCCTGTGCGCCTGGCGGCCGCGGACCACATCGCAAGCGACGCGCACCACGGAATTGTCAAATCCTCCCCGGACAACGGAGTCTTCTTTATCCCCTACTACGCCGACCTGGACAAGGATTCGGATTCCCTCGGCTATAACGCCAATTTCTTCGGTTTCACCACCGGATACGAGAAAAACTTCGGCCGTAACCAGCTCGGATTCCACGTGGGCTACGGACACGCCGACATCGACTTCAGCGGCGCGGATTTCCCCCGCTACACCCAGGAACAGCAGGATATCGCCACCTTCGGCCTCCACGGCATGGGCACCCGGGGCAACTGGACCCTGCGCGGCGACCTGACCGGCTTTTACGGCCATCATGACTACTCCGGCGCCACGGGCGTGAATCTCGACGCAATTGAAAACGCCGGCTACAGCAGCGTGGGGATCACCGACAACATCATGGCGGGATATACCTTCAGACTCGGGCCGGACGTCCTGTTTCCCGAAATCGGGCTGAACCATATCTGGGTCCGCCAGGACGGGTTCACGGGATATCCTAATTCTTCGCTCGGATGGCCGACGACCTACTCCTCCATGGACAACAACCAGCTTCAGGCACGGGCTTCGCTGCGCTGGATGCGGCTCTTCGATAAAAAAGGCATCCCCTGCCTCTCAACGCTCGGAGTGGGCGGCCGCTACCGGATCACCGACGACTCCCTGAGCCTGCAGCAAACAGTCCCGGGCAGCGCCCCGGTGACGGTCCAGGCGAACCAGGAACGGGCCGCGGCCACCGCTGTCCTGTCCCTGACCGTCAAAACGGGAAGCCTTGACACCGAACTGGCCTACAACGGCGAATACTCCAGCGAGAGCATCCTGCACGGCGTATGGATCAAGCTCCGTTATTCGTTCTGATACCATGCAAATTCCCATGAGCTGCCGAACCCCGCTTCCCCTCCCCGAGACATATCCGCAGGGAGGGGAAGCGGCTCTTCATATGGGCGGAGTGCCGATGATCAGCACCCTCGGTCCGTAACTTATTCGATGGAACCTACCGTTGTCCGCATGTGAGCCGATGACCCATTCGTACAACGTTTTCGCGTCTTCCAGGATTACATTCCGCGGCTCGTGGTACACTTTCTTCTGCATTTCCTCGTCGCAAAGGCCGATACAGCCGTGTGAAGCAGGATATCCGGGCAGGTCGCGACCATGGATCCAGTAAGACAGCCAGCCGTTCCCGCTCCTGTCCACGAAAAACCTCAACCCGTAGTGCATCGGATATGGGATGCCGATGTTCTCGACTCTGTACAAGCTCGATTCATGCCCCCGATCGACGGCGTCGATGCTGAATTCGCCGTTTGGGACCCTGTGCCCCTCGATCCCGACAGCCACCGGGAAGGAAAAAACCAGCCTGCCGTACTCGTAAGCCCCCAGGAACATCTCGGACTGGTCGACCAGTATGAACTTTTCCTCCGCTTCCGCATCCGGGTAAGTTTCCGGCATCGGCGTAAACTCCTCTATGTCCTCCAGCCGCGCCGGCACTTTTATCGATAATCCGGCAATGAAATGGCGCCGGTCGAGCCGGTTGAAGCGGAGCACGTCCAGCCAGTGTACGCCGAAGAGTTTTCGCGGACTGTCGCCCCGCCTCAGCCTGAGGCATTCCCACTCGATGCGGTTGTCGCTTGGATAATCGAGATCGCACAGCGACATGATTTTTGATGATTCGGCAAACGGCCCGGCCGCGGGTATAATTATCAGGAAGAAAACCATGCCGGCGAAAAAAATATATTTCATAAGTGTAGTTTAACCTGCCGGATATTTTCTGAGCGAAGTTGACAGCCGGCCCTCATATTTGTTATATAAGTGTTCCCTTTTTGTTTCATGATTCTGATACACCTTTATTATCCGAATATTTAGCCTGGAGGATATACATGTTCCACTTACCCCAGAACAGAAGGTCTTTTCTGAAGTTTTCCCTGGCCGGCGCGCTGATGCTTTTCGGCGCCAGGCCCGCCTTGGCCAAATCGCCACCCGACGAGGCTTTGCCGGAAGGCAGACTTTCCCTTTACAACGTCCATACTGCTGAAAGAGTATCGGTCACTTACCGCAACCAGTCCGGCGAATACGACCCGGAGGCGCTCAAGGCGCTTAACTGGAACCTACGATGTCATTATACCAATAAGACAATCGACATGGATACCAATGTCATAGAGTATCTGAACATCGTGGACAAGCAGTTCGGCGGGGATAACGAAATCCATGTCATTTCGGGGTACAGGACGCCCGAGTACAACAGCCTCCTGCGCGAAGAAGGCAGACAGGTGTCCCATCACAGCCTGCACATGCTCGGAAAGGCCATCGATTTCTTCATACCCCGAGTAGCATTGAAGAACCTGAGAAACGCCGCGATAAGCCTTAATTACGGCGGGGTGGGCTATTATCCGCAGACCGGTTTCGTCCACATCGATTCCGGAAGATTCAGGACCTGGTGCCGGAGTTAGAGCAATTATCCTGATTGTCTTTTTCAGAATAATCAGTCCGCTTGCGGCGAAGCCCGGAAATGTGGTAAATAAACTTCACCGGTCGGGATACTTGGGTTGGATTCCTTGGGACTTCTGTGAAGGAGACTGTGAATGGGCGATTTGATGACTTTTTTGCGGGGCTGGTCGGAAGGCGACCTTCTGCCATGGCGCCGGCAGAAAGATGCCGCCTCCCTTTTCGGGCTTTCCATGGGCGAGGTTGAAGAAGCGGCCCTGGAAGCAGGGCTTTTGCCCGCGCGTTACCAGAGGAACAGAGATACCATTTCCACCGGACAGCAACTGGTCCTTTTCAGAAGCCATGTGGCCGTCATAGGGTGCGGCGGCCTGGGTGGATTCATCATAGAGCAACTGGCGCGGCTCGGCATCGGCAGGATTACCGCTGTCGATCCCGACATTTTCGAAGAGCATAACCTCAACCGCCAGCTTCTCTCCTCGCCGGAAACGCTGGGCAAGCCCAAGGCGGAAGCGGCCCTGGACCGGGTCCGGGAGATCAATCCGGCGGTCACCCTCGTTCCGGTTATTGGCGCATTCGGCATGGATAACGGCATGGAGCTGCTTAAAGGAGCCAATCTGGCCGTCGACGCCCTTGACTCGATCACGGTACGGCTGGAGCTTGCGGAGATATGCGCCCGGATCGATATCCCGATGGTTCATGGGGCCATCGGCGGCTGGTACGGTCACGTCGCCACCCAGTTCCCCGGCGAAACGACCCTGGCCAGGATTTACGGCCGCTCCACCCGCGCCAAGGGTGTAGAAAGCGGCCTCGGCAACCCTTCGTTCACGCCCGCGCTGACCGCCAGCCTGCAGGTATCGGAGGTCTGCAAAATACTGACCGGCCAGGGGACACCCCTCAGCAACCGTCAGTTGCACATCAATCTGCTTGATATGGAGATGGATGAGATAAGGTATTGAAGGACTTTTCGTAAATTACGTTCCAAAGGACAGCGCCGGGATTTGCCGTCCTCCGCCTACTGAAGACTCTCCAGCGCCTGCTCGGCTCTCATGCCGCAATTTTCGGAAACGGAAGTGGTGAATCTTTCCAGAATAGACTTGAAGCACTGTTTTGCTTTCATTTTGTCTGCACTCAGATAGAACCAGCCTACCTCGTACAGCTGATCGCACAAATACGGCATTTCGGAATCCCTTATACTTATAATTTCCAGTTTGTCGACTTGCGCCCTAAGCTTTTCCAGTTCGGCGTTTTCAGGAGAGTTACTCAGCTTTTCAATTGCAGCGCTCATATAATTGTCAATATCGTCTCTTGACTGGATCAGAATATTATAGGACTCGTCCAGCCGTGCAACGGACTTGTCTTTTCTATAGTTTTTCAGGTTATTGACGATTTTTGAATTGTTCTTATCCAGTTTGCTCTTCAGCCTGGTTGAATAAAAGCCCTGGAAATCAGGCGTCCGATCCTGGGCGATCGAGACGCAAGGGCTCAGAACAATCAGAACAGACATAAAAATTACATTTAACCGGAAAAATTTTATATGTACGCTCTTAATCATGATATCTCCCGATGTTCTCCGGTCCATATGCTGATAAAAGCGCCGGACAAAAGTATTCCATGATCTCCTCTCGCTTTTGTTTTTAATTATAACATAAATTATTCCCGACCAAGGCTGTCCAGGTCGGAAGGACACGTCAGTTTGTCAGGGACTGAATGGGAGCGGGGATCCTGCCGCCGCGGGCAATAAAGGTCTCCGAGCTGAAATTGTGCACCGGCATGACCGGGGCGCTGCCGAGCAGGCCCCCGAACTCCACCATATCCCCCACCTTTGTCCCCGGAGCGGGGATAATGCGCACGGCGGTGGTTTTCTTGTTGATCACCCCGATGGCCATCTCGTCGGCAATGATGGCGGAGATGGTGGACGGCGACGTATCGCCCGGCACGGCGATCATGTCCAGCCCCACCGAGCAGACACATGTCATGGCTTCGAGCTTGTCCAGGGAGAGGGAGCCGCGCAGCACCGCACGTATCATCCCCTCGTCCTCACTCACCGGGATGAATGCCCCGCTGAGCCCGCCCACGGAGGATGACGCCATGGCGCCCCCCTTTTTCACGGCGTCATTAAGCAGGGCCAGCGCCGCGGTGGTGCCGTGCGTCCCGCAGCTTTCCAGCCCCATGGCTTCCAGGATGGCCGCCACGCTGTCGCCGACCGCCGGAGTCGGCGCCAGGGACAAGTCGAGCACGCCGAACTGGGCGCCCAGCCGGCGGGCCACTTCCCTGCCCACCATCTCGCCCATGCGGGTGATCTTGAAGGCCGTTTTTTTGATACATTCCGAAATATCCCCCAGGGTGGGGTTCCGGAGCGCGCGAACCGCCGAATTGACCACCCCGGGGCCGCTGACGCCCACGTTGATAACGCAGTCGGGTTCGCCGATGCCGTGGAAGGCGCCCGCCATGAAGGGGTTGTCGTCGGGCACGTTGGCGAAGACGACCAGCTTTGCGCAGCCTATGCCCCCGCGATCCCGTGTCAGTTCCGCCGTCTCCTTGATAATGCGCCCCATCATGGCCACGGCGTCCATGTTGATGCCGGCCCTGGTGGTCGCCACATTGACCGAGGAGCAGACCTTGCCGGTCGATGCCAGCGCCCGGGGGATCGAGCCGATAAGCTTCAGGTCGCCGGGAGTCATCCCCTTCTGCACCAGGGCGCTGAAGCCGCCGATGAAATCGATGCCGGCGTCCCGCGCGGCCCGGTCCAGGGTTTCCGCCACGGATACGAGATTATCGGCCCGGCAGCTTTCCGCGACGATTGATATGGGCGTGACGGATATCCGCTTGTTGATGATGGGAATGCCGTAGAGGCTCTGGATGTCCTCCGTGGTCCTGACCAGGTTTTCGGCGCAGCGCAGGATGCGGTCGTAGACGTTGCCGTTGAAGGTCAAGATGTCGGGATGGCCGCAGCCGCGCAGGTTGATGCCCATGGTTACCGTCCTGATATCCAGGTGCTCGTTGGCTACCATCTTGATGGTTTCGAGGATCTCCTCCGGATGGATAAGCATTGTCGAACCTCCTCAAATCCTGTGCATGAAGCGGAAAACGTCTTCATGCTGCACGATAACCTGAACGCCCAGTTCGGTCCCTATCGCCGACATGGACTCCTGGAAGGCGGCCAGATCGAATTTATCCGACTTGACCTCGGCCAGCATGATCATGGTGAACAGATCGCCCATTATGGTCTGCCTGATGTCCGCGATATTTACGTTATGTTCGGCCATGACCCGGCTGATGCCCGCCACGATGCCCACCCTGTCCAGACCGATGACGGTGATGACAAAACGACTTGATGACATGTTTTTTCCTTTTATATTGATATTGACGAAATCGCGCACGCCGCGCGCGGCCGCGATCACGAATCGCGGCACTCTTTTGCGGCTATCGGAGAATAGCAGATTGACAAGAAAAAATAAACAGGCGGGAAATGGCTCTTTTTGCCTGATCACCTTCTCGACCCCATCCCCACCCAAACCCTCCCCTTGAAGGGGAGGGAAATAAGAAGCTGCTTTTCTTTTACGAAAGAAGAAATATAAACTCCTCCCCCTTCAAGGGGGAGGTTGGGAGGGGGATTGGTTGCTGAAATAAGTTGAACATCTAATGCTAGACAATTTTGCACGGGATGAGAGCATCTTCGTCGTATGAATAAACGGCGCACAAACGGTGATATCCATCGGCGATAACGACTTTTCCGGTTTGTTCGTTCCTTACCAGCAGGACCGGAGACAGCCTCTTGCCCGAATCGATCTTTTCCGTGTCTTTCCTGACATGGGAATTGCTTATGCCGAGAAGCGACAAACCCGAAGCCCTGAAAATATCCTTGGCCTTGAACTGCCGGACGGACGCGTTTCTCAGTTTCTCCACTAGCGTTTTGACCGTCCTGTCGTCATACAGCAGGCCAAGGTAAGACTCCGCCGCGGGATAGTCTTTCTCTTCCGGCTC
>DASRZQ010000128.1:0-13209 GCA_035686205.1 Geobacteraceae bacterium
AAGTAAAATCACGAAGTCATCAAGCTAAACGAATTACCCGAATGGTTATATTCACTATATTTACAACCACTTGAATTTCTTAGCGATCTTTGCGCCTTTGCGTGAGCAAATATCGATTTTGGGTTAAAATCAAACGGAAAACTTCCCTCCGCATCCGGTGAAGGAGCGGATATGAGGCTGGAAACATGGAAATCGGAATACTCACAGGATTATTTAACAACGCCGCGCTGCTGCTCGCCATGTTCGCGGTCTACGAACTTCTGCCCCTGAAGGGGGACCGCATAAAGTCCTGGTTGCGGAAAATTCTCACCGGCGCAATCGTCGGCATAATCGGCATTGCAGTGATGCTCAATTCCTGGAAGCTGTCTCCCGGGGTATATTTCGATGCGAGATCGGTGCTGCTCTGTGTGTCGGGTCTATTTTTCGGGCCCGTTCCGACCATGGTCGCGATGATTATGGCCGCCGTCTTCAGACTTCATATCGGGGGAGCCGGCGCGGGCATGGGAGTCTGCTCCATCGCCGCTTCCGGCGCCATCGGCATTGCCTGGAAATTCCTGCGGCGGAAAAGCCTGGAGAACATCAGGCTGTCCGAACTCTACACTTTCGGCGTAATAGTTAACCTGGTCGTGCTGTCCTTTGCGGTCATGCTTCCCAGGCCCCTTTTTGCCGTCTCACTGGCCAGGGTCGCGCCGCCGATGATGATAATGTTTCCATTCATCACGGCCTTTCTCGGAATGCTCATGTCGGGGCGCCTGAAGCGCAGGCGGGCCGAGGATGCTTTAAGGGAGAGCGAGGAAAGATGGCTCTTCGCCATCGAGGGAAGCAGCGACGGGGTCTGGGACCGTAACATCCGCACCGGCGAGGTATTTTACTCGCGAAGATGGAAGGAAATACTTGGATATGTCGATGATGAAATCGGCGCCGGATGTGACGAATGGATGACGCGCGTTCACGGCGAAGACCTGCCGCGTGTAAGGGAAGAACTGGACAGACACCTGAGAGGGGAAACCGACCGTTATGCCGTTGAATACCGCATGCAATGCAAAGACGGATCGTATGTATGGATCCTGGCGAGGGGAAAGGTAATTTCACGGGACGGAGAAGGCAATCCGCTTCGGTTCGTGGGCACCATTACTGATATCAGTGAAAGAAAAAGCCTTGAGGCCCAACTCTACCAGTCGCAGAAAATGGAAGCGGTGGGTCGGCTCGCCGGCGGCGTTGCCCACGATTTCAACAACATCCTCACGGCCATCGTAGGCTTCACCCACCTGTTGTCCGGCAAAATGAACGAAGGCGATCCGGCCAGGGAATATTGCGGGCAGATCCTTCGCTGCACGGAACGCGCCGAGGAGCTTATCCGCGGCCTTCTCGCCTTCAGCCGCAGACGGGCCATGGAGCCAAAGGTCTTCGATCTCAATGATGTCGTCATGCAGCTGGAAAAGATGCTGGGAAGGCTTATTGGCAGGACTATCGAGCTGGTCGTGGAAACAGTGCCGGATACGCTCATCGTCTTGGCCGATCCGGGCAATATTGAGCAGGTAATTCTCAATCTCGTGACAAATGCGGTCGATGCCATGCCGGAAGGCGGCACGCTTGCCATAAGCACGTCGTCCCTGACGAGGACCACCCGCTTTCCTCACGCGCACGGCTTCGGCGACCCGGGCAGGTACGCCTGCGTAACCGTAAGGGACACCGGCCTCGGAATAGATCCTGAAACGATGAAAAAGATATTCGAACCCTTTTTCACGACAAAGGAAGTGGGCAAGGGAACGGGGCTCGGGCTTTCAATCGTCTACGGCATAGTCAAGCACCACAACGGCTGCATCAGTGTTTCCTCGGAACCCGGAAAGGGAACCTCCTTCAGGATTTATCTTCCGCTGGCGCGGGCAAAGGCGGATATTCAGCCCTTCATCGACGACAATGTCCCTCCATCCAAAAAAACCGGGACATAAAACGAAGAGATTTGGACGGAATACCGGGAGGAATCCCGATGATCACGTGAAAACAACCCGAGCAACATTAAAGGGTGAAGTAAAATACCGCTCCCTTGCCGACCTCCCCTTCGGCCCAGACTTTCCCGCCATGTCGTTCGATAATCTTCCGCACCGTCGCCAGCCCGACGCCGGTGCCTTCGAACTCCTCCTTGTCGTGCAGCCGCAGGAACGGATTGAACAGTTTCCCGGACTCGCTCATGTCAAAACCGGTACCGTTGTCCCTGACAAAATAAACCGGTTTTTCCCCAGACGCCTGAATTCCGAATTCGATGCGGGCTTCCGCTTCCCTGCCGGTATACTTCCATGCGTTTCCGAGAAGGTTTTCCAGGACCACCCGGAGCAGTTTCTTATCGCCGTCAACTACGATGCCATCCTGAATGCTGAAATTTACGGCGCGTTCCTGTTGTTTCATCGACAGATGGGCCGCTATCTCGCGGGCCATCAGGCTGAGATCCACCTTCGTGCGGCTTATCTCGCCACGGGAAAGACGGGAAAAGTTCAAAAGCGTCGTGATCAGCTGGTTCATCCGGTCGACCTGGTCGAGTATCCCTTTCACATATTCCTTCGTTTGCTCGTCGCCGCAGCCGGTCTCCATGATCACCTGGCAGTAAAGGCCGATGACGTTCAGGGGAGAGCGAAGATCGTGTGACACGGTGAAGCTGAACGACTCCAGTTCGCTGTTGACGGCTTTCAACTGGATATTCAGCTCGTTCATCTCGTCACGGGCCTTGATAAGCTCGCGGTTCTTCCTGATGGCCATATCATACGAGGAAAAAAGAAGCTTGAGTATCTGGCCGCAGTCCGCGTTCAGGACATAATCCCGGCCGCCGAAATTGAGTTCCAGCCCCCCCGCCGAATTCTCCCGCACCGGATAAAACCGGTCCGCCTGCATCTGCCTGATTCCGGACACGAGGGCTTCCTCGTCATATGGCTTGGTTATGAAACTGTCGGCGCCGCATTCGATGCCGCGGATAACGTCAAGGGGGTCGGAGAGCGCGGTCAGCAGAATGACCGGAATATCCCGAAGGGATTCGTAAGCCTTCACTTCACGGCATAGGTCATAGCCGTCCATATCCGGCATGACAATGTCGCTGATAATCAGCGAAGGCTTTTGCCTTGAGATGGCGTTCAGGGCTTCCTTGCCGTTGGCGGCCGTCGACACGCTGAAATCGTGCTTTTCCAGGATGTAGCGCAGCTGTTCGGCCTGGGTGGGGCTGTCTTCGACGATGAGGATTACTTCTCCGGACCTTCCATCATCTTCCTTCATTGTTTCCATTAATGAGCTCCTGTATGGTATCCGACTGTAAGACATTAGACGCAAGACGTGAGATGAAAACCCTGTTCCTTCTCGCTTTTCACTTATCACATCTTACATCTCGCGTCTCACATTTTTTCTTCACGAGTTCCTCAAGCTTCGCCGCGATCCCTTCCGGCGGCAGCACGTATTTGGCCGCACCGAGGCGGACCGCTTCCGCCGGCATGCCGTATATTACCGAACTCTGCTCATCCTGGGCGATTGTAACCGCGCCATGTTCTTTCATCAGCAACAGTTCATCCGCGCCGTCCCTGCCCATGCCCGTAAGCAGCACCCCGGCGGCATTCTGGCCGAGCACGCGGGCAACGGACCGGAAGAGGCTGGAGACGGATGGCCGCAGGCCGTATTCGGCCGGACCGTCATTGAGTTTCAGGTGTCCATCGGCATCCAGCAACATCTGGAACCCGTCCGGCGCAATATACACATGACCGGGAAGAACACGCTCGTCATGTGAGGCCAGATGAACCGGCAGGCGGCACGTCAGGGCGAGCCATTCCGCAAAGCCCCTGATGAAGCCCGATGCCATGTGCTGTACGATTAGCACCGGAACAGGGAAATTTTTATTCAGCCCCGACAGAATGGTCTGTATAACAACCGGCCCGCCGGTCGACGCGCCGATCGCCACTGCCTGAAGCTGTACCGCCGCTTCTTCCGCCGGCTGCCGGCAGAAGGGTGGAAAAGACACCGTACTTCTCGCGCGGGTCCATCTCCTTATCACCTTTACTTCAGACATGAGCTTGACCTTGCCGATGAGTTCCTTCACTTCGCGCTCGTGATCGGGATGACCGGCGCCGTGCGGTTTCGGGACGGCGGCAAGGGCGCCGGCCTCGATGGCCCTGAATGACGTCAGGACCTCTTCACGGTCGAGGTTGCCGCTGAGGATAACAATCGGCGTCGGGCGGGTCTCCATGATCCGGCGCGTGGCGTCCAGGCCGCTCATTCCCGGCATGTAAATGTCCATGGTTACCACATCGGGCTCCAGGCGCTCCACGGCGGCAATGGCTTCCTCCCCGCTTGCGGCGGAACCGACCACCCGTATTTCCGGATCGGCGCCGAAGACCTGTTCCAGAAAATCCCGAATAGTCGCCGAATCATCAACTATCAAAACCTTTATCATGAAATCTCCAGCTTTTAGTCACGCGAGAAGTTAGAAGTTAGAAGTAAGATGTGAGGCGCATAAAACCACCTGATGCGTATCTACCTTCTACCTTCTACCTTCTCTATATCAACCTCTTAACCACATCAAGCAGATTGCTCTGGTCGAAGCTGCTTTTGACCACGTAGGCATTTGCCCCGGCTTCGATACCCCTTTCACGGTCTTCCCGCGAATCGAGGGAAGTAACCAGCACCACGGGCAGTTCCGCGAATTCCCGGGATGCCCTGATTCTCGCGGTCAGGTCGAACCCGTTCATGCGCGGCATGTCCACATCGGATATCACAAGGTCTATATGTTCCGTCTTCAGCAGGGTCAGGGCGTCCATTCCATCCACGGCCGTAAAGGTCCGGTAGCCGGCCGTCTCCAGAATATTCTTCAGCAGCGTTCTTGCGGTTATCGAGTCTTCTGCGACGAGCACCGACCTGCGCGCCGTTTCCTCGAGTTTTGCCGTTTCCCTCGAGGCAACGGAAGCGGAAGGCGTTCCCGTCCATTTCGCGGCCGATTTGAGCAGATCGCCGGGGTGGAGAATCAGCGCCACCCCGCCGTCACCCAGCACCGTCGCGCCGGATATGTTGCGCACCCGCCTCAGCTGCGGCCCAAGGCCCCTGGCCAGGATTTCCTCTTCGCCAATAACGGCGTCCACACCGAAAGCGATGCGGCCACTCCCGCCGCCGGTCACGAGGGCCTTGATCAGGCCCGGTCCGTCGGCGTTTTCTTCTTCACCGCGCAGCCGCAGGACATCCGCGAGGCGGACAAACGAGACCGGCTCACCGCCAAGTTCGATCGTTTCCCTGTTTTCCACGGTCCTTAGCAGGTCTGCATCGATACGGACAACCCTTTCGATGCCGGCAGCGGGGAATATGAAGGTCTGCCCCGACGCCCTTACCAGCACACCCCGGCAAGTCGAAAGGGTGAGGGGAACGGACATCCTGAACGATGCGCCTTTCAGCGGTACGCTCTCCGCCAGGACGGTCCCGCCGAGCTTTTCAACCTTTTCCCTCACAATGGCAAGACCGAGTCCCCTTCCCGAAATGTCGCTGATCATGGAACTGGTGGAAAAGCCGGACCTGAAGATCACATCAACCAGTTCCCCGGCTCCCGCCCGCCCGGACCCGTCCAGTGGCGCCATGCCGCTTCTCGCTGCCGCTTCCGCCACTCTGTCCGTATCTATGCCCGCACCGTCATCGGCGACGACAATTTCGGCCCGGCTTGCATCCCTGATGGAAACCGTAACTGATATCCTTCCGCGCGCGGGCTTGTTGCGGCGCAGGCGCTCGGCGGGCTTTTCGATACCGTGTTCGATGCAGTTGCGCACCAGGTGGATTACCGGGTCTTTCAGTTCTTCGAGAACCCGCTTGTCTATTTCGACGGTTTCCCCCGAAATCTCGATCTCCGCGTCCTTGCCCCTGTCGCGCGCCAGGTCCCTCACCATTTTCGGCAGGAAATCGAGAATCGCGGAGCAGGGAAGCATCATAACCTCCTTCAGGTCATCGAGAAGGTTGTCCACCATTCCTTCGAGCGCGTGTCGGTGCCCGTCGGCCGTCTTCGTCAGCTTGCCGGTCCTGTTCTGGACGGATTTGAGAAAGGCCTGGCCCGATTCAAAAAAATCCAGCAGCCCGGCCAGGTGGACGGCATCGGGGTCCGCCGAGAGCCGGCCCTGCAGCGCCTTGGCAAGACAGCGAAAAACCGGCCGGCTCTTCTTCCACTCCCTTTCCCACAGGGCAAGCTCGTTGTTTATTTCTCCCAGATCCGCGGCAAACTGCAGATCGGCCGATTTGGCCGACAGCATTTCCTCGGCCTGCAGGAAAACGGAGTCCAGCCTGGCGGCGGAAATCCTGACCGTTTCCAACGCAACTGTTTTCTCCGGGGTAAACGTTACACGGCTTTCCTCCAGATTCGCCGCTTCGCCGCTTCCCCGTTTCTCCGTTTTTCCGGTTCCCTCCTTCCCCGTTTCCCCGTTTCCCCGTTTCCCCGTTTCCTTAAATTTCCCGTTCGCCACACGCTCAAGGCCGGCGACGAGCTCCCTGGAGCGCGACCAGAGTGAATGGTCGGGATCGTCGCCGGCGGGCGAAAGTTGCCCGTCGATTGCGTCGACCGCCCGATGGAAAAGGTCGAACTCTTCCGGGGAAGGAGCGTACCGTTCGCGTTTACACCTGGCGAAAACGCTTTCCAGGGCATGGCTGAGCGATTCGACGCCGGTCATGTTGACGGCCCGGGCCGCACCCTTCATGCTGTGCGCCTCACGGAAGACGGTCTCGACGATGTCACGCCGCTCCCCTTCCCCCGCTGCGTTCTCAAGCGCGACCAGCCCGGCCGAAATGGCGTTCAAATGCTCTTTCGCCTCGATCCTGAATGTCGCCAGAAGCCTTTTTTGGAATTCGATGTCCATTTGAAACCTGGTGTTAAGTGTTAAGTGTTAGGTATAAAAAAAGCTTTTCCTTAAACTTAAAACCTAAACTTTAAAAATTTAAAGCTTGAACTTCCCCACCAGCCCCATCAGCCTCTGACCCAGTTCATTCAGGTTCTGGGCCGACTGTTCGGTCTGATGCGTGCTGGCTACGCCAAGGTTGCTTGCCTCCCTGATGTTTTCCATGGCCAGGGCCACCTGGTCCATCCCCACCATCTGCTGCCTGCTCGTCGCGGCGATCTGGGCGGCCGCGTTGGCCGACTCGGCAATGCTGTCCGCCAGGCTACTGATCGCCTCACCGGCCTCGACGGACTGCTTCTCCCCCGCCTCGACGGCCTTGCTCCCCTGTTCCGTCGCCATCACCGCGGCGTTGGTCGCCTTCTGGATATCGTTGAGGATGGTCCTGACCTGGGCGGTCGCCTGCTTCGACTGCTCCGCGAGGCTCTTTACTTCCTGGGCCACAACGGCGAACCCCCTGCCGTGCTCGCCCGCCTTGGCAGCCTCTATGGCCGCGTTGACCGCCAGCAGGTTCGACTGTTCGGCAAGGTCGTTGACCGTGGCGATGATTTCGCCTATGGCCTGGCTCTGTTCACTGAGGTTGACGATGCTGTCGGCGATTGTTTCCATCTGTTCCCGGATCCGGCTCATCTTGAGTACGGCTTCCTCGACGGATTTCTTGCCCTGCTGCGATACTTCAAGCGACTTCTGGGCACTGTCGGAGACATGGCGGGCCTTTTGCACGGAAAGTTCGGTTGTCTGCTTGACCTCCTCGACGGTTGCGGTCGTTTCGTTCACGGCCGACGCGGTTTCCGCCGCGCTGGAAGCAACCTGGGTCGTCGAGGCAAGGATCTCCCCCGCCGAGGCGGCAAGGACGTTTGTCCCTTCCTTTATCTCCCTGGTTATTTCCCTCAGCCCGGTCACCATGGCCGCCAGCGCATGCCCCATGATGTCCCCCGCCGACGCCGGCGTTATCTTCGGCGTGAGGTCGCCCAGGGCAATCCTTTTGCTCATGCCCGCCATTTTGCCGATATTGGCCACCATGCGGCGGAACGTCTGCAGAAGGTGGCCTACTTCGTCCTTCCTGTCGGTAGCGGGTATGCTGATCTTCAGATCGCCCACGGCAAGCTTTTCAGCTATTTCCGTGATTTCCCTGAGGGGCTCGGCAATGGCCCTGGACAATATCTTGGAAATCACAAGTCCGAAAACAAGAGCCGCAACCCCTGCGAAAATAAAAATAATAGATGAATTTCTCGCCGTTTGCCCGGACTGAACAACACTCTGCCGGGCCTGCTCCAGTTCCCGTTTCCCCAGCCAGGCTGCAATTTCGCTCATTTTATTGTAGCGATCATCCTGGATACCTGTTCCGAGCTGTCTCGCCTCTTCTGTCTTTCCCCTGTAAATAAGCGCGAACTGCTCTTCGCGGGTTTGTCGGTATTCGTCCCGGACGGAGACAAATTCCTGAAGCTTCGCCATAGCCTGCCGATCGTCGCTGTTGAGTTCGCGGTATTCATCCATCAGCCTGCCGATCTCCGCGGAGTTGGACTTTATTTCCTGTTCCAATGAATGCTGCCTGGCCTTGTCGCCGGACATCATCATCTCAAGAACCAGCGCTCTCACGCGGTTGAGCAGCGCCCTGATTTCCGTTATATCCTGCGCGGACCGGAATTCACCGGATACCAGCCGCTTCTGCGACTGCTCGATTGTGGTTATGCCCGAGAAAGCCGTTGCTATGACAATAGTCATCAGGATGAACATTGATCCGAAGCCAAGAACGATTTTGTTCCTGGTCGAGAGATTCAGAAACCAGCGCATGCATAATCCTCCTTACATTGAATCATCGTTTTCTCCTATTATTTTCTGAAATTCGATCAATCTTCTGTTTTATCGCAAATTATCATTTTAGCGTCGCCGAGCAGCTTCTGCCCGTCCAGCACCACCATCCGGTCCCCGGTAACGCCCTTCAGGTATTCTTCCCTGATCCCGGTCAGGGTGGGAAGAGACGGCCGCAGTTCCTCCTGCCCGATTGACCTGAAGCCGCTAATGGAGTCCGCCAGGATGCCGAATTCCATCCCGCCGTCCTGGACGATAATGACCTTGTTGAGGTCCGTAAGGCCTTTTTCCGGCAGGTCGAAGAACTTCTTTATGTCGATTACCGACACGATCCGGCCGCGGACGTTGACCAGACCCAGGATAAACGGCGGTGTACCCGGTACGGTGGTAAGTTCCTTCAAATGGACCGTTTCGCGCACCCAGCATAATTCAATGCCGTACGTCTCGTATGCCAGGAGGAATTCCAGGATTTCCAGGCGGCCGGCGGACGCGTCTTCCCGGCCGGGTTCACGAGCCAGCGCACCCGCTCGGGCCTTGAGAACCGATTTCTCCTCTTCGGGGGACAACCCGCGATTTATGGCGTCGGTTACTGCGTCAATGCGCCTCCTGACAGTCTGCCAATCGATTGCTTGCGGTTTCGTCCCCATGAAATCTCTCTTTCCACCACTCATATGAAACCTTCCAGCCGCTAACCGCTAGCTGCCAGCTGTTTTTTTGCTCCCGCGATGTTTTCTCTGGTCTCTGCTATTATCTCCGCTAGCCTGCGCACGCTCAGGCCGTCCGCCCCCGGGAGAAGCTCGTCATCTCCGTAATCCCGCAACAGCGCCGCCGCGTTTTCCAGGTGCCTGAAGGCTTCCCGTCGCCTGCCGCGGCGGAAGTCCAGCCCCGCCAGCGCGTAGTGGGCGAGAACGTATCCATGATCAACGTAGATGGCCTTTTTCAAGGATACGGCGGCCGCGTCGTCGAACCCCTGTTCCTGGAAAATGCTCGCCTTGAGGTAGTAAGGTTCCGGATTCAACTTATCGAAAGAAACGGCTTTTTCCAACCACTCCAGCGCCTCCGTAAATTTCCCCTGGTTGGCCAGCGCCCGGGCAAGCCGGACCGCGGTTTCTCCATTGGAGACAGGAGACGATCCAGGCTGCCGGTCCGCGACAGACTCCACTCGTATCGCCGGGGCGGCGTTGTCGCCCTGGCGATATACTGCCGACGCCTTTTCTTGGGAATCCGTCATCGACCCGGCGGCATCTCCGTTCCGGCCGTCAACTGAGTACCCGGCCGGCACCGACTGCTCGGCTGGAGCAGTTGCCCCTTTTCTTCCGCCAACGCCTCCCTCCCCGTGTAAAAGGGGAATCAGGGAGGATTTCCCCCTTACGGCACCGGAAACACCGCTTTTGCAATCAATACCGTTTTCCGGCGGAGCCTTATTTCCTTCGGCAACCACGGGGAACGGATTTGACCATGGTTGAGTATGCCGCTCCTTCCGGTAAAAGACGGCATCATCAAGGGTTACCGGCCTGAACCCGGGAAAAAGACCGTGGCAGACCTCGCACGGGCTTACGACCAGCCATCCGTCGTCCAGCAGGGAATGGCGGAATCCGCCGACCGTCTTTTTTATGCGATCGGGAGAGAAATACATGAGCACGTTGCGGCAGAAAATGATATCCATTGCGTTGGTGTGGTTCAGAAGAGACGGGTAGGGATCATCCGCCAGGTTCAGACGGTCGAAGGTCACCATTTTCCTGATTGGATCCGCAAGCACATGCCGGCCATTCCCGTTTACGGTGAAATACTTCTCCTTCAGCCAGCGGGGAACGCCGCGGAACGACCACTCGCCGTACTCTCCCCCCGAAGCCTTGCGAAGGAAAGCCGGATTTATGTCCGTCGCAAGGATCGAAATATTCCACTCCGGCAGGTCGGGCAACATCCTGTGGAGCAGGATGGCAAGGGAATACGCCTCCTCGCCGGTGGCGCAGCCCGCGCTCCAAATCCTCAGCCGTCTCTCCTTTCCCCGCCGGGAATCGACGAGCGGGCGCAGGATATGGGTTTCAAGCGCGTCAAAACTTTTCCGTTCGCGGAAAAAATAGGTTTCACCGATGGTCAGGCGGCAGGCGATGGCGTCCAGCTCGCCATCGGTCAGCCGCGAGGAGACGATCCAGCGGATGCACGACTCGCCGTCGGGAAAACCGAAGTCGTCCGCCAGGGAAAAAGCATGTCTCACAAGATCGCGCCGGCGTTTCTCCGGGTAGTGCAGGCCGAACTTGCCGGCAATGAATTCGCTGAAACATGAGAGCAGGCTGTCACTGATTGTGGGAGCGTTTTTCAAGTTTGTCCCCTGCCTTCATTTCCGTTGATCGCGGCTTCCAGAGTCTTCTCTTCTTCGAGTGACAGAAATTCGTCCAGATTATGAATAAAGAGCATTCCGTCGGCAAGCTTCATAACTCCCGTCACGTACTCCATGCCGGGAACGATCTCTTCCGCCGCGACAGTGTTGTCCGACGGGCATTCCATGACGCCGCGCGACTCATCCACGAGCATCGCGACGGTACGCCTCGAAGTCCGCGCGATAATGAGTTGGGCGCCCAACCTCATCCCGCGTTTCGGAAGGCCGAAGCGGGCGCGCATGTCCAGTACCGGCACGATCCGCCCCTGCAGGTTGATGACGCCGATGACGATCCGCGGCGCCTTCGGCAGAGGAGTGATCTCCACCAGCCTGACAACCCTTTCGACGGCGGCAAGCGGCACGGCATATCGATATTCATCCAGCGTGAATACAACAAGTTGATTATTGTCGTACAATTGGTACCAGCCTTATTGAATGCCCCGCACCATTCGGAGAGGGGTCGGCATGCGGAATATGAATAACGAAATACGGGCAAAACATAATCTGAGTAATACTAATATCTCGCAACAAATATTCCTCCCCCTTCAAGGGGGAGCCCAGGAGGGGGAGGGATGCCTTGATGCCGAGAGACCCATCCCCACCCCGGTCTATACACCTTGAAGGGGAGGGAGTTTTTTGATGGAAGCGCGGGAATGACGAACTTTACCTTTGTTTGGGTGATAGTTCCGTTCTATTTTATATTGGCTCTGAAAACTTTGACTTAAAATGGATAATTAAAGGAATCCGGCCGGAAATATTAATGCTGGACAATGTTCAATCACCTAAAAAACTGTCTGTTTTTTTGCCTGACAACTCGCCGCTTCTTCGCCGAAAAGCCCGGCATTCAGACTATCAGAAAAGCATCGGGCAAATCAAGACGATTTTGCTGATTCCGCATTTTTGTAACACATTGGATACAGTCAGACAATAATTAAACATAACTTAAATTTTATTGCGGAAACATCCATGCTTTGAGAATCGAAATGCCGGAAAATATTCACTAATCGCTCGAATCGTGGCCCGCTACGGCCCATCCCCGCCTGACCCGACACCCAGAAGGCCCATCAGCTCCCTTGCGTTTTCCGTGGCAAAGGCGCGGTCATCGTTGTTGAAATAGATGTGAACGTCCAAGCCTTCCTCCAGGTATCCCCGTATTCGCCGGGCATCGGAAATGAGCTCGGCGGAAGAGTAGCTGCCGTAATACCCGCCGCCGGGTCCGTGCCGCCGGATATAGACAAAATCGGCCGTCAACGGCAGTTTATCAATATAATCGGGCCAGTCCGCCATGCAGAGAGCAATTCCGGCAGCGCGGCAGAGGTCGGAAATCTCCCCGTCGCACCAGCTCTCATCACGAAACTCCAGCGCGTTCCTCGCCCTATACGGCTCCAGGGCCGCAATGAACCGCTCCAGGCGGGCGGTGTCGCGTGAAAAACCGGGAGGAAACTGCCAGAGGACCGCGCTCAGCTTATCCCCGAGACGCAGGGCTCCGTCAAAGAACCGTTCGAGGGATTCCTCCGGGTCGATCAACCTTTTCACGTGGGTTATGAAGCGGCTTCCTTTGACGCTGAAGGAGAAACCGGGCGGCGATTTCTCCCGCCACCCGTCAAATGTTTCCGGCTTCAGGAGCCGGTAGAATGTTACATTCAGCTCGACGCTCGTGAAAACGGAGCAGTAGTATTCGAACCAGCGGGCCCGGGGAAGCTTTTCCGGATAGAACCTGCCGCGCCAGTGGGAATATGTAAAACCGCTGCAGCCGATGAACAGACCGGGCATGCCGTCCCTCCACGTGATCAGCCGAATTCCGATTTCATCCGGAAACTCCTGACAAAAGCCGGCCCCCGCGGGTACTTTCCGGATGAAAACTAGTTCCGGTAATCGGGCGGCCCGGCGGTCGCCCATACCGTATCCATCATATCGGGAAAAACGGTATCCGCAACTGACGGGGGCGCCTGGATACGGAAATTTTTTGAAGCCCAAAAAGCATTGGAATCAAATAATGTGGCCTGTTTCATTTCATTCACCGCGATTTGGTATTTACGGGCTCCGTCAAAAACAGAAACGGATGAACCCGCCCGCAAAAAGCGTTTCCGGTTGCCAACCCGTCAGGAAATGATATGTTTAACTTGA
>DASRZQ010000129.1:0-16717 GCA_035686205.1 Geobacteraceae bacterium
TAAACACGAATGTTTAAAAACCATATGTTCCTTGTGATATCAATGAGTAAGCGCAGACAATCTGCTTTCAAATGCCTTACAAATTCGTGCTAATTCGTGCAATTCGTGGCTTAAACTGCTGTTTGCATGTTTAACTGGTACAAAGTTCACACTACGTTAACACACCCTACGAAAATGTATTCTTGAAAACATAATTGGAAGAAGAACTATTAGGAGGCTGAATGACTCTGCCAAAGAATAAAACAAAAATCGTCTGCACCATCGGGCCCGCCTCCGATTCACCCGAGGTCATGGAGCGGATGCTTCTGGCCGGCATGAACGTGGCCAGGCTCAATTTTTCCCATGGCGACTTTTCCGGCCACGAACGGGTAATACGGAACCTGCGGGCCGCGTCGCGTTCGACGGGGCGCCGACTTGCGATCATGGCCGATCTTCCCGGCCCGAAGATGCGCATCGGACTGCTGGAAAACGAGCCCGTCAATCTGAGGCCCGGCGACCGCTTTACCCTGACAGCCGAAGAAATAACCGGCAGCGCCGAACGCGTTTCCGTCAGTTTCGCCAAGCTTCCACGGGTAGTCGGCGCCGGAGCTACCCTGTATCTTAATGACGGCCTGATCCAGCTGGAGGTGGAGAAAGTCGATGGGAACGAAGTCCGTTGCCGCGTGGTCGTGGGGGGGGAACTGCGATCCCGCAAGGGACTGAACCTGCCTGGCATCGATCTCGGCATCAGCGCGTTTACCGACCATGACCGCGACTGCATGAAATTTGCCCTGGAAAACGGTGTTGACGCCATCAGCCAGTCATTCGTCAACAGCGCGGACGACATCAGGGCGGTGCGTGAAGCGGCGGCCGGGCTCGGTCATCAGCCCTTCGTCATCGCCAAGATAGAGCGTTCCAACGCGCTTGATCACCTGGTGGAGATCATCGACGCGGCCGACGGGATTATGATAGCCCGCGGCGACCTGGGGGTCGAGGTTCCCATTGAACAAATCCCTGTAGTGCAGAAACGCTTGATGCGCCTGGCAAACATGCGCGCAAAGCCGGTAATCACGGCGACGCAGATGCTGGAATCCATGACCCAGAACCGCCGCCCCACTAGGGCGGAAGCGACGGACGTGGCAAATGCCATCCTTGACGGCACCGATTGCGTCATGCTGTCCGGCGAGTCGGCAATGGGAAGCTACCCGGTCGACGCCGTTGAAATGCTGGCGAAGATAGCCGCCGCGATAGAGCCACAGCGTCCGGTACTCGCAGTCAGAGACGTGTTCAGGGAGATCGACGTGAAGGGGGGGAAGGTGCTCCCCATGCACCTTATCGCCCTTGGCGTCGAGGCGAGTTTCGAATACGCAACACCGGCCGCGGTGTTCGTGCCGACGCGCAGCGGAGCCACCGCCAGGAGGATGGCATTTTTCCGGCTTCCCGTTCCGGTCGTCGCCGTCAGCTCCGAGGAAACCACGTGCCAGCGGCTCCAGTTCTCTTCCGGTGTCTGTCCGGTGTATGAGCCTGATCATCCCGAGGACTGGTCGGCGTATGTGAAAAAATGGATTTCGGATCACAGACTGTCGGGAGACATGGTGGTCCTTACCGAAGGCCCATCGAGGAAACACCCCGAGGCGAACCACCGGATGGAGGTTATTGAGCTGGGGCGATGATGGAAGGTTGAAGGTTGAAGGTTGAAGGTTGAAGGTCAAGATGTTTGGCTTCAGCCTTCGGTCTTCAGCCTATTAACCTGATTTTTCAACGGGAAAGGAATTACCGCATGCACAAACTTGTTTTGCTGAGACATGGCGAAAGCACCTGGAACAGGGAAAACCTATTTACCGGCTGGACCGACGTGGACCTTTCCGAGAAGGGCGTCGAGGAAGCCGTGGAAGCGGGCCGCATCCTGAAAGAGCAGGGGTTTGTCTTCAATATCGCCTTTACATCCGTATTGAAAAGGGCTATCCGGACCCTGTGGATCGTGATGGACGAGATGGATCTCATGTGGATACCGGTCGTGCGCGACTGGCGCCTCAACGAACGGCATTACGGAGCTCTGCAGGGGCTCAACAAGGCAGAAACGGCGGCGAAATTCGGGGAAGACCGGGTGAAGACCTGGCGGAGGAGCTATGACGTCCGCCCCCCGGCCCTGGAAGAGGGGGACGAAAGAAACCCCGCCAATGATCCGCGCTACAATAGGCTGAGGAAGGATCAGGTTCCGCTGACCGAGTGCCTGAAGGATACGGTGGAACGTTTTCTCCCCTGCTGGCATGAAGTGATCGCCCCGGTGATACGTTCCGGCGAGCGGGTCATAATCGCAGCCCATGGGAACAGCCTGCGCGCGCTGGTAAAGTACCTGGACGACATCCCCGACGAGGTGATTCCGGAAGTAAACATTCCGACCGGGATGCCACTGGTTTATGAACTGGATGACGATCTGAAGCCGATAAGGAATTATTATCTGGGTGACCAGGAAAAAGTGAAAAAAGCGATGGAAAGCGTGGCCGGTCAGGGGAGGGCGAGAAGGTAAATGAACCCGGATTCGACAGTTGAAGGCATCCTCCGTTAGCTCAGAGTGGCTTGTTCTAAAATACTGTGAGACGGAAGACGGAAGACGCGAAATTCAACTTCTTAAGTCTCATGTCTCATTTCTCTCTTGTCTGACCCAGAGTCGCTCACTTCGGACACGTCCAACAGCCTTTTCAGGATGAAAGGAGAATGAAAATGTCGGTTCCGCGAATTGCAGTTAACGGCTTCGGCCGGATCGGCCGGACGGTTATGAGAATAGCAAAGCTGCGCAGGCACTTTAATGTCGTGGCAATCAACGACCTGAGCGGCCCGGAGCAGCTCGCCTATTCCTTCAAGTACGACAGTGTCCACGGTATGTACCCGGGCCAGGTGCGAATCGAAGGTTCGACGATGATCATCGACAACGACTCCTTCAGCGTGCTGAGCGAAAAAAACCCCTCGAAGCTCCCCTGGCGCGAGCTTGGGGTGGACTATGTAATCGAAAGCACCGGCAAGTTCCGCAAGCTGGACGATCTGAAAACCCACCTGGATGCCGGGGCGCGACGGGTGATCGTAACAGTCCCCACGAAAGACTACCTGGAAAGTACTATAGTGCTCGGGGTCAACGACCACGTCCTGACCAAAGATTCCGTAATTATCAGCAACGCCAGCTGTACGACAAACTGCTCCGCTCCGCTGGCCCTGGTGCTTCACCGGGCATTCGGCATCAAGCACGGGCTGCTGAACACGGTGCATGCGTTTACCGCCGATCAGCGCCTGGTTGATACTCCCCATGCCGATTTCCGGCGTTCCCGGCACGCCTCGATCAACATAATACCAACCTCCACCGGGGCCGCACGTGCAATCGGCCGGGTGATCCCTGAACTGGAAGGAAAGCTTGACGGGATAGCCCTGCGGGTCCCTGTTCCGGACGGGAGCGTCGTTGATCTGAGTGTCGAGGTGGAAAAGCCGGTAACGGTCGAACAGATCAATGAAGCCGTGCGGGCCGCGGCTTTCGGGGACCTGCGGAAGGTCCTGGAATACCAGACGGACCCGATTGTCTCCAGCGATATCGTGGGCAACAGTCATTCCTGCATCTTCGATTCTCTGCTCACCCAGGTGATAGACAGTACTTTCGTCAAGGTTATCGCCTGGTATGATAATGAATGGGGTTACAGCTCACGGGTTGCGGACCTGATCGAGCGGCTGGCGGAGATGGACGGCATGTCGCCGGATTTTAACGGGTGAGGCGGCGGGATACTTTCATGTCGCCTTTTACTTGGGCAAGGATGCCGGGAACCTCACAATGACAAAAATTAACAGGATAACCAGGATGAAAGGCTTTGAATTTAGCCTGAGAAACGATTTGTTTTGTATCCTGTACATACTGTTAAATAAAAGGATTTTTAAGATTTCTTGTTTTCAGGTTTGTCCGGCTTAGGTTTAAAAAAGTATGACTACTCTGCATGACATCGATTTGTTCATGGAAAAATGGAGGAATCCCAGGGGGGGCGAGGCTGCCATGTTGATTGTCGCCATCGCGGCGATGATCGCCTGCATCGGCGTGCTCGTTTACGAGACCGGCGGCACCGCCTTTGTCTGGCTTAACATGATGTACCTTCCCATCGTGTTGTCGGCCGCGGTATTCAGAATACCGGGAGGGATCGTGTCCGCTTTGGCGGCAGGTCTGGTGATCGGCCCATACATGCCGCTCTATGTCCCCAGGGGCATAGAGCAGCCGGCGTCAAACTGGATCCTTCGCACGGCGTTCTTCCTGCTGATCGGGTCATTTACCGGAGTGCTGTTCAAGTGGCTGAGCATGCAGTTCGACCGTCTGAAAGAAGCCCACGAAGAGCTGACGCAGGCGCATGCCGAGCTGCAGAATGCCCAGATGGAGCTTATCCAGGCCGCCAAGCTGGAGTCCATAGGGAGGCTGGCGGCGGGGGTTGCCCACGAGGTTAAAAATCCCCTGGCCATAATTCAGCTCGGGCTGAATTTCCTGGAGGCGACGCTGGACGGCAACCGGGACGTAAAGGACGTGATAAGTGAAATGGATGAAGCGGTGAAAAGGGCGGACGGCGTCATCAAGGGTCTTGTCGATTTCTCCCGTTCAGAAAAACTGGACCTGGCGATCCAGGACCTGAACCCGATCATAGGGAACAGCCTGAACCTGGTCAGGCACGAATTGGTAAAATGCCATGTATCCGTGGAAACCCGGCTCGACAATTCCATTTCTCCTGTGGCGGTTGACAGGAACAAGATCCAGCAGGTTTTCATCAATCTTTTTATGAATGCCGCGCAGGCGATGGAAAACAGTGGTAAACTAACGGTTACAACTACTGAAAAAGAACTTTCCAAAAAGGAGCTGTCGGGATTTTTCCGGCAAGCGCATAATTTCGGGGAAGGCGACAGGGCGGTAATGGTCGAGATTTTCGATACCGGCCCCGGCATCCCGGAAGACAAGCTGGACAAGCTGTTCGACCCCTTTTTCACGACGAAGCCGACCGGGAAGGGAACCGGTCTCGGATTGTCCATAACCCGCAAGATAATGGACCTGCATGACGCCCTGATAGACATCAGGAACCGGGAAGAGGGCGGAGTGGCGGTGAACCTGCTTTTCAAGGCGCAACAAAGGAGCGCATCATCATGAAAAAAAAGATCCTGGTCGTTGATGACGAACCGAACCTCACCCGCATGGTGCGGAGAGGGCTGGAAGCCAGGGGCGATTACCTGGTCATGGAGGTGAATGCGGGCAACAGGGCGCTGGCGGCGGCGAGGAATTTCAGGCCGGACCTGGTTCTCCTCGATGTGATGATGCCTGATGTGGATGGCGGCTCCGTCGCGTCCGAATTTGCCGAAGCCAACGATCTCAAGCACGTGCCGATCGTTTTCCTGACAGCCATTGTAACCAGGGCGGAGACGCAACCCACCGGCAGCGTCATCGGAAAGCATACGTTCCTGGCCAAGCCGGTGAACCTGGATGATCTGATTACCTGCATCGAGGATCATCTCGGGAAATAACCTGAATCCGTGACGTCTGAACTCCTTCGCCTGCGCGGAATACCTCGGTTTTTTGCATTCCCGCAGGATGAGACCGTCCGACGAAGTTCACCCGGTGCACCAGGCGTGAAACGGCGTCGGCGGCGTTTAAACCCCGGCATTCTGCTCGCTTCGGCGTTCAGGCGCCACGGATTTAGAAATAAGATTAAGGCAGATTTACCCTATGCTCCTCCACTACCGGAGTTGCCATGCTCCTCATTAAACGTCTCGTTTTGCTTGCCATAATGTCCTGTTTGTTTTGCGGCTGCGGCTATACCAGGCTCGTCATCAGCAAGATACGGGCTAATCTTCATCCAACCCCGGAAAATCTGAAAACTTCGTCGCCTGAAAAATGCATGCTTGTTACCGGAAATGTCGTAGGAAATGTCGGAAAGGAAGTCCCGCTCTGTGTCGTGGCCGTTACCTACCTGGATAAGAAAGGCATGATCATGAGTTATTCCTTTCTCTCCGCCCCCGGACCCTATTACCTGTTTCTCCCCGAAGGTCGCTACCAGCTGCTGGTTTTCGCGGACCTGAACAAAAACTCGCTGATCGAAAAGAACGAACTGGTGGGCTGTTCCGGGGATTCAGCCGCTTTGGACGTCGCTGACTGGATGGCGGTCGACGGAAAAGTCAAGGTGTGGGACATTTCCATTGATCCTTCCGTGGCGCGGGACAGCCCCGTACCGGTATGCCTTGAAATCCGGGGCATAAAAGACGGGGTGTTGTCCGGAAAAATCCCGTCTGGTGTGATAACTACGCTGGAAGATGAAAGATTCGAAGAGGAAAACGGTTATGTCGGCCTCTATCAGCCTGTAGCCTATTTTGAGCGGGTAAACGGCTTTTTCTATATGCTGGAGGAATATGATTCGAAAAAGATTCCCGTTGTTTTTGTCCACGGCGTCGGTGGTACACCGAAAGACTGGCAGAATATCGTGGAATCTCTTGACCGGCAACGATTTCAGCCATGGTTTTTTTACTATCCTTCGGGACTCAGGCTTGAGACGATCGCGAATATGTTTTATGATACATTTCTGTCAGGCAGGTATGTCAAAGCGAACAGGCTGATAATTGTCGCCCACAGCCAGGGAGGACTGATAGTCCGCGAGGCCTTGAATTTTTGCGGTTCGCGGGGGCAGCAGAAAGGGCCGCGGCTTTTTATTTCGATCTGCACTCCCTTCGGCGGCGTCGACACGGCGGCAACCGCCGTAGCCCATTCACCCGTCCTGGTTCCGAGCTGGATCGATCTCGCGAGCGGAAGTGATTTCATAAACGGGCTTTATCGCCGGGGTCCGCCGCCGGGTACGAGTTTCTACCTGTTCTTCGCCTACGGCAACAGCCACCTGGTAAAGCTTGGCGCCAACAATGATGAAACAGTTACCCTTAAAAGCCAGCTGGATCCCAAGGCGCAAAAGGAAGCGGTGCAGATTCGCGGATTTGACGAGACACACTCGGATATTCTCCGCGATGCGGAACTGCTGGAAGAGTTCAGCACCATTCTTGCAAGGACGAACGATTGAAATACGAGCAATTTTTTCAGCCGGTGCGATTTAACATATTGCTGTATAATAATAAATATGGAGTATCAAACGTAAAGGGTGATCAAAATGAAAAGGCTGATATGTATTGCTCTGGCTGCAATGGCGCTTTTGCTGGTAAACCCCGCATCCGGAATTTCACAGAGCAGGCATGGGGGTGGAACTCCCGCGGGAGGTGGCGGTGGAGCTCCGCCATCAGGCGGAGGCTACCATGGCGGGGGCTACCATGGCGGGGGCTACCACGGCGGATACTACCACGGATCCCATGGCTATTACAGCGGAAGCGTGTGGATCGGAACCGGGTGGGGATGGGGACCATGGTGGTGGGGTCCCGGCTATCCATACTATTACCCGTATTACTACCCTTATTACCCGTATTATGCCGCACCGCCAGTCGCAACCCAGCAGCCGACTCAATATATACAGCGGGGCCAGGAAGGCGAGGGATCGGATTACTGGTATTTCTGCCAAAAGCCCGAGGGATACTATCCGTACGTGAAACGGTGTCCAAGCGGCTGGCTGAGGGTTGTCCCTTCCACCGTGCCGCCTGACGCGCCTAAATAACGAATGTTTAAAAGTGATGTCTGAGATCGGTTGAGGAGAGGCGGACCGAGGCCCCGGGCAATCCGAAAGGAAAATCCGGGGCCTTTTTACGTCGCTATTCCTTCAAACCGGGTTCATCACTGCCCGGCATTGTCGCCATTTTCCTCTTTATTGCCCTTTGCATCCTCATCCACGGGGCACTTGTAGGCATCCGCAAAAGTGGTCTCACCGTTAAGATCCGTCTTTTCGTATCTCCACAGGATATGGGTGGCGCCGATACTCTCGGCTTCCCGGAGCGTCTCGTTCTTGAAATTCCCTAAAACCAGGGGAGAACCCCAGTCCCTGTATCCTGACGGTCCCCGGAAGCTTTCCGGGAGTTGGCAGCCCTTTACCTGCTCCGGCTCTCACACTTGAACAACAGTGCTCTCCCGGCCGGCGAAACCTCCGCATCCGCCCAGCAGAAAAAGCGACAAAACCAGCAAAGCCTTTTTCATATGTCCTCCCCGCGTATTTCATCGTACTTTTGACACTATCTATTTTCTTAGAGACGAAAATCTTCCATCGGAGGTTATAAAAAATTTTCCGAGTAGTACTAATATCCCACGACGAATATTCCTCCCCTTTCAAGGGGGAGGCCAGGAGGGGGATGAGGTGCTATGATGCCGAGTTACCCATCACCGCCCCTCCCCTTGAAGATGAGGGAGTTTTTGATGGCAGTGGAAGAATGATCACAATTAGATATATTTATGAGCGCATGTTTTTTCGATCATTCCATCCAGTGTGATTCCTGCAACAATAGGCTCCAATGCCGGATAATCGCGTGAAATGGGGTTTTCCCCGCGTTGATAAGTTGACCGGACCCGGCCCGGCATTGCTCTAAGCATAAGTATCGGAAAATTTATCCTGTAACCTTTTTGCCGGCTGCCGAGTCTATTTGTCCAATTAACGGTCGCATCGGCAGAAAGGGAACATGCCCTTGCGGTTGACGCAATTTTTGAAATGAAGACGAGGCCGGGGATAAAATTGCCCGGTCCCGTCCCGGGGTCCTGAAGAGGAGGTCATACCATGAAAAGAAGACTATATATCTTTATCATATGTCTCGGTCTTGGAGCCGCCATAATTGTGAACTGGCGGCTGGCAGTCGCAACGCCGGGCAAGTCCGCAAAGGCCGCCATGGCGGACCGCAAGGCATTTGCGGCAGTCCAGCGCACATCAATCACCCGCGGGAATTACAGGATTCTGGAGTTTGAATCGCGTGCGAACTTCGTCAGGGAATATATTTCGACGACCGGCGTTGTTTTTGCCGTTGCCTGGAATGGACAACACCATACCGACCTGACATCACTGGTAGGTTCCAATATTGAGGGAAATCAGCAGGCTTCCCGGGGAAATGAATGCCGCGATTCCGGGTTAAAAGAAAACAGCGTCCGTACCGATAAATGGGGGGAAATGGGAAATGCCCACGGGCGGGTTTACGCTCCTGCCCTGATTCCCCGCGGAGTAAGTGCAGACGAGATTGTATAGATCCTGCCTTATTGCCGGAGAACCCGGATTATATGTGAAAACTGTCCTGCCGCAAAGAAACGGCCGGGGCCGACATCCGTTTATCAAACGTGTTTGTCCATATTTTCTTCACTTCGGACATCGGTTTCCAAGTCAGGATACAAATGGTAGGCGACAAAGCATAAGCCAAGGGATATGAGAACGGTTATGCAGGCCACCGTGAATGCAAGGGTCTGTCCGTGCCATAGTCCCGCGAACCAGTGGGTGAACTCGGCTGCAAGCACGTTTGCCTTTCCTCCGTAAAGCTCCAGGTCATGCGTGTACATCTTGGAATATTCAGGTGCATTATCCGTAATACCATCCGATGAATCCGCTGCTGTAAGGTAAATAAGGACGGCGCTGCACAAACCGGCCAGCAGCACGGCGGCGGAAACGAGGTAAAGGCGCGTTTGCCGATTCAAGTCTTTCCACAACATGGCGTGTTGTCCCTCCGATTTCGTTCATCCGCCGGAAGTTGAGTTTTTCAGCCCCTTTTCCGGACCTGTGTTTTTTGGGGTAAATTTCCAATTACGCATACAGCCCATTTTTGCGAACCGATTATAGCAAATCGCAAATAAAATGCATAACTGTAAACCTGAATCCGTAACGCCTTCACGCCTTCGTCCGCGCGGAACACCTCGGTTTCCTGCATTCCCGTGGTATAAAACCTCCCGCGCGAAGTTCACCCGGCGTAACTGGCGCGAAAGGGCGTCAGCGGCGTTCAAACCCCGGCATTCCGCTTGCCTTGGCGTTCAGACGTTACGGATTCAGGGTAAAAAAACAAGGTATTGGCCACAGCTGTTACACGTGACCCGCACCTTGATTAATTCATTAATACTGCGGCAGTTGGACAAAACAAGGCAGGTGAGCCTTCATGCTCGATAAACCCGGCTAAATCTGCTCCCACCTTGCCACTTTAAGGCCGGAAATTGATTTGATCCATCATTTCTTCTGGATAAGATGTACAGCGGTCGCCTTGAATGAGGCGAACACGTCCTTGCCCGTTTCGAGTTCCAGGGTGGCGAACGCTTCCCTGGTCAGGAAGGAGACGAGGGGGAAGCCGCATTCAAGACTTACCCTGAGAAACGGCCCCAGCGACGATATCTCGGTTATTTTCGCCGGGAAAACATTCCTTGCGCTGGTCGTCTCCGCCGGGTTGACCGTTTCAATAACCACATTCTCCGGTCTTATGCCGCAGTAAACCTCTTCACCCCGCCGCAACTCGCCGATTACATTTATCTCCGTGCCGGCAACCGAGATGATCATTTGCCCGTCGAGGTTCTGTTTGACCACTCCTTCCAGAATGGTTTCCATCCCGACGAAATTGGCGACGAATTCATTTGCCGGGTTGTTCATCACCTCGGCCGATGTGCCCGCCTGAACAATCCTACCCCTGTTCATCACCACTATCCGGTCCGAAAGCCTGAGCGCCTCGGACTGGTCGTGGGTGACGAGAATGGAAGAAATACCGGTTTCGCGGATGATTTTAACCATGTCCATGGAAAGGGTCTGCCTCGTCGGCGGGTCGAGGTTGGCGAACGGTTCGTCGAAGAAAATCATGTCGGGTTCCACGGCGAATGCCCTTGCCAGGCTTACCCGCCGCGCCTCGCCCCCTGACAGCTTGCGGGCATGTCGATGCGCCATGTGGGACAGGTTGAAGCGCTCAAGATACGACATGACGCGGGTTTTGATCTCGCTCCTGGCCATCCCCCTTATTCTCAGGCCCGATGCAATGTTGTCGTATATCGTCGTGTCATAAAGAAGAGGGTCCTGGAGGACCATGGCGATCCTGCGCCGATAGTCGAGGGCCTGTTTGTCGGTGTCAATTTCCTGTCCCTTGAACACTATCCTGCCCGTGACCCGCTTGAGCAGGCACATCATCGACAGGAGCAGGGTGGATTTCCCGCAGCCGTTCGGCCCGATCAGTGTGACGAACTCGTTTCCATAGAGGTTGAACTCGGGGATATCGAGTATCTGGATACCGCCGCGGTCAACACGCAGTCCTTGAACGCTGAGCATGCAATTGTCCATGATTATCTGGGCCTTTCCCGCTGCTGGATGCGCGTGAGAATGAAATTGACCAGGTAAACCAGTATCAGGAGGATAATCGACAGCGCGATCGCGACCTCGAAGTCGCCCCTGCCGGTCTCCATGACCGTTGCCGTGGTGAGCACCCTGGTATAGCCCTGGACGTTGCCGCCGACCATGATGGATGCGCCGATCTCGGAGATGACGCGGCCGAATCCCGCCATCACGGCCGCCATGAGCGGAAGCCGCGCCTCCTTTACCACCGTCCACACCATCTGGATCCTCGTGGCTCCAAGAGCGAGCGTTTGCAGCCTCAATCCGGGTGGAACGTTCTGTATGGCCCCGATGGTCAGCCCTGTAACGATCGGTATCGCGATCACCGCCTGGGCGATGACCATGGCCGTGGGCGTGTAGAGGAGCTTGAGAAACCCAAGCGGCCCGCTGCGCCAGAGAATGATGGATACGAAGAGACCGACGACCGTCGGAGGCAGTCCCATACCGGCGTTGATGATCGACACTATATAGCTCTTGCCGGGAAAACTGGTGAGGGAGATTGTTGTTCCGACGGAAATGCCTATCACCAGGCTGATTATCGTCGCCAGTCCTGAAACCCTCAGGGAGAGGAAGGATATGCTTAGGACTTCGGGATCAAAGGTGACAATAAGATGAAATGCCTTTATGATGCCTTCGAGTATCAGGTCCATATCATAACCCCAGGTCTTTAGGATTTTTCCCGGCATCCGGGAAGAAGAGGGGCGATCCGTATTTTTTTACCCCGTAGGTACGGATCAGCTCCTGCGCCTTTTGTGAAACCATGAAATTGTCGAAAGCCTTGGCGCCGGCGACGTTCACCTGCGGCCATTTGGCCGGATTCACCACCATCACGTGGTAAATGTTGAGCAGTCCCGGTTCACCCTGCAGCAGGATGATCGAGCTGAGCCGGTTCTTCTTGTTGAGGGCGATATATGTCCCCCGGTCGGCGAGTGTATAGCCGTCTTTCTCCCCGGCCACGTTCAGGGTGCCGCCCATGCCGGTGCCTGTCTTCATGTACCATTTCTGTCCCTCCGGATTTATTCCGGCCGCTTTCCAGATGCCAAGCTCCTTGGTATGGGTGCCGGATTTATCCGCCCTGGAATAGAAAAGGGCGCGGGACTGGGCGATCTTCCTGAAGGCTTCCGCAGCGGTCTTCGATCCCTTGATCTTTGCCGGGTCTCCGGCTGGCCCGACAATGATGAAGTCGTTGTGCATCACCAGCTTGCGGTCTATAAAATATCCTTCGTCGGCAAGTTTTTTCTCTTCCGCCGGTGAATGCACCAGCAGCACATCCGCTTCCCCCCTCTTGCCCATCATCATGGCCTGCCCCGAGCCGACCGATATCGTCTTTACGAAATAGCCGGTATCTCGTTTGAAAACCGGAAGCAGAACGTCCAGCAAACCCGAATCCTGGGTGCTCGTAGTGGTCGCCAGGATTACCTCTTTGCCCTTCGGGGCCGCATCGGCGGTTGAAGCGGCAAAGGCCCCGAAAAGCATTACCGTAAACAAAAAAAGCACAGCAGATACTATTTTTGACTTTTTCATGGCACGCTCTCCTTTGGCTTGATTTAAGTAGAATGTTCAAGTTCTTTCAGGGTTGCTTCAATGTTCTGGCAGTAAGGGAGGAATAGACAAAATAAAGACGAAATCTAGGTATATATAAGTGTATACAACGCCAGGTCCTTTGCAACAGGCAGGGCCAATCATTTGCCGATGTATTTCCGAACATTTCAGCACCGCCCGGTAATTTCCGACAGGTGGTTCATTGTCTTATCCCAATTCAGCTGATAAAATTCTAAGACATACCCATGGAAGGCTTATCGGCGCGGGTTTCCGGAACGAAATGCAGACCCGGAAAAGGCGGTAACTCTCCTGAAACGGGAATTGATGGTAACGGTCGGAAAATGAGGAACAACGCTGTTGCAAAATTTATCGTTTTGCTTTCTTCACCGGTCCGCTGGTCCGTCCCGGTAGTAGCGGCTGTTGTTTTGCTGGCGGCCGCCCCCGGCTGGTCGGCCGGGTCAGTCTCCCTGAATGCGCCGCCGGCAGCCCAGGGCAAAATGATCCCGGAACCGGCTAAAACAGCTGCGCCAGCCGCCATCCCCGTGGCGGAGATAGCACCCAGGGCGATGGAGGTGTCCATACAGCTGCGGACCATTGCCCCTGAGCTTCAGCCCACTCCCGAAGTCGAAAAGATTCGCGGTTCGATCGACAATATATCGAAACAGTTCGAAATCCAGTTAATCGAGACGATAAACACTCTCCGGGGCCGGATCGCGCTGGCGACCCTTCAGAACGAGCTGCAGTCGTGGCAGCAAAACCAGCTCCGGATGACGGTCTGGCTTGATGTCCTGACTGCCCGGGCCAAACTGCTCGAGGACGCCCTGGCGCGCCAGGCGCACATGAAAAAAACCTGGACCCTGACCCTCGATGCCGCACGGTTATCGAATGCTCCCGAACCGGTCATACAGCAGGCGCAGGCAACTCTGGCCGCTGTTACGTCTACTGAGCCACTCATCAGGAAACGCCTTTCGGAGATACTGGAACTTCAGGGCCGCGTCGCCCGTTCCGAAAATATCTGCGAAAACGCACTGACGGAGATTTCCAGTGTACAGCAGAAAGTGGTCGTGGGGACATTTGAACAGGACACCCCCCCGATATGGAGCGCCCGGATTTGGGCACGGGCGAGAGACGCCGTCCCGGCTAATATCGGCAAAATCGCATCAACCTTCCGGTATGATCTCGACAGTTACGTGACGGACTTGACGCAGCGGATGCCTTTACATGCGGCAATTCTGGCGGTACTGACCCTCCTTTTCTGCTCGGCGCGTCGACGGGTGCGCCGGTGGCGGGAGGCGGGCAAAGCCGAACTGCCCGCCATGAAGGTATTCGATCACCCGTTTGCCGCGGCCCTGGTTCTCTGCCTGTTCTTCATGTCGTCCCCTTTTTCGCCATCGACTCCGACAATAAGGCTGTTGTCCCAGACCATCGCGCTGGCGCCAATGATCGTCCTGGCCAAGTCGACATTCGATGCTCGTCTGGGGTCGGGAATATATCTGCTGGGGATACTGTTTGTCGTCGATGCGGTACGTCAGACTCTTGCCGGTGTGCCGGTCGTCGGGCATGCGATACTCGTGTTCGAGTCGCTGCTGGGAATTATAGCGTTGTGGTGGCTGCTGACATTCGGGGGCTTGCGTTTGCCGGATTCGAAAAAAAACGGTGCGGCGCTGCTCGGCAGCCTGCGATTGCTGGCTATGGTGCTGTTTTCCATATTCTTCGCCAGCCTGGCGGCCGGGGCAATGGGGTATACAAACCTCGCGCTGCTCCTGATGCCCGGCGTCCTCGTGGGCGGAACGCTGGCGCTGACGCTTTACATATCGGTGCAGGTAGCCGGCGGAGTTTTGGCTTTTGCCATGCGCACGTGGCCGCTCAGAAAACTGCTGATGGTCCGGAACCATCGCGATTTTCTGGAAAAACGGATTTATCGTATTATTGTATGGGTGGCCGTAATCGGCTGGTTGATCCGCTATCTCGACTACATGGGCCTCCTGACGACGACCGTTGCCTACACCAGGAACTTTCTGGAGATAAGACTGGAGCGGGGCGAAGTCAGCGTGTCCCTGGGCGACATACTGGTATTCTTCCTTACGATTTGGTTCTCTTACCTGCTGTCTTCAAGCTTACGCTTTGTTCTCCGGGAAGACATATATCCAAGGATGGGAGTCGCACCCGGACAATCATACGCCGCGTCCAGCCTGATTCATTACGCAATCATCGCGACCGGTTTCTTTGCCGCCATAGGGATGCTCGGGGTCAGCCTCACCAGGGTTACCGTCCTGATCGGCGCCCTCGGCGTAGGCATAGGCTTCGGGCTGCAGAGTATCGTTAATAATTTCGTTTCCGGGCTGATCCTTCTTTTCGAGCGGCCCATCCATGTGGGCGACATAATCGAGTTCGGCGACCTGATCGGAGAAGTGCGGCGGATCGGCATGCGGACCAGCACGGTTCATACCGCGCGGGGGGCGGACATTATTGTTCCCAATTCCCAGCTCACCACCGAGAGGGTTACTAACTGGACCCTGAGCGACCGGCTGCGGCGCATCGACCTTCCGCTCGGAGTAAACTACGGAGCAAAGCCGAAAGAGGTGATAAGCATTCTCGAATCCGTATCGGCATCGCATCCGGAGGTTTTGAAATATCCCGCTCCCCAGGGGCTTTTCGTCGGATACGGAGACAGTTCCATCAACTTCGAGCTTCGGGCATGGACTGACCAGTTTGCCGACTGGCCCAGGATCAGGAGTGAGCTGGCTACGGCGGTATACGATGCGGTGTACAAGGCAGGGATGACTTTCCCGTTTCCCCAGCGCGAAGTGCACGTGCTGCGGGAAGCTGATCACGGGCGGGATTCCACGGACGCTGAAGGTGTTTGCCTGACTCCGTCAGGGGAAAGATCGCATGAGGGGCAGGAATGAAAATTGTGCCATTCCGTCCTGCCCCCTCTGTTTCTGCTCTGAGTCTTATTTCTCTTTGCGTTATGATTATTTAGTTAACACAAAGACATAACTGCAATTATACCTGCTGTTGAAGTTTTCTATGACATTTCCGCTCATCTGGCTCGGCAGTGCTGCCGCACTCCGTCATTACCGCTACTACTGTTTAACTAAATTAAATGTGTATGTACCACCAAATCCACTGTTGTAATTCTCAAAACTTTCTCCCACCATTGTTGCACCTATACCTGTACCTGTGACAGTGCCAGCCCCATAATCATCATTCAAGCCGTTATTGGGGTCCCAGGGGGCATTGTATGAAAAATGAAAATCCAGCCTATTACCGGACACAGTCCCTGTGAATATGGTACTAGTTGTTGTGTCGCGTAACGTTACCTGCCCGGTTACGGAGGTACCATTTTGAACCAATTCAAATTGGTAGTCATATAGTATTCCTACCTCTGATTCATGACCAGGATAATAGGTGATTGTATACTTGCCAATCCAGGTTCCCTGCATATCCCCAGAGCTTCCTGTTCCGGCGGGCACCGTAAGATCCACTACCACTAAACCGGTCGAGCCCGACTTGCTCCCCATGGTGGCCGTAATCGTCGTGGATCCGGCCGCTACGGTGGTGACCATTCCTGAGGAAGTGATGGTGGCAAAGTTTGCCGCGGAGGAACTCCATGTAACGGATGATGTCAGATCCTGCGTGCTGCCGTCCGAGAAAGTGCCGGTCGCTGTATACTGTTTGGGTTGCCCTACGGGGATATTGTTGTTCGCGGGCGTAACGGCAATTGACGAAAGCGACTTACCGCCTCCACCACCACCTCCACCACAACTTGCCAGCAAAATAACGGTCGCTAACAGCATTGCATAAATTTTTTTCATATTACCCTCCTTTTTGCGCAACTAGTTGTGATGATTGATGTCATTTGTACTAAAGTTTCGATCTAAAAAATTATGATAGTGCCATTATGGTGTTAGCCTAAAAGTATCCTATGTTAAATCTTAACA
>DASRZQ010000130.1:0-2015 GCA_035686205.1 Geobacteraceae bacterium
GATATGCTCACGGTCCTGGCAATCGTCGAGATCCTGCGGACGGCCCTGGCCTACTTCACCGAAGGAAGGGTCAAGGTGACGTATATAATCGACACGGTTCTGGTTTCGATCCTGACGGAGATACTGGCCTTCTGGTACAGGGAAATGACCTGGCAGAAACTGGGCATGGCCATAATCCTGATAATTTCGCTGGCGCTGGTCAGGATCATCGCAGTCAGATTTTCACCCCGCGCGATTAGGGATGATTTGTGATATTTCAGAAGATATTAGCATTTCTGTAACATGTCTGTAACATTCTGCCAGCTATAATTTTTACAATAAAGTTTTCTATAAAAAGGAGGAAAAGATGTTTAAGAAAATACGTGCAGCAATTCTCACTCTCGCGGCTCTTTCCATGATCTCCACGGCCGGCGGGGCAAACGCGGAAACACTCATCAACGGCGCCGGCGCAACCTTTCCGTATCCCATCTATTCGAAATGGTTCAGCGAGTATGCCAAGGTCGACCCTTCAGTCAGGTTCAATTACCAGTCCATAGGCAGCGGTGGAGGCATCAAGCAGATTACCGCCCAGACCGTTGATTTCGGCGCTTCCGACAAACCTCTCTCCGACGCCGAACTGGCCGCGGCTCCCGGCAAACTTCTTCACATCCCCACAGTTATGGGCGCGGTAGTCGTCACTTACAATATCCCCGGTATTGGAACCGGGCTGAAGCTGACCCCCGAAGTCCTTTCCGGAATCTATCTCAACAAGATCACCAAATGGAACGACCCTCAGATTCAAGCGGCAAACAGGGGGGTCAGGCTCCCGAATGACCCGATTGTCGTCGTTCACCGCTCCGACGGCAGCGGCACCACCTCCATTTTCACCAATTACCTCTGCAGCGTCAGCCCTGAATGGAAAAGCAGAGTTGGAACCGGAACGTCCGTCAACTGGCCGGTAGGCCTCGGCGGCAAGGGAAATGAAGGTGTAGCCGGACAGGTGAAAAATACCCGCTTCACCATCGGTTACGTGGAACTGGCATACGCCTATGAAAACAAGCTTCCCTTCGCTTCCCTGAAAAACGCCAGCGGCAATTTCGTCGAGCCCACTATCGCATCCACCAGCGCGGCGGCGGCCGGGGCGGCCAAAAACATGCCCGCCGATTACCGCATCGCCCTGGTAAACCAGCCCGGCAAGAATGCCTACCCTATCGCGGGCTTTACTTACCTGCTCGTTTACCAGCAGCAGAAGGATCATGAAAAAGGGAAAAAACTCGTCGAATTCCTCAACTGGGAACTCAAGAAAGGGCAGAAAATGGCCCCGGCGATACTTTACGCTCCCCTGCCGGCAAGCGTAAGCAAAATGGTGGAAAAGACCATAAGCACCATCAAATACTAGACATACTTCCTGAAAAACCAATAACAAGCGTGGGAAGCGCAATCTCACGCTTGTTTTTTTAACTGATTGATGCAACCTTTTTCTGCACGGAACTAAAAATGAAAAACAACGACTGTACGATCGAGGCAGAGCCGGCAATGGCCACTAAATCCGAAACGACCGGTTTGAGAGCGCAAAAGAAATTCAATGGCGACTCAATATTTAGGGGGATAACCGTTTTCTTCGCATTCAGCGTCATCCTTATTCTGCTTCTGATGCTTTTCAGGATGACCGTCGAAAGCATGCCCGCCATCCACAAGTTCGGACTGAATTTTATCAAAAGCAGTGAATGGGACGCGGTTGGGGGCAACTTCGGCGCCCTGCCGTTTATTTACGGTTCGGTTGTCTCCTCGGTCCTGGCGCTTCTCCTGGCAACCCCCCTCAGTGTCGGCACCGCGCTGTTCCTTACCGAAATAACACCGAAAAAAATCGGCGGGGTCATATCCTCACTGGTTGAATTGCTGGCGGCAATTCCAAGCGTTATTTACGGTCTATGGGGCGTCCTGGTCATGGCGCCGTGGCTGCAGAGGACCGTGGAGCCTTTTCTGATCGACCATTTCGGCTTTCTGCCCTTCTTTCAGGGCGCTCCATACGGGGT
>DASRZQ010000131.1:0-7642 GCA_035686205.1 Geobacteraceae bacterium
TCTGCCGGAGGTGATTCACATACAAGACCTTGCCTGGCCGCATTCAAATTTCATTGTCCGTCAAAGCCGTGTGACTCATGGTACTAAGAGCGGTTTTTATCCGAAGACTGCTGCATATTCTGATCGTCATTTCCCTGAAAAATAAGTTTTTATCATCCATGCTGTGCAATAAACCTTTTCTGAGTTCAAAGACTCACATAAAACTAAATTATTTTGTAATTCGGTATGTATTTACAAAATATTTCAACGTGTATTACGCAATAATTTATCCAGGTTTTATTTTTATTTGATAAGTGGTTAATTTTGCAGATTATTTGCTTTGGCACAGTAATCGCTAAACGAACATCAGGAAAGGAGATCATAATGGCAAAACTACTTTACGTAACCTGCGACCTGAGATCGATAGAACAATCCCGCAGCCTGTTCGTTGGCTCTGAGTTCCTGAACGAATATATAAAACAGAACCCGAAAGATGAGATCCATATGCTGGACCTCTACCGGGACCATATCCAGCGTGTTGACGCCGATGTCATGAGCGGGCTGTGGAAAATGCGCCATGGCAACCATTTCGCGGCACTGACAGAAGATGAACAGCGCAAGATTGGCCGCATTTGGAGGCTCGCCGATCAGTTTATCGCTTCAGACAAGTGCGTGATTGTAACTCCGATGTGGAATCTGGGATTTCCAGCGGAGCTGAGGATGTACATCGACACGATCTGTGTCGTCAACAAGACCTATCGGTATTCCCCCAGAGGGCCCGAGGGGCTTTTGAAAAATCAGGGGAGAAAGTGCCTGCTTATCCACTCCACGGACGGATTCGATTCAGATGAGAAGGAAGCCCACTGCGTGTCGTATATCAGGTCCGTCATGAAATTCATCGGTATCGAGGAGTTTGAGGCGATCGCTATACAAGGAGATGATGCTATTCCTGAAAAAGCCTTGGAATTCATAAACGAAGAGGTTGAACAAGTCCTGGATTTCGCCGCACGTCTTTAAAAGCGGCCGCGAAAATTGCTCAACTCCGAAACAGTGAGATATCTGTGAAACTATTTATATTCTCGATAATGTTCATTTGGTTTTGCATCGTGCTTATCGCGTTTTTGCGAAACCCAAATAATCCAAATAGATAAAAGGATTGTTCAATCATATCTGTGAAGAGTTCTATGGCCAAGCTATTGAAAAGTAATTGCTTCGTTATGATCATTGCAACACTGGCGCTTAGCGGATGTGCGAGACTTCCTTTCGGCATTTCGCCAAGCGCACAATTGCTCGAACCCGGCAAACTGGATGCCGGCAGCGCAATCAGTTCCGCTGCGAAACAGCCATTACCATGGCCGTCGCAGGAGTGGTGGAAGCCATATGGCGACCAGCAGCTTGATCGGTTGGTGGCGGAAGCGACTTCGGGCAACCCGACCATGCATATTGCGCAATCCCGCATTGCCGTATCTCAAGCACTGAGCGGAGTCGCAAAGTCGGCCCTGTTTCCTCAGATTCAGGCCGACGCGTCCCTAACGCGAGAGCAATTCACCGAGCATTACTTCATTCCGCCGCCGTATGCGGGAAACTGGTCGTGGTACAACACGGCAACGTTTGCCCTTTTTTATGACCTCGATCTGTGGGGAAAAAACCGCAGTGCCTACGCCGCGGCACTGGACAACGTGCAGATAACCGCGGCCGAAGCACAGGAAGTAAGACTCGCCCTCGAAACCGCCGTTGTCCGTGTTTACGTGCAGCTGTCACTCCAGCACGTGCTGCTGGATATCGCCCAGCAAACCTTGCGCCAACGCCTGGACATTCTGAACATCATACAAAAACGTCACAGGGCCGGACTTGCGACCGAGATCGATGCGAAGCAGGCTGAAACGGTGGTGCCAGCCGCGCGGGCGGAAATCGAGAGGGTATCCGAATCAATCGAGCTTTTGCGTAATCAGTTAAGCGCGCTTGCCGGCAAGGGCCCCGGCTATGGAGAGGAAATCCGCAGGCCGGTCCTTTCACTGGACCTGCCGATCGGATTGCCGTCCGCCATTCAGGCGGACCTCCTTGGCCGACGCCCCGATGTGGTGGCGCGGCGTTGGGCGGTGGAGGCGGCCGGCAAGGAAATCAAAGTGGCCAAGGCGGCATTTTACCCTAATATTAACCTGATAGCTTTTATTGGCTGGCAGGCCCTGGGATTCAGCAAATTCTTGTCTTCCGAATCACTGATAAGCGGATACGGTCCGGCGATCTCGTTGCCGATTTTCGAGGGGGGGCGGCTGCGCAGCCAGCTTAAAGCTTCAACCGCCCAATACGACATCGCCGTGGAATCCTATAACGACACCCTGATCCGTGCGTTGGAAGACGTCGCCGACCAGGTCGTCAGTTTGCGCTCCCTGGAAAAACAGCGCGCCGAAACCTACCAATCATACGCCCTGGCCGGCCGGGCCTATGATATCGCCCTGCAGGGTTTTCGCTCCGGGTTGACAGATTACCTGAACGTGCTTAACGCGGAAAACCTGACCATCCAGGAATCGCAGCGGAAGGCACAGGTTGAAGCACATTTTCTCGATGCCTATGCCGCGTTGATGCAGAGTATCGGCGGGGGAGTGCCGGTTAACGCGCCACCGGCGTCGTCAGGGGGCTCGCGATGAATTGTCCCTGCACACATAGTGCAAAGACACTGTTGTCCGAGGTACGGCGGGAATTCGCGGCGTGGGGCAATGTGGAAGGCAAGGGATGGGTGTTCGTGTTCAAGACGACTCTTGCCGCCCTGCTCGCAATGGGAATTTCCATGCGCTTGGAATTAGGCCAGCCGGTAACGGCCATGGTCACGGTATATGTGCTCATGCAGCCTCACACCGGCATGGTACTGACTAAAAGCTTTTACCGCGTATTCGGCACGCTGGCGGGCGCGACAGCAAGCCTTGCGCTGTTAGGCCTGTTCTCTCAGGAAAGGGTGCTGTTCCTGTTGGGATTGTCCATATGGGTCGGCTTATGCACGGCGGGAGCCGCGTTGTACCGCAACTTCAAATCCTATGGCTTCACCCTTGCCGGATACACCGCGGCCATGATAGCTCTTCCGCTGGTAATGCAGCCGACCGGCTTCTTTGAATATGCCGTGAACCGTGTCACGGAGGTTTCGGTAGGCATAATATGCGCCGGAATCGTAAGTGAGCTTGTTTTCCCGCAAAGCCTCGGCGACGCGATTGTACGAACAATACAGAGCCGCTACACTGAATTCCTGGGCTTTGTTCACGCCATCCTGACGGGCAGGATGGGACGCCAAGAGATAGACAGGATCCATCTGCGGTTTATCGGCAACATCATCAATCTCGAATCTTTGCGCAGTTCGGTGATGCTGGAAGCAGTGGAAATTCGCAGGCGCGATCGCTGCCTGCGTCGGCTCAACCGGGATTTTATGGCTGCGTCCACCACCTTTCACTCTCTTTATCCGCTTCTGGACAGGCTGAAGAAGGCTGATTCTCCATCAGCCCAGGAAGTGGCCTCGCTGGGCGAATCGCTTGCCGAGGTGCTTTTTACGGAGGGCAAGCCGGTCCCCACTGCCGAAGAAGCTCATCATACCGCGCGGCGGATCGCCGGGTTCCATGCGACTTTTCCGCGTCGTGCCGAGATTGTGCGGGAAAGATACGTCGGCGTTTCAGACGACAAAGCCAATCTTGATTGCGAGACGGCCCTGGAACTACTCCAGCGCTTTCTTCGGGAACTTCACGATTATACGATTACCTATGCCTCGCTGATCTCAGGTCGGCGCAAAGAGGCGCCGCTTGATGAGGAACGTTTCGCATTTCGAACCGATCCTGCCGTGGCGCTCCTGACCGGGGCTCGGGCCATGGTGGTAATTCTGCTTGTGGCGGCTTTCTGGATTGTCTCCGCATGGCCGAACGGCGCCAGCGCGGTCATGATGGCGGCCATAGGAAGTTCCCTTTTCGCTCCTGCTCCTGATCCCGCGCTTGCCATCAAAATGGGGCTCTTTGGCGTTTTGGTCGCATTTATCACGGCATTCGTGTGCAAGTTCTTCGTCATGACATCTGTGGACGGGTTCGGGTTGCTCTGCGCCGGCATGGCTCCATTCATGCTTGTAGGTCCATATTTGAGCCTGAATCCGAAACTTGCGACAATGGGTCTCGGCTACTGCACCATGTTTTGTTTTATGACCTCTCCCACCAATACCATGCAGTACGATCCCGTGAGTTACGTCAACTTCGGCAGCGCACTTATGCTTGGTTTGGCTGCCGCGGCCGTAATTTTCGGCACGTTTGCCCCGGTGACGGGCGCCTGGCTTAAATGCCGTACCGTTCGCTTGCTTCAACGGCAGATGGAAACGGCCTGTTTCGGACCGCTTCCGGGTCTTATCAACCGATTTGAAAGCGGCACGCGTGATATTTTGCATAGACTCGCCGCAAGGCAAAAACTGCAGGATGCCAATGACAGAAACATTCTTGACTGGATGTTCTTCGTCCTCAAGATCGGCCGGGCCGTGATCCACCTTCGACAGGAAGCCGGGTCCGTTTCCTTGCCGCAACCGCTGCTCGACAGGGTGAACAATACTATCTGCTCTACCGCGTCTCTTTTCGGACGACCTGATGCGCGGCGTTACGGCGCCGCTCTTGAAAGCGTGGAGGAAAGCATTGCAAAGATCCTCCTCGAATTCAATCGGGAAGATCTTACCGGTCACTCGCGGGACGCCCTGCACCGGATGCTGACCGCGTTGCACCTTGTACGCACATCTCTGCTCGATGACGAAACTGTCCTTGCGGCCACGGTGACCGGGCCGCGGACGTCCCTTCAAGGAGGATCAGCTTATGCCGCGTGAAATTGCCCTGCTCGACGCGCTGGCGCCAAACCTCTTTATAGTTTTTCTGTTGAGTGTCGCCGTGTACATGGCGCTGGACAAAGTCCTGGCATGGTGCGGAGTTTACAGGCATGTCTGGCATCCGCCGCTGTTCAGGTTCAGCTGCTTTGTATGCATTTTTGGCGTGGGCGGTCTGCTGGTACTGCGTTAGGTTATCCGGAAAAATCAGACGATTTCCGCCTTGGAATTTGATTATAGAAAGAGGTCTTACCATGAAACTAAAGATTTTCGTTCGCTTCTTCTGCACCATAGCCATCTTTGCCGCCGCGGGGTTTGCCAGCAAGGCTCTATGGGATCGTTACATGAATTCACCCTGGACCCGTGATGGGCGCGTCCGCGCCGATGTCATAAACGTGGCTGCCGACGTTTCCGGCATAGTGGTGCAAGTTGCCGTGAAGGACAACCAGTTGGTGCACAAGGGAGATTTGCTGTTCACGGTCGACCGTGATCGCTACCGTTTGGCCCTGGACCAGGCCAAAGCCCGGTTGGCGGCCCGCAAGGCCGAGTTGGAGATGAGAGAGCAGGAGGCTGAGCGGCGCGCCCTGCTGGACGGCACCGTGGTGTCAACAGAAAACCGTGAAAACTCCAGGTCCGCTGCCGATTCGGCCGAAGCGCTTTATCAGGAAGCCGTGACGGCGGTCGATACGGCCAGGCTGAACCTGAACCGCACCCGGGTCCTCGCCCCGGTCGACGGATACATTACTAACCTCAACGTTCATCCCGGAGACTATGCAACGGCAGGGGCGGCGAAACTGGCGGTAATCGACAAAAATTCGTTTTATGTCTACGGCTATTTCGAGGAACACAAAATCCGTCTGCTCAACTTGGGCGATGCGGTTGATATCCGGCTTCTCGGCAATGTCCCTGCCTTGAAGGGTCATATCGCAAGCCTGGCGGTAGGTATTACCGACCGTGACAATCCCACGGGACGGGAACTCCTGTCCGACGTCAACCCTATATTCAACTGGGTTCGGCTTGCGCAAAGGGTACCGGTGCGGATCACAATAGATCATGTGCCTGATAACCTTCGGCTTGCCGCGGGGATGACCTGCACGGTGATAGCCCGGCCGCCATTGCACGCGCGGGAACGGCTGCCGAATAATGTGAGGTAGCAAATTCAAAATTTATAATGCATCAAAAGCGCTTGGAGCAATGATGCATCTGGCCGCGGCGCGGATACAATCCTCCCCGCCCGCGGCACTTTTTCGACTCCCTGGATGTTTTGAAAAAAATGTACTCGTTTTGAAGGGGCAATGAACTATGACACTTGAAACAAAGGAAGCCCGGCGAATGTTGTTGGAAACGGCCGCTGCTGTTTTTGCCGAGCACGGTTTTGCCGCAACTACTGTCCGTATGATCTGCGGACGGGCTAAATGGAATGTGTCGGCCGTATATTATCACTTCGGCAGTAAGGAAGAGTTTTACCATGAAGTGCTTCATTACGCCCGGCGCGCTGTCTACGACAAGTACCCGGTTACTTATGGCCTGAATGCCGGCGCGACTCCCGAAGATAGGCTTTATGCTTTTATCCGCTCTTTCCTGCTTCGCATTTTTGGCGATGAATGTAAATTGGGTTTTGGCACATTGATTATGCGGGAAATGGTGGAACCTAGCAGGGCACTGGATGTGATTGTGGATGAAGGAATTCGTTCACTTTTCGACCAGCTTGTCGAAATTGTTCAGGTCCTTATGGGAGACGATGCCGACCGTGATCTCGTTCTGGCCTGCAGCAGAAACACAATAAGCCAGTGCCTGATCTACCTTTGCAGCAGGTCAGTCATAAACCGGATGGCACCGGGACAGACATTCGAGACGGATGATATAGAGAATATATCCGAAGAGGTCACGTCTTTTACCCTTAATGCCCTACGGGGAATGGCAAAGAATAAAGGCGGACGGCCGCAGATCGTAAACTAATCTCCAACGATTCGCATTTGAGTCGGCTGTATATTATTCTTCGCGAACGACCTCGGCCGGGAGATGCTCCTGGTAAATTACGATCGGAGACAGTCTGAGGGGGCCTCACAAGCGGTGGGCAACCAGGTTGTAAACAAGGGGGGCACGATGGAAAACAAAGAGAAGCTTGCTGCAACCATTACATCAAACGTGGAAAAGAAATATCCCGGCAGATTTTACTCGTCCGAATCTGCACGATCCTTCATTCAGGCAGTTGCATACCAATTCACTGATCCGTGGTTGATGCTGGATTTTTTCAATGCCCTTGACATCGTGAATGCTGCCCTCGTGTCGTGGTTGATGGAGGAGAACGGAGCTGGGATTTTCTCCTTACTGGATGAGCGCGCGGCACCCGATGAGCTCCGACTGGCAGCGAAAAATCTTAGGGCAATACTCGGCAGGTTGCAGTGAAATTTGCAATTTAGCCCGGTTGATCCAAGTTTCCCATGCACTGGCTGCTAGAACAGAAAATGGAGTAAGGAACGGTTGGAAAAGGTCAAGCGAACTGCAATTATCGACTCAGTCATTCAGGTAGTGGCCGAACGCGGCTTCCACGGAGCCTCAATGGCCATGATTTCCGAACGTGCAGTTGTAGCCACGGGGACAATCTACCGCTATTTTGAGAGCAAGGAAGTCCTAATCACGGACATTTACTGGGAACTAGAAAACCGGATCTGCAAGGCGCTTCTCCAGAACTACAAATCTAAGGACACTATCCGGCAAAGATATATTCACCTCGGAAGAGGCTTACTTAGTTACATTATCGATAATCCACTCCATTTTCGTTACTTGGAGCAGTTTCGCAACTCTCCGTACGGTGTCGCCTTGCGTACGGGC
>DASRZQ010000132.1:0-6482 GCA_035686205.1 Geobacteraceae bacterium
TCGGTGGCGATGACCACCGTGCGGGAAAACCCGTCGATGCGGGGGATGGCCAGAGCCCGTTTCAGGGCGGGGAGCAGTTCGGTCCCCCCTCCCCCCTGCTGGCGGTCAATGACATCCAGCGCCCTGGTGACGTTTTCGCCGGTAGCGGGGACGGATTCGTCCGACATGAGCGCCGACCCGCCGGAGAAGAGGAGCACATTGAACCGGTCGGTGGGGCGCAGATGCCCGATGAGGTTCCGGAGCAGCTTCTTGGATATCTCCAGCGGAAAGCCGTACATGGAGCCCGAGACGTCGACGACGAAGATATATTCGCGCGGGGGTATCTGCTCCGCCGTGACCCGCTTCGGCGGTTCGAGCATCAGCAGGAAAAAGTTTTCCTTTTCCCCCCGCGAAAGAAGAAGACCCGATTCGATCGCTCCGCCCGCAAGCCGGTACTTGAGGATGAAATCGCGGTTTCCGCCCGATTTCTCGCCCTGAGCAAGCCTGACCGATGCGCGCGAGGGGTCCTGGTAGGAAATATCGACACGGTGCGAAGGAGAAGCGATTTCCTTGAGCGGGATGCCCGAGGCTATATTCACCTTCAGGTCGAACTCATACGGTGGTTGCTCCCCCTCGTGCAGATACGGACTCTGCACCCATTTTTCGGACGGCGAAGCCCCGGCTGTGGTTTTGTTTGAATAGCGCGGTCCGACCACGGTGGGATAGACGAACTCGTAGACCCCGTCGGTCGGGACCAACAGTTCGTTGTAGCTCAGCTCCACCCTGATCTCGTCGCCCGACATGATGTTTGCGACGTTCATCCGGAATACGTTAGGCCGTTCCTGCTCCAGGAGCGATGCGCTTTTCCCCTGCTGTTTCGCCTCTTCGTAATCCTTCCTGGCCTGTTCCCGCTCCCTGATTTTGGCGACGATGGTGCGTTTGCCGATGGTCATCTTCATCCCGTAGACCGCGGCCCTGGTGGAGCCGGGAAACACGTAAACCGCCTCCAGCGGGCGTTTCCCTTCGTTCCTGTAGACCTGGGTCACCCTGACGTCGGCGATCACGCCGCTGACTTCAACAGCCGCCGACGTGGATTTCAGGGGGAGCCGGTCGACCGAGGGGTCTTCGCTCCTGACGAAGAAGTACGGCGAAAGCGTCCGGTCCCCGTCTTCCCCGCCCGACGCGCCGGTCCGCGCAGGCGCGGCGGCCATGCATGCCGCGGCGCAGACCGCGATAAAAAGCAGCGTCAAACCCAAAACAGCTCTCATATGCAACCCTCCTTGTTTTGAAAGGCGTTCAAGCCCGTTTATCTGATTGGACAAGGAAAGTTGTAAAAAGTTCCGGGGAATTTTCTCCGGCAGGATAAATACTGAAGGGCGGGATTCAGGTATTTATTATTGTGGCGGTGATTAAACATATCAATCGTAGAGGGGCGACGCAGCCGCCTCCGCCAAAGCAGCTTCCGCTGCGCCGGCCGGATGCCTCGCCCCTACGATATGTCATGACATATTTAATCGCCGAAATAATAAAACCGGAAAAGTTTTCCTGCCCGGCCTTCAATGTCCCGGCAACTTTTTTTCGGTCTTGACATCCTTAGACCAGGTGGTATTTGTATGGTATAATCACGATAAGAGTACACTCTTGCGCTTGTCGACAAATGCTCCAAAATCCCGATAAAGCCGATTCTTCCGAAAGGGAGAGGCGGAAAGTCACGGGTCTTCAGCAATGAAGATGGCCGAGCTGCCGAGGATGATGTTTCCGGTTCGCTCGGCCTTTTGTTATTTTTATTTTGCATGCTTCTTATCGATGGAATTGATGAATAAATCGGCTTTTAAAGGTGGTGGAATGTTTATGATTGCCTGAAGACAGGTTAACGGAAGAAGGCTGGAGGTGAGAAAATGATGATACGGGTAATCTACAAAGACTTCACCTATGACATGGCAACGACCTCTATTCTGGACGACCTGCTGACAACGAACAAAATATTGGCATTTCAACGGTCAAGCGGCTGGGTCCGGGTGGGGCGTGATCCGATCAGGGGAATGGGCGGCGAATACAGAGGTCCCGAAAGAAGGGGTTCCGGAGGCGCGCCGCCGGAAGTCACCCACTAGGCCGGTTTATGAAAAGCCGATTGCGCGGCCGGCTTAAGCCCGGAAGCATATAGATTGACATCGGCGGCCTGTTGCTTCCCTGTGCGACTTCCCGACTTTCGCTGCAATCGTCATCCGCATCGGCTGCGAAACCGCACCAGTCCGCCCTGCCCGGCGGTCGGCGCCTGCCCGGAACGCCGGGTGTTTATTTGCCGAAAATCCCGCGAATTTTATTCTCGATATTCTGCCCACCCTTTTTCAGCTCGGTTCCCGCGCCCTTCTCCAGCTTTCGGGTAGTTCCACCGATTTCACTCTCCAGCCGGTTGAGACTCTTGCTGCTCAGGGAAAAATGGGGAGAACCGGTGGTTCCGGTCACCTTGAGGGGGATCACGGCCCAGCTGCCGGTGGTTCGCGGCGCGATACTGGTATCCATGTTCATATCGAGGGTCTTGTCGAAACCGATCCTTCCCTTCGGCTTCGTGCGGATACCGGAACCGTCCAGGGTGGAATCGAGATAGATCTGCCCCCCCTTTATGCGAAACGTTCCCGCGTATGAGCTGAAGTGTATATCGCGAAGTTCCTGCCTGCCGAGGAAACGCGCCAGTTCGTTCAAAAAACCGCCGCCTGCAAGCCTGCCGTTTCTCATGTCAAAAGAGCCGGTACCGGCCAGGTCGCGCTTGATCGCGGCCGAAGTTGCGCCGGCGCCCGACAGTTCGGCTTTTGCCGACAGGATGCCGGAGATTTTCCCGGCCGCCCCGGGAGCGAAGGCCGGGACTATCCTTTCGACCTGGACCCCGCGCAGGGACAAACCGACGGAGAACGGAACAGCGCTCGTACCGGTTTTTATCAAGACGTTACCGAGAAAAAAGCCGCCAGCCGTGCTTCCCCTGAGGTCCCGGACCTGGAGAGTGTTGCCGGCGAACATGTAGCGGAGCGAAAGTCCGGAGATGGGCAGGCCTTTGAATCTGGCGGTTTTCACGTTGACGGCGCCGCTGACGGAAAGCGGCGGCGGATTTGGGCTCGGCCCCGGTTCACCGCCTCCCGCCTTTGGCGGAGATGCCTGACCTTTCGTCTTTTTCGAAGATGACAATGAATCCAGGTCCAGCGAATCGCTGTTCGCATCGAGCTCAACGACAAGCGGCTTCCTGTCGATGGGAGTGGTCTTTATCAGCAGATTCAGCCTGTTCTTCCCCAAATCAACGGTGAAATCCCTGGAGACGAGGGCGCCGTTGGAAATGTCAATTTTCCCTGTCAGTACCGGCGACTGCCCGCCTGCCGCAAACCGGACCCTGTCCAGCTGCACGTTCCCGTCCCTGAGCATCGCAGACGGCGCTTTCACGGGCCCGGACACATGTATCTTCGCCGTAATGCCGCCGCTCGGGGAGAGCACCAGGAACCTGGCCGAGATGCCCGGGGGGAGGCCCGCCACCACTTTCGCCAGGTCGCCGGCATCGACCGTAACGTCTCCGTCCAGCAAGGGACCGTCTGTAATCCGCTCCACGCTGCCGGAAAAACCGAGGTCGACGCCCGGCACCGTAGCCTTCAGTTTCAAGGGGAAGGGGTGGTCGGGAGTCAGATTTTTGATTTTTATGTCAATATTTTTCGCCCCATAGACAAACGGGGTACCTGAAATTCCCATCCGGTCGTCGTATATCACCCGGCCGTCACTGACGCTGATTCTGGAAACGGCAAAGTTAAGTGGAGTCTTTGCTTCACGGGCAGGGGCCTCGGGTTTTTCCTTGTGCGTCAGGTCGCTGAAGTTGAACGACCCGTCTGTGTTTCTGACGATATTGATGTCAGGGGTATCGAGGACGATCTCGTCCACGACTACCCGGTGGGAAAGGAGCGGCAGTATCTGATAATGAAGGCGGGCTTCCTTGAGCGAAACAAAGGACCCTTTTCCGTCCTTTTCGTAAACCTTCAGACCGCTCAGCGCTATCCCGGAAAAAAGCCCGATCTTCGCGTCGTCGAAATCCATCCGTCGATGCACGGCCTTTTCCACCCGCGGCAGGACGTTTTTACGGATCATCTCGGGCGTCACCAGGGCCTTGACCAGGAGCAGCACTCCGCCCGCCAGCACGACCAGTACACCGATGATGATTGCGAAAATACCGAACAACTTTCGAGAAACCATAAATCAGCCCCCATGAGGACAATGTTCTTATTATAATCTTACATCCGTTCGGCCGACTCTCAAGTGATTGCTGCTGTTGAAGAGTTGATGAAATTCTGCGATAATCGTCCGGCCTTTGCGACGACGGGGTTGGCGGAATCCGTGTCGGGCAGAGCGCCTTTCCGTCTTCGGGTGCGCCACCCTGCTCAAAACATCAACGGCAACTCACACGGAAGTATTCATTTTGAGAAAGGACTGAAAAAGCCATGACTGTCGACAACATGTACAATGGGACAGATGAACTCTTCTTGCGCATGATTTCATGCTCGGACATCACCGAACAATCTTCCGGCCGGATCGAAAGCTTCGTCACGGACGAAATTTTCGAAATCTGGAGAAAGTACTCATCCGGGCTGGAAATGCAAATTGGTGAACTCTGGGTTCAGAAACTGGATTTGACAAAAGCGCTCCATGCCGGGATCAGCCTGTTCGAATTTCACAAGCTGTCGCCCGCGGTGCGGGCAGTTATGGAGGGGTTGTTTGACATCCGCTCATGCTCTCACCGTTTAAAAGAAGAAGTCGATTGGCCGGCCAACAGGCAGAGTATACCCCACGGCCTGCTGCACGTTAATTCCATTTTCGTAATCGAAGGCGAGAGGCACAAACAGGCCGTGGGCAGGACTCTCAAGTTGCTTGTGAATTTTCACGTGGCGAAATACCTGACCTGCCTGTTCGTCAGGGCATATTCGGACAATTCGGCGCGGCGGACGAAACTGGATTGGGGAGAGCTGCCGAGGACAGTCAGCAGCAAAGACGCCGTATCCCAGATTATACGGGGCCTCTACCGCTGCGGGCTCCGGCCCATTGGTGGAAAACCGCAAGTGATGTACCTGCCTCGCGCCATACAATCCGTATGGATGAGCGGAATCGCGGCATGATATGTCGGACTTTTACGGCCGGTTGACGGACAACAGGCCGTCGGGACCTTGTTCATCGCCGCCCTGGCATGGCGGGAGGGGCGAGAGGCGCTGAGGAAAGCAAGAGGACTCGCCTGCGGCTGCACCGGGTGCGGAAAACAGGACCGCCAACTTTTTAATGTGAAAATCCGCTGACAATGTTCCACTCGGCTTGCATATCACCTGATGCGGCGTTACACTTTTGATAACCGGATCGCCATTTGAATGGTTTTTTCGGAAGCGCAGGAAGGCAATTCATATGCAAATCAGGCTTGCGGGCATCGAAAGGAAGGGGTCATGACGCGTATCGCGTTGATAACGATAGTTCTGGTATTTGCGTTCGGAAGCACCCTTGCTCATGCGTCTGATGTGAAAGAACTGGCGGCGTGCACGGTAAAAATATTCAAGGAAATAAACGGAACCCGCAAATGGTCCGGGAAATCACCCGCCGGCTGCCCCTCCACGGTTGCAGTGGAAAAGAGGCCGGAGGGAGTTTTCATCACCATATGGAAAATCGAGCAGGTAAACGGCGGATGGGTCAACACCGCGTTCTCGACGGCCGAGGGGTATTGGGAAGTCGCGAGCAAAAAAGACCTGGCAAAAGCCAATCGCGATATCATGTCAAGGGCGAGGCGCCTGGCCAGATGCCTCGATTCGGTCATTGCCGGAAATAACCCCCTGGATTGCGGGCTTCGATGGAACAAGTCATATCATGCGGGAGAAACAACCGGGTCGGATATTGAGAAGATTATCTGGCTCAAGGACGACGGCCGGAACGCCGTAATTGAATTTTCCTACGGAGACAGCGTGACCGAGCCGTTCGAGCCCGCGGACATTATCGAAACATCTCCATTGCCATACGGAATGATCGTTAACGTCATCCCTCAACTGGATGATGGCGGCCACGAAAAAAACTCCGGCGGCACCCCCGGCGCTTCGGCCAACATCGGGACCGGAGCCGGCTCGACGCGTAATGCCGGAAAATAACTATTCGGAATTACCACCCAAGTTCGTCATTCCCCCTAAGTCCCCTGAATCATATCCCGCACCATATCAGTAACCGTGCGGAAGTCGATCTTTCCGCTGCCCATCTTCGGCAGTTCGTCGATGACCACGAACTGCCTGGGCAGGGCGATATTGGGGAGATGCCGGGACATCTCGCCCAGCGTCTCCTTCTCGTCCAGCTTCCGCGTGACGGCGGCTACGATTCTGGAGCCCCTGATATGATCGGGAACCTCGACCACGCAGCAGGAAACGTCTTCGTGCAGCAATTTCTCCAGCACATCCTCGACCCGGACCAGCGAAACCATCTCCCCGCCGATCTTCACGAACCTCCTCAGCCTG
>DASRZQ010000133.1:0-3005 GCA_035686205.1 Geobacteraceae bacterium
TGCAACCGTTGGGGTGAAGAGGTTTTCTTGGGTGAAGAGGTTTTCTTGGGTGAAGAGTAAATGCTCATTTCCCTCCCCTTCAAGGGGAGGGTCAGGGTGGGGATGGGGTTGAGAAGATAACCTGATTATGTAAAATATGTAACCGACACCTCACTAAATAATATTCACTGATCAAAAAGCGGTTGAGCCGCCTGATGAGAAGGCTTCGCCGACCAGCTGCCGTACGATTCCGGGACAAAACTGACCTGGTATTCCCCGCGGGCCGCCCTGAACGAGGCATAGCGGATCCCCTTGACCTTGACGGTCCTGAAAGGAACCGGGCTTCCGTTGCGACTGATACCGGCAACATTTCCCCATTTTGTCTCCGGAACCATCGCCACAAGCCCGTTCGCGCCCCGGCCGACACTGATCGAAAAGCGCAGACTGTTTCCTTTCCGGACCACGCCGTTGAATGAGGATGAATTGCGGCCGTCCAGCCATTTAAGCAACTGGCGGGCGGAGATAACCGGGATCTTCCTTTTCATCGCCGAGCGTATGATGGCGTCGGATGCGACGGATTTGGGATTATCAGTGTGCATATTGGCCACGAAAGCTCCATAGTACCCTTCCGGCCCGATCGCCCTGTCCAGCAGGGTATCGACGGTAAAAGGGTATGTCTGCCTCGACTCGTCGGTCATCTGGGTGGCCGCCTGGTAAACATCGATAAGGTGGCCGCCCGAATCGGCGAACCGCATGGGCATGCCGGAGCCGGTGAAAAAACCGGGACGGTTTGCCACCCAGCTCCCCGGCCAGTAGTAATAAGTCGTATCCAGCCGCATCCCGTGGTCAAACTCCACGATGGGCTGGGTAGCATAGTCGCTCCAGACGACGCAGTGCGTGCGGTTGGTGACCGGCCGGGGCAGGCTGGAATACTTTTCGCTCCATTTAATAAGCTGGTCGTCGAAGGCTGATTCCAGGGAAGAAGGTGTAAATTCGGCGCAGTTGGTATTCACGTGAAGCCCGATCTCGAAACCGGCCGCGTTAAAAGCGGATGCCTGTTCGTTGTTCAGCCTGGTTCCGGGAAAAATGTAAGACGTGCTCCTGATGCATTCCCAGTCCTCGACGGAGCAGCCGGGGGGGCTCATGGCCATGTATACCGAAAATCTCCCCGCCGTACCGCCTCCTCCCCATCCGTGGTCGTCTCCAGTCATGACTATCACCGCCGGAAGGCCGCGCGGCAGGTACCAGAAACGGGGCAGGGGCATTTTGCCGGAGTCCATGGTGATGATCAGGTTGGCCAGCAGGCGCTGCTGTTCATCGGCCTGGGGGATGGACACCTTGTTCATGTCGATCCAGTCGGGCTCCGGATCGAAGCTTGCGGCGCCGTAGAAAAGGTCACTTGGACGGACCGGAGGATTTCCGACACGTTCCTCCCCCTCCCATGCCGGGTTGCCCTGCCTGGTATACACGACCGAGCGGGCCAGGTCGTAGGTAAACGCGGCCGCCTGGCCGCCCATCGTGCCGACGGCATTCAGCGTGACGGCCGGGTTGGAAGTCTTTGTCAGTGCGTCGGAGTACAGGGTAGCGATTTTTGTTGCACCGTTCAGCCCGTAGAGGTCCGCCGGACCGTGATACTGGATGGTCTGGTTTACGATTCCCTCTCCGGGCCCCGAATCCGTTTTTACAAGGATGTAACCGTTCGCGAGGTTCGACGACAGGTCCGTCAGGCCTAGGAGGCCGGCGAGTTTCTTGTCCGGGCGCATGGCTATCAGGCGACCGCCCGCCTTTACCCAGTCGCTGAGGGTCCTGGCCTGGGATACTGTCAGCGGCACTTCTCCGAGAATTACCACGTCATAAGGACCGAGCATCTTCGATGTTATCGATGAAATGTCGCCCACGACAAATTCGTTGAAGCCCTCGTTCCGGAGGATCTCCGCATAATAGCCGCTGAAAGGGTTCGAAGCTGAAGTCAGGACCAGTATCGGCCCCGACGTTCTTGGGACGGACACGGGACACCAGGCGGTCCCGGCGTGACCGGAGGTGGCGCTTGTCTGTTCGGGGCAGACGGGACTGTCGCTGTCCCTGGACGTGTTTCTGACGGTTCCCGGCAGGAACTGCAGGGCAAAAGACACCGCAAATACCGCAAGCACAAGGAATGAACGCATTATCCATTTCCTCGACATAACAGTTCTCATATACAAACCCCGTCATCCACGGTTAAATTGAAAAAACAGGCAAAGTCATCCGGCCCGCGGCGGATCACTTCCTCGCCCGCGCCCGGCCGGCAATGACGGACGGCACAGCCCTCGCTCTACCAGCATCCACCGCTATTTGCCTGTAAACTTCTCTTGCGGCCCGGTACCTTTCCCGCGCCGCGGCCCGGCTCTTCACCAGGTATGAACTCCATGCCCCTCCCGGCGACGTTTTTTCCAGCAGGTTGTCCATCCATTCCACGTAAAATTCCGCGTCCGCCACACTGGCCCGCACCGGTGCATTGTTCACCGTTACGAACACTGCCGCCGTATGTACCTGATGTCCGTTGGCGCCCATTCTCCTGGCGGCGAGCCACCCGCTTCTGGCAAAATCCACCCTGGCGTTAAATATCACAGGAGCGCCGGGCTTTACGTAGGCCCGTTTCCTGGCCACAACCGCGCCATTGCAGACCAGTTCAAGCAAGCCGTCAATATTTTGCTTCGCCGTCCAGACGACTCTTACTTCCACATTTCCCCGGCCGGCCAATTTGACCTCGTCTCCCGGCGTCGCGCTGCCGTTCACTCTCAAATCCAGGAATTCGTTATGGCCGTTACGCGATATGACGGTCCTTCCCCGCGCAATTCCCTCGATCCAGCCGCGGTAGGTCAACTGGCGTCCGGACACCCTGACATATGTCAGCATGTCCCCCAACGCTCCTTTGCCATTGCACGGATAGTCGGTGCCAGCTGCCAGACCGGGACGGAATCCGCAGTTGAGCAGACGGTAATACGCCTGGATCAGTGAATCGGGATGCAGTTCGGTTCCTTGATAAC
>DASRZQ010000134.1:0-3667 GCA_035686205.1 Geobacteraceae bacterium
ATCCCCCTTGGGGGGCTGGGTGAGATCGGCCTGAACATGATGGTCCTCGAATATGGCGACGACATTGTCATAATCGACTGCGGCCTCATGTTCCCGGAGCCGCACATGCTCGGCATCGACCTGGTCATCCCCGACATTTCCAGCCTCAGGGAAAAGCGCGATAAAGTCCGCGCGATACTGCTCACCCACGGGCATGAAGACCATATCGGCGCCCTTCCGTTCGTTCTCGAAGACATTTCACCTCCTATTTACGGGACGGCCCTCACATTGGGTTTCGTCAGGGAAAAGCTGGAAGAGTACCACCTGGATTCCAGGACAGAGCTGATCGTGGTGAAGCCGAGGGACGTGATTACCCTGGGCTCCTTCACCGTTGAATTCATCAGGGTTTCACACTCCATTGTGGACGGCTGCGCGCTGGCGATCCGCACTCCTGAAGGAGTGGTGATGCACACCGGCGATTTCAAGCTTGACCAGACCCCGGTCGACGGCCAGCTTACCGACCTTGCCACGTTTTCCCGCTACGGTGACGAAGGCGTGCTGCTGTTGATGTCGGACTCCACAAACGTCGAGCGGGAAGGGTACACGCTTTCGGAAAAACTGGTAGGCGACGCGTTCGAGGACATCTTTCCCGGGTGCCTGGGGCGCATCATCGTGGCCGCCTTTTCCAGCAACATCCACCGCGTCCAGCAGGTGGTGGACGCCGCGGCGCGCTGCGGGCGCAAGGTGCTTCTGAACGGCCGTTCCATGCTGGCCAATGTCCAGATAGCCAGGGAACTCGGCTACCTGAAAATAGCCGAAGGAACGCTGATTGACCTCAAGGAGCTGAACAGGCTGCCCAGGGAAGAGGTCTGCATGATAACCACCGGTTCCCAGGGAGAGCCGATGAGCGCCCTGACCCGGATCGCCATGGACGACCACAAGCAGATCAGGCTGGAAAAGGGCGACACGGTAATTCTTTCGTCGAAGTTCATTCCGGGGAATGAAAAGACGATCTCGGACCTGATCAATCATCTCTACCGGCGGGGGGCCGAGGTTTATTACGAGAAGGTGTCGGAAGTTCATGTTTCCGGCCATGCAAGCCAGGAAGAACTGAAGCTGATGCTCAACCTGGTAAGGCCCCGTTACTTTATTCCGGTCCACGGAGAATACCGCCACCTGGTGAAACACGTACGCCTCGCCCGGAATGTCGGCATTCCCGAGGACCGTTGCATTCTCGCGGTAAACGGGGACGTGATCGAATTCGCGGACGGCCGGGGCGGGATCGCCGGATCGGAAGAATCGGGGCGGGTCTTCGTCGACGGCAAGGGAATCGGCGACGTGGGCGAAGTGGTGCTGAAAGACCGCAAGCACCTTTCCCGGGACGGGATGGTGGTAGTCATCATCGCCATCAACCAGGCGACGGGGGAAATTATATACGGTCCGGACATCGTAACCCGCGGATTCGTGTTCGAAGACGAAAGCCAGGAATTCCTCGACGAAACCAGGAAAGTGGTGCTGGACACCCTGTCGGTGCACAACATCGAGGTCATGGGCGACTGGAACGAAGTGAAAATGGAGGTGCGCCGCATCCTGCGCCGCTTCTTCAACAAGACCATCGAGCGGAGGCCGGTGATACTGCCGGTGATTATGGAAATCTGAAAGGCGGGCAACAGGCTGAAGGCTTAAGGATTTTTCCGGATTTTCCTTGCGCCCTCGGCCCTTGGCCTTTTGTCGGGTTTATTATGGAAAACGTAAAAAAAGACAAATTGCAGAAAGAAGTGAAGGGGATTCTTCTCGGCGCTTTCGGGCTTTTTCTCCTGATCGCCCTGCTTTCCTTCAATTCCAGTGACCTTTCGTTTAATACCTACACATCGGAAACGGGGGTCCACAATTTCGGAGGCAAGCTCGGCGCCAATGTCGGAGAGTTTCTCCTGCAGCTCTTCGGCCTGGCCTCGTATGCCATTCCGGCGGGACTGCTCTTCCTTTCCTACAAACTCCTTCGTTTCAAGGAGCTGCGCTGGCTCGTGCACAAGGGCATCGCCTTTTTCCTTTTCCTTGTTACGCTGTCTTCGATTTTTTCTTTTCTATTCAGCAATGAAACGACTATTTTCCTCGGCCAGAAAATGCAAACCGGCGGCTGGCTTGGAACCGCGGCCCATGATTTCCTGAAACGCTGGCTCGGGGTTTCCGGCGCCCTGCTGGTCCTGCTCCCCCTTTTCGCGGTTTCCATTATCGTTCTGTCCCGTTTCTCATTTGTCCTGTTCGCCGGATGGGGGTTCTCTGCCCTTCACGCCCGCTGGTCCCGCTACCTTGAAAAACGGGCGCTGAACCGGGAACTGAAGAATGAAATGAAGGGAAAACGCCCGGAGCGCGCTACTCCGCAGATACGGCCCGCCACCGTGGCCCCTCCGACCCCGGCCCCCGTACTGAAAAAAGAGAAGCAGAAAGACGAGAAGAAGGCCGCCCCCGTGCAGGAGGCGTTCGAGTTCGTCAAGGGAGACGGCACCTACCGGATGCCGCCCCTGTCTCTGCTTGACGCTCCTCCCGCTACGCAGAAGCGCCACGACAAGGAAGTCCTCGCCATGAACGCGAAGCTCCTGGAAAAGAAACTGAAGGATTTCGGCGTTGAGGGGGAAGTTGTGGAAATATGCCCGGGACCGGTCATCACCATGTACGAATTCGCCCCGGGTCCCGGCATAAAGGTGAACCGCATATCCAGCCTGTCCGATGACCTGACCATGGCCCTGCAGGCGCTCTCGATAAGGATCGTCGCGCCGATTCCCGGCAAGGGCGTGGTGGGCATAGAACTGCCGAACCGCGAACGGGAAATGGTGTTCCTGAAAGAAATCTTCAACTGCGAGGATTTCCACCGGGGCAAAATGAAGCTCCCCATGGCCCTCGGCAAGGACATAGAAGGCCACCCGATAGTGACCGACCTTGCCCGCATGCCCCACCTGCTGGTGGCCGGCGCGACCGGATCCGGCAAGTCGGTGTCCATCAACACCATGGTCCTGTCCATCCTCTACACGGCGGCCCCCCAGGACGTGCGCATCATCATGGTCGACCCGAAGATGCTGGAGCTGTCCATTTACGAGGGCATTCCGCACCTCCTGCTGCCGGTCGTGACCAACCCGAAAAAGGCTTCGCTGGCCCTCAAATGGGCCGTCAAGGAGATGGAGCGCCGCTACCGCCTGATGAGCGACAAGGGCGTCCGCAACATCGATTCCTACAACAAGAAACTGGAGCGGGAAGCGAAGGAGGAAGAGGAAGGCGGGATCATAGTCGTCGACGAAGTGGTCGAGGAACCCGAAGAGGCCAATGACGCCGCGATCCAGGAATTCCTGCAGAAGGACGAGGAGCTGGAGCACGGCCATCTTCCCTATATCGTGGTCATCGTAGACGAGTTGGCCGACCTGATGATGGTAGCCGGGCGCGAGGTGGAGGAGTCAATCGCCAGGCTGGCGCAGATGGCGCGCGCCGCCGGCATACACCTGGTCCTCGCCACTCAGAGGCCTTCGGTGGATGTCATTACCGGCCTGATCAAGGCCAACTTCCCGGCCCGTCTCTCCTTCCAGGTCTCCTCGAAGATCGACTCCCGCACCATCCTCGACTGCAACGGCGCTGAGACGCTGCTGGGCGCGGGCGACATGCTGTTCCTGCCTCCAGGGACGGCCAAGATGCAGAGGGT
>DASRZQ010000135.1:0-35932 GCA_035686205.1 Geobacteraceae bacterium
GACTGCTTGACATTGGCGGGGTGACGTCCGGAACTCCAACGAGGTCGAACTCGATTTCCACATTCACGCCCGGCGTGCAATAGGCTTCATCAATCTTCAGGAAAAAATCGTCGAGCCGTTCCGGACGCTGGCCGATGGGGAAGAATTCACCGGCGGGGTCAAGGGAAATGAAGGCCGTTCCCGAATGGATGGCGCTGAATGCCGTGTCGACCGGCTTGGAAACGGTTGCGTGCGGCACGACCAGCGAGCCGGTGACATTGCCGATGACGGGCAGATGGTCTCGCCCCGTTCCCCCGGTCAACTCGCACGACAGCCAGGCCGAGTGCTCTTTGTCCGGCTGCATGTCGGGAAGGTTGCCGAAGGTGACGGTCCCGTTGCTGCTGAATCCCTGGGTCAGGTCCTGAATAGAGTCGGCGCTGAATTCGACTGTCTGTTGACCGTCGAACCAGAACCATTTGAGCTGCCAGCCGTCCAGATCGGGACGGCCCGGGACGGAGAAAGTAAAATCGAGGGTAATGACGGCATTGCTGCGGCTTTGCTCATCGTGGAAAGCAAAGAGCGCGTCATCGCCCAGGAAAAAGATCCGTTTCCGCGGCGTTTCGCCCTGGAAAGCGGCAAAAGATTCGGTCTCCATTCCCAGTGCCGCCGCCGTCCGGTCGCTGGTATTGATGGGATCCACGACGATACAGGCGGTAAGGTCGGCCCTGGTGACATTCAGGTCCCGCCCGGTTTCGAATATGATCTCCGGCCGATTCGCCGTTTTTTTGGCGGCAATCTGTGTTCCCGCGGGTATGCCGATGACCGGCGGTGCATCCTTAGCCGGGAAGAATGTCGCTTCGGCCGACGCGGGGCGCGGGGGCAGCAGATCGACACCGGCGTCATTGAGGAAGGTGCGGAAATAATTCTCCGGCGACTGGTTCAGTCGGGTGATCATGATATCGGCCAGCCGTCCGAACAGTCGCGCCAGCGTCTCGCCCGCGCCAGCGGGTGCGGATGGCTGCCACTGCAGCGGCGCGTTCTTGAGATCGTCGATGATATCGTTGACGATTTCGTCGGAAGATTTCCGATAGACGGTTGGCAGCGGAGTGCTCATTACTTCCCCTTTATTTTCTGTGTCAGGCAGTCACCTGTCGTTGCCTGTGCAGTCGGCTTTTCCGTCGATCCCAGGGTGACAATTTCATGGACGTGGTCGTTGAAACACGAAAGCAGATTCTCGTTGACCAGCGCCAGGGTTGCGTCGCCTCCCAGATTTATGGAAGGGCTGTTCACCGTGATCAATCCCGGCGAAGAAATTGAGATGCACCCGGTGGCGGACAAGTTCAGGGTACCGTTCTCGACCTGGATGGTTATGGTGGTTTGAAAGTCGATCGTTAGCGACTTTTGCTTTGCGTCGAAAATCAGTTTGTCTCCTGCGCCATCGGTAATGGAAATGGTTCCGTTCTTGTCATCCAGCGTCAGTTGCTGCGTCGTGCCCGGGTTCATGATGGTCAGGGTTTTTGCCCCGGCATCGAGAATAAACTGGTGTCCGGAAATGTTAGTGATATCAAGGTATCCGTCGCTCACGATTCCTGCCCCCGTTCCAGGTAAAAGGGATAGACCATGTTGTACCGGCTGTCGGTCGACTTCACCCGGTAATCGATGGTGATGAGGATGACCGCCGGGTTGCCGGGGTCGGGCTGCACCCGGACCTGCTGCAGATCGATGCGAGGCTCCCACCGGTTCAGCGCTTCTTCCACATGGTACCGGATCAGCCCGGCGGTTCGGACATTATTCGGCGCAAAGACATAGTCATGGATGCCGCAGCCGAAGTCCGGCCGCATCAGGCGTTCTCCGGGCGCGGTACCGAGGATGATCAGGACGGACTGGGCGATCTTTTCCTCTTCACTGGAGAAAACGATCTCGCCCCCCGCATCCGGTACCCTGACAGGGAAAGCCCATCCTTTGCCTAGAAACTCTTCACCCATGTTACGCCCCCTTGCTGAAAATCGTCGACTGTGAACCGGGAACGGCCGGCACGGTCGGCGGGGATGTGGGCGCCCCCATGTTGCCGACATGAAAGTGGGTGTTGAAAATGGTCAACATGGTTTCATTCACCAGGGCGAGCGACGCGCCGGTTCCCAGCTTGACGCTGGAGCTGTCGATGGTGATACCCGACGGCGCGGTAAGCGTGGCGCTGCCGCTGACGTTGATGGTCAGGTTTCCGCCCACCTTCTGGTCGGTATTGCCGGAAGCCTGTACCGCCAGCGAACCGGCATTGGCATCGAGCTCCAGCTTGTTGCCGCGTTTGTCGGCAATGGTCAGCTTGCCGCCCGCGTCGTCCAGGGTCATCGCGTGTCCCGATGCCGTATTTATTTCTATCTTTCCCTGCCCGCCGTCGTCGTCCAGGGTGACCTGGTGCCCGCCCTGGCTTTTGATCAGGATCTTCTCCTTTTTGTTGTCGGAATCGTCATCCAGGGTGATGACGTGTCCACTGCGCGACTGGATGGAGCGCACGTTGTTTTTTCCGTTGCTGTCCATCGCCAACGGAGGCTGGTCGTCGCTGTTCCAGAGCGCGCCCAGCACGAAGGGGCGGTTGATGTCGCCGTGCTCGAACGCCACCAGCACCTCGTCTCCCACTTCCGGGATGAAAAAAGAGCCGCGGTTTTTCCCGGCGGACAAAGTGGCGATGCGGGCCCAGTAGCTGTGCGCCCGGTCGTCACTGCCCGTAACTGAGACGTCGGCTGAAGAGTCCGCCATCCAGGGAAAATCCACCTTGACCCTTCCCAGGTTGTCCGGGTCCTTGTTGTCCATGACGATGCCCACGACTACGCCGCTGACCCGCGAGCGCCGGTTATCCGCCGTATTCGCCGCCGTATGCATGAGATCGATGATGCTCATATTCCGTTCCTTTTCACCTGAAAGCTGGTCCGGTAACCACTTCCGTCGATAGTGTGGGTAGACTGTGTGACGTAATAAATGCCGCTGAACCTTTTGCCCAGTCCTTTCAACTCTATAACCGTCCGGGCCATGAGAAGCGGGTTCCCGTTGCAGGCGCCGCTGCCGGCTATGAAATCGAGCGAGCTTGCCTCAAGCCGGGCCTTGGCCATCAGATTGGCCTCCTCCTGGGAAACGGCCGAGTGATCATCGAGGAAAATCTCGTTCTTTCCCGAGAGCCGTTGCGCTATCTCCGATGCCGTCTCATTTCCCATTTTCGCCCCTTCGTCTCCGGGACCCACGCTTCCTTCCAGGGCGTCCTTGCCCCTTGCATATGAGGTCTGGGAAGCCCGCGTCGTGACATGGGTAACTTTCTTGTAGGTCGAAAGAGTCGGGGTGAAGCTCTTCAGGCTTCTTCCCCACTCCAGGGTCATTACCGGACCCTTATTAACCAGATAACGCGGCTGCTCGAAATAAAGGGTCTTTTCCTTGACGACGAGTTCATAGCCGATCCGGTCCGCCCGCTTTCGCAGTATGTTGGCGTAGGTGCCGCTTTCCGACGACAACAGGGGATGTTCGGCCGTTGTCGTGTCAACGCTTGAGTCGAGGCCGATCTCCGGCAGCGCCGCGATTTCCGCGGCAATGTCGCTGTCGGTTTTCGAATTGAACGCCTTGTTCTTGCACTGCTTGTTCAGCCGGTCGAACAGGCTCCTCCCCTGGATATGGATGACCGGCACGCCGCTTTCGGGGAATGACGGACTGACCGTCGTGATCACCCCGACGAAATTCTGCATGTCGCCGCCGCGCCAGCCGTATTCGATTTCCACTTCCTTGCCTTCATCAAGGAGGCCGCTGTCCATCCACTCCAGCGATCCGCTTGCCGGAAAGCGCGCCCTGTCCGGATCGGGATAACGGTCCCGCAGGGAAAAAGTGAAGCTGTCGGCGTCGTTGCAATTGTCGGTCACCGATACTGACTGCACATCGACGGTGAAGCCGTGCTCGAGCACCGTGCCGCCGACGGTGATAACGAACCGGGGAATATATTCCTGTGGTGTCCCGTTGGCCATATATTTACTCGATCGCCGGGATCTTCAGAACCGTTCCCGGCGCCAGCGCCAGGGGATTGTCGATGCCGTTGGCTTCCGCTACCGGACGCCAGTTTTTCGGGTCGCCATACTGGGCGGCGGCGATGCCGCACAGGGTGTCGCCGCGCCGGACCACATATCGTTTGTCGAAATTGGCGGAACGGTTCCTGCCCGCCTGCAGGCCGGGATCGGCGAATTCCTTGAACGTTACGTCAATCGTTGCCCGCGCCGGAATGCCGTTGGGAAAGAACAGGGTAAAGCGCTGCTCGGCCCGTTCGAGGATGCCGAGGAAGTTCAGGTCGCCCCAGGTAAAAAGGCAGACGGGTGGCGCGTGCAGGTCCGGGTCGATGTCCATCAGGCCAATAACGTCGCTAGTGTAATCCCGCACGTCGGAACCGTCCTCGTAGGTATCGAAAAAGAGCTGCATGGACAGGGTGCGCGCACTGCCCCGGATGTACTGGATAGGCGGCGAGGGAAGCCCCGGTATGGCGACTTCGGAGAACTGGTTGTTGGCGGAAAGGCGATACTCGTTCGGGTTGAACAGCACCTGGAACGAGTCGCCGTTGCCGCCGTAAATCAATTGTATTGTGGCTTTTTCCAGTATCATACGCAGCCTCTCTACAAGCCTTTTCTTTCTTTTTCGGCAATCAGCCGCCGCTCTATGATGTGGTATACTTCGTCCGCTATTCTTTCCAGGTCGAAGGAAACGGCGGGATTAGCGACAGTCGTCGGTCCGGTCAATGAAGAGTTCGCTGCCGGTTCGGTCGATGTGGCTGTTCCGCCGTTTTGCGAGGCAGTTCTCTGCAAGTAAGCGTTCGCATCATGTCGACCCGCAACTGCTGCCGTTGTGTCGCAGCTACCCGTTTCGCGAGCACCCGTGTCGGCATGTTCCTTCCTGTTGATTAGCGGCAAAATTTTCCGCGGGCCGGATTGTCTTTCCTGCTTCATGCGAGCAGCGGCATTCGCCGGTTCAATCCGTGGCTGACCGCCGGAGAGAGGGGGACACGGATGGCCGGAATAGCCGGTTTCGCGGCCGTGCGAATCCGATACGTTCCCGGTCGGGCCTTGCCGGCTTCCCGCCGTCAGTGGAAATCCGCTCAAATGTCCGCTTTGTATCCCGTGCATTTGCATCGTTTGCAGCCTGTCCATGCCCGGCGCAAAAGGCATTGCGGACCGGCGGCGGAAAATTCCCTCCATGATTCCGGAATTTCCGCGGGCAGTTAAGGGCAGGAATGCATCCACGGTGTTCCTTGTGGCGCCCATTGCCGCACGGAAAATTGAATTTGCAAGGCCGGCATTAATATTTGCGCATGATCCGGATATGTAATCCGCCTTTACTGTCAGAAGGCTAGATGCGTATGCAGATTCACTTCCAGCAACCAAAGCGCCTGTTCCGGCAGGTTCCGTCATGGTATCAGCTGTCTTCGTCAAGGCACTGCGAGGAAGGGGCAGGCTGGAAGAATGTTCTCCTGATCGGGACAATGCGACAGCCCTTTGAATCCATCTCCCAGCAGCCTGTCCGCTATTGCTTCCGGAAAGTTGAAAGTCCGAAAACTGAAGGAAGGGGGATTCCCTCTTGTCCGTTTCTGCGCGCATCAGTAAAGGTCCGGATCCGGTCGACCGGGCCTGCTCCCTTGTTAACAGGGGAGCGGTCAGCAACATGCGGGATCCGGATAATTCATTTACGGGCATGCTGCCTATCCCGACATCCTTTTCACTTTTTTTGCCTGCAGGTTGCATTATTCCTGCTCGCGGGTTTTCGGAGTGGTTCCCGGTTTTGCCGGTTATTTCAGCCGCCTGCCGGGACACACGGCTTTCCGGGAGCTTATGGTCGTTCCCGTGCAAAGTTAACTTCGTTGTTTTTCGATTGAGTACCGTATTCTGCCTGGCCGACGGTGTTTCCCGTAACATGTGCTGATGTGATGCCGAGATCGACCTGAAACGATCACCATTTCCCTGAAGGAAATGAAAATTATCACCTGTCGGTTGCAGCTTCCGCGGCGGTGACGGCGGCTGGTGCCTTTTTATAATCTGCGTCGACATATCGGTCATGCCGGTGTCGGATGACGGCAGTTCAGCCGCCGAAGTACGGCCGGCAGAGAATTTCGTTTCTTCCGGATTTGGTTTGGTGAAGATTTTCCCTTCCCGACCGGTTGCCTGTTCGGAAGCGGAGATCGTTACCGGTTCGTTGGTTGACGCCTTCTGTCCGTCCGGTCCGTGTAGATTCCCCGCCGCGTCAGTTGACACCGTGTCCGATAAAGACCGTTCTTTGCTGTCTGTCGTGCCCGCAACGGACGAGGCGGAAATTGAGCCGCCGCTGGAAGTTGCCTTTCTTCTTAATTGCTGTCCGTTTGCAGGGACGTTGTCGCGCAGAGGCGGAAAAACGGTGCGCGTCGCCGGACGCGGTACCGGTCCTGTTTCGGGAAAGTTATGTCCGCCGGTGGTGCTTTCCGACCCGGCGCGGAAAGCTCTTCGCAGGAAGGGAAGGGAGCGTCCGGAAGAAACCACGGAATCTCCGCCACATTTCCATCGCTGTGTCAGGTTACGGGCAAACGAAAGACAATTTTCGCCGACCAGCCCCGGACGTGTCGTCCGGTGCAGGAACGAAACTGTCCGGCCAAGGACGGACTGGTCCGTATATCTGCCGATTACCGCCCGTTCAAGAGAATTGTTTTCCGTGTTCATTTCCATTTCTGTCAGGCGGGTGCAAACCCGCAATGAACGAGTTCCACGGATTCCACGGCGACGGTGTTGGAATCCGCCTTGAGGTCCGGTCCGGACCATTTGACCGGATAAGCCTTTTCCAGGGTCCAGGAAGCGGATGGAAGGCCCGTTGTATCGCAAAGAATGATGGTTACGTTCCTCCGTTCGATGATGCCGCTCCGGACATCCCTGTGCCATTCCCAGAGAACCGTGGAATCGGTCAGGCCGTGCTTGAGGGCCAGGCTGGAAGGGTAGCGGACCGGACCGGCGAGACGGTGAATGTAGTCGTTCAGTCCCCCCTCGCGATATTCGTGGGTTTCAATTTCCGCCTGCAGGCCGGTGACGTCGGTGAATCCCCCGACCAGCAGGCCTTCGATTTCCACGAGAAAATTGAAATTCAAATAAGGGTCGCCATTCAAACCCAGCGCCGTGGATACCAGGTTTTTACCCATTCCCACAAGAACATCAATATTCAACTTGGCGTCAATTCCGAAACCCAGTGCCATGGAGACTTCCTTTCCGCCTATTCTTCGTTAATCCGCCGGTTGAGGCCCGCGATTTCGTCCACCCAGCGGCATCGCTCCCGGTGCTCCATTCCCATGATCGTCTCATACGGCCAGTGGAAGTGGTATGCGATGTAGGCTACCTCCTCGAACAGCCTCTCCGAGGGGTAGCCTATGTTTCCCCCGGTCCGTTTACCTCTACTTCAAATTTACCCTCGCAGTGGGGACAGCTCACCTCCATCCTGGAAGTACCGTACTCGTTTATCCGCCGGTAAAAATCCTGGAGAAAGGCAAGGTCCGCCGAAAACAGGCCTTCAATTATCTTCGGGTTGAGGTTGGACAGGCTTCCCAGCCTGGTGATCACCCTGGAAAACAGGATAATCACCAGGTAGGCCGGGTTCGCCTGGACCCTGGGGTCCTTCATGGGCGCGATCTCGTCGAAGGCCGTCGCCAGGCGCATGCTCCCCTCGCGATGGAGGTTTCCTTCGGCGTCCACGTACCCCCTGGGCAGGGTAAACGGAAATTCGGTCTGCAGCATCATGCCTTGGTCACCCCTTCATGAACGATTTCCAGCGTTTCGATGGCGACCTCGTTCCCCGTGGCGTTGAACGTGGGGCCCGTCCACTTGGTCGGCCAGCCTTCGACGAAGTTCCAGCGCAGTTTTTCCGCGCCGGTATCATCCAGGAGGATGATCGAGCCGTTTTTGCGCTCCACCGTTCCGTCCATAGCCTTTTTCCGCCAGTCCCACAATTCCGCGTCGTCGGTGATGCCGCGCTTGAGAGAAATGTTGGAATATTTCACCAGTCCGGGCAGTTTCCGGACATGGAGCGCCTCGCCCCCCTCACGGTAGTCGATGGGGTCCTGGGTGGAATCGAGTCCCGAGCACTCGCGAAACCCGGCCCGCGTTATGCCGTCGATTTCCACCAGGAAGTTGTACGAACGATAAGGATCTTTCCTGTCTCCAGTTGCCATGAGTGTATCCTCCTTGAGCTGACTCGCCGGATGACCGGCGGTTATGGTTGTTTATTCTGTTATGGCGACATCGGGAGCAATTTTGTCCCGGTACGGTTGCGCCTTTGGTGTGGAATCCGTCCCGGAATCGGCAGATGAAGTAATCGACGTTCCTCCCTCGGTCTGTATGATGCGAACAACGATATATTCTCCGGGGATTGCGGCTGCCAGGCCGATTTCCACCACAAGTTCACCGTGGTCCCGGATATCGGCGGAATTTGTTTCCGCATCGCATTTGACATAAAAGGCCTGCTCGATGGTTTCCCCGGCAAAAGCCCCCTGTCTGCAGAGGTCGGTCAGGCATGTGTTCAATTCCCTGGTAACCCGCATCCAAAGGCGGATATCGTTGGGTTCGAAAACCATGTCCGCAAGGATTTTTTCCGCCCACCGGCAGACCGCGAGAAATAACCGGCGAACGTTTATGTAACGCCAGTCGGCGTCCGTGCTGAGCGTTCGAGCACCCCAGACCCGGATGCCCCTGCCAGGAAACGAGCGGAGGCAGTTGATGTTGTCGGGATTGAGCCGGTCCTGGACGGCGTCCGTGATGTCGGCGCCGATATCCAGAGCTTCTTCGATAATTTCGTTTGCCGGCGCCTTGTGGACGCCGGTCTTGCTGTCACTTCGCGCGTAAATGCCCGCGATATGGCCGCATGGGGGGACAAAACCCCCGCTTGCCGCCGGGCCGTCCGCCAGCCTGATCCAGGGGTAATAGAGGGCGCCGTCGGGAGACGACATGGACATCCTCTGCGATGTGACTTCCGCGTCATCGGCCGTTTTAACGGCATCGAGGACGGCAAAACAGAACAGGTCGCTGCCCTGGAACACGCCCCGTCCCCGGCAGAAATCGAGAATGGTCTGCTGAAGTCCGCAGACGGTTTCCCTGTCTCCGGAGATTACGATGTCGGGAACACAGACGAGATCGACGTTTTCCAGAACCGGCAGGTCATGGATGTCCGCGAGCACCCGGATCAGCTCTGAGGGGAAATCCGGGGCATCTGCGGGATCGATTCCGACGACATAGCAGGTCGTCCCCCCGTTGGAAAAGAACCCGCGCACGGCATAGGCAAGAAGGTATTTGCCGAGGGTATCGCCGAAGGCGTATACGAACTGTGACCACGAGTTAATTCCGCAGGGCGAGTACATTTTCCCTGCAGCTCCGAGGTCGGCCGGGAAGCCCTTCGCCGAATAGCCGATGAACAGGGGTATCCCGCTGCTCAACCCGGTTATCGCGGCGCCGGGTGTTTCCTCATACCTGTAGACACCCGGCGTTCCTGTGGATGCGTTCCGCCAGACTTTCATCGGCATTCTCTCCGTTGCTGATCCGTCCTGTTATTTTCCGGGTCCGGCCCATTGGCTGATGCGGAAGATGACGAACTCGGCCGGTTTGACTACAGCCACACCGATTTCCGTCACCACCTGGCCCTGGTCGCGGACCTCCGGAGGGTTGGTTTCCGCGTCGCACTTGACATAGAAGGCCTCCTGCGGAGTGGTGCCGAACAGTGCTCCCGAACGCCAGACGATGGTGAGAAACGCGGTGACATTGCGGGTGATCTTCGCCCAGAGCGCCTGGTCATTGGGCTCGAATACGACCCATTGGGTTCCCTTGTCTATCGATTCCCGCAGGAAAAGGAAAAGCCTGCGGACGTTGATGTATTTCCATTCCCCGTTGTCATCGCCGCCGAGGGTGCGGGCGCCCCACACCTTGATGGTGTTGTTCATGTTCCGGATGCAGTTGATCCCGTACGAATTGAGGCCGTCCTGGATCGATTTGCTGACCTGGTATTTGAGATCCGCCGCGCCCATCACTGCTTCATTGGCCGGAGCCTTGTGCACCCCCCTCGTGGTGTCGACCCGCGCATAGATGCCGGCGATGTGGCCGCTCGGCCCGATGTTGATCATACCGTCGACATTCTGGTTGTCCTTGTTCATGATCTTTGTCGCCGGGTCGAGCAATGTGATCCACGGGAAGTAGAATGCGCCGTAGTTATTGTCTCCCGGACGCTTGATATTGGCCTCGGTGAGGTCGCCCGTTATGTCCGGCGCGCTGTCGAGTATGGCAAAACGGTCCTTCATGTTGTAGCAATGGTCCAGGATGTTGCCCTGAACCGTGGCGTCGTCGATTCCAGGCGCAGCGACCAGGGCAATCTCGTCGATTGCCTCGAAAGGGATCAACGCCTTGCTGTCCTGCAACTCCGTCAGTGAATCAAACCTCATGACGAAACAGCGCGTGCCGCCGTTATTGAAGAAGCCGTACACGGCATGTGAAAGCCTGTTCTGGTCGACGTCGGTCGAATAATCACCGAAATTATTCGTAAATTCAGTCCAGTTCGTTATCAGTTTCGGTGTCCCGGCGACGAAAATAGTGGGATTGGTAATCCTGACTCCCTTGGGTACCGGCGGCGAGGCCGATGAATCACCAGGGGCCGAGGGGTCGAGAACCGGGACGTTTATCGTATCGGGAATTACCCCGACGAAACCCGCGGTGCTGGTGCCGACTCCGGCAATCGGCTGATTGCCCGACGGAATTTCTTCAACATAGACTCCCGGCGATGGATAACTTAAAGCCATGATCGTTCCTCCCTCTTGTTTAATGTGTGATGAAGTACAGCGCTTTTATAGCCACAAAACGGCAGAAAATTGCCCTTTTAAAAAAATGAATCTTTCAATTGGCGGCGAGATCGCGTCAGGATGCTTCCAGTGCGAAATCAGCCGTTGCAGAATTACCGGCGGCAACCAGATTTACCGTTTGCGAAGCCGGTTTATATCCCTGGGCAAAAACCTGGACAAGACGGGTTCCCGCTTCCACTCCATATAAACAATAATTTCCATCGTTGTCGCTGTAAACCCGCTCACCGCTTCCCCTGAGGCTGATTTCCGCCATGGACAGGGGAGTCCCCCCCTTTATGGTGACTTTTCCCGAAACGGTAGTAGGACTTAGCGAGAGATCGACCGCGGCCATTTTAATTTTTCCGCTTCCGTCCCTGATAACGACGGCCTGTGCCTGTGCCTTGCCGTAGCGGCTTCCGGCATCCGGAAGCCCGGCTTGCACCGTGTAGCTGCCGTCCGACAGGTCCAGAACGTGAAAATGACCGTCGGCTGCTGTGGTCAGGTCCAATGAAACGTTGGGCGCGGTGATCGATAATCCGGCTCCCGCCAGTGGGCGGCCGGTCAGGGCATCCGTAACGGTGCCGCCTATGGCAACTTGTCGGCGAACTGTTTCCCACGTCGGCATTGCTTAACTCCCGTCCACGCCCTGCCTGAATTTCAGCAACTTGTCCGTAACAAGCGGGCCGGTGTCTTCAGGATCGAAGGGTTCCAGTGCAATGGTCACCGTATAGTTCAGCGCGGCCTTCGCCTTTCCCCCCAGCGCCTGCCAGAATTCCCCCATGCTCTGCAGCTGGCCCGGCTGAATGGTGGCGGCGGGCATCCCGGGATCCTGTCCTTTCAGGCTTCCCTGCTGCACCTGGTCCGGAATGGTCGGATATCGCAAAAGCACTTTCAGCACTTCGCCGAGAAGCATGTGCTCGTGGTAGGCCGGCGTGCTTGAGGCTTTCGAAGGCCATGCCGTGATCAGGTATGAACAATCGACCCGTACCGGAGGACGCCTTCTCAATGCCGTGCCGTCGCTCCTCCGCTCCAGTTCCCATTCCTTGCTGCGCAACTCCCTGTTTTCCCTGATGTCGTAGAGAAACAGGTCGATTGCCGGCAGGGAGACGGAGGAGGGCGGAAAGCTGTCGTCCGGCGGCGCGAAACTGATGGAGACCTGCTGAACCACGCCGGACGGCAGTCCCTGTTTGAGAAGTTGAGTTAGCGTTCTGTCGAGGTCGTCGAACATGAACCTTCCCGATCACTGGTTTTATTCAATGTTTGCCGAAATGCGTTTTTTCAAAAATAATCAGACGCCCGTCGTTGAACTCAGGACACCTGTTCCGACGCCTGCACGCTGGATGTGGCGGTCACCCGCGACTCCCGCCTGCTTTGTTCCGCTTCAAGTTTCAGCGGACCCTCTTCGGGCAATGCTGAAAATCTCTTCCGGCATCTCAATCCCATCTCTCTGAATGAGATCGGCGGACCGGTTCCCGGAAATATTTGCCGGCCGTTTTTCCTCTGTCGTGCCTCAGTACTCCTGACGCTGCAGATGCCGGGTTATGGCCGCGGCCACATGGTTCGCTTCCTGCTCGTATTCGTCACCCGGCCGGCTTACGGTAAACTTGCCGTGGATTCCTTCTCCCTGCTGAACGACATGGGTCAGTTCATGGGCCAGCAGGTCCCGTCCGGACGAACTTCCCGGGTTGTATTCACCGTCCCGGAAAAATATATCCCGGCCGGTGGTGAAAGCGCGGGCGCTCAACGTCCGGTTGAGGGAATCCGCCTGCGGTCCGGTATGCACCCGCACATTGCTGAAGTCGGCTCCGAAAACCGGCTCCATGATGGAGCGTGCCGCGCCGTCCAGCCCGCGTCCGCTCCCCTTTGCGCTCTGGATGGCGTCTTCAACTTCAGGCTGGACCTGGAAGCCGCCGTTGTTAACTGAGGTGCAAGCCAGCAGTCTCTGTACATAACGGTTGCCCGGGCCCCTCTGCAATGTCCGCAGAATATCGGCTGCGACGGCTGCATTTTCAAAAAGAGGCAAAACCCCGGCAATTTCGGCCCGGCCGGCCATGCAGGCCGCAAACAGAGCAGGCTGTCGGACTGATTGCGCCGAACCGCGAATGTTCCTGTCTGTATCTTTTTCTGAACTTTTCGGGTAAACAGACAAAATGCCCGGTTCTCTGTCGATGGTTTTTCCCGTCATCGTTCACCTTTCGCCGCAAAGCAGCCGTCTTGCGGCTTATGTTCGCCGAATTCGCCTTCGGAAACGATTTTTCCCATTTTCTGGTATTCGCGGCGGGTCGCGTTCACCAGGTGCTTCATGTCGATTATCCCGCCGTTATCCGCGGCCATGAAAGCGGCCGCGAGCGCGATATTGCGGATGTTCCCCCCGGTAATCTCAAACCGGCGAGCGACAAAATCAAGGTCGAGCCCTTCACTGCGCGGCGTACTTTCCGGCCAAATGCCCTCCCATATGGCGCGGCGCTCTCTTTCGCGCGGGAACGGCAGGTCAACGATGAAATTCATGCGTCGGATGAAGGCTTCGTCCATGTTTGAACGCAGATTGGTCGCAAGGATCGCTATTCCCTCGTACTCTTCCATCTTTTGCAGCAGATATCCCGTTTCTATGTTCGCGTAACGGTCGTGGGCGTCCTTGACCTCGGACCTTTTGCCGAAAAGCGCATCGGCTTCGTCGAAAAACAGTATGGCGTTACTTATTCCTGCCTCGCGGAAAATTATGTCCAGGTTCTTTTCCGTCTCGCCGATGTATTTGCTCACAACCTGGGACAGGTCGATTTTGAAAAGGTCGAGACCGAGCTCATTGGCAATCACTTCGGCGGCCATTGTCTTGCCGGTTCCCGGAGGGCCGGAAAAAAGGGCATTGAGCCCCCTGCCGCGTGAAAGCTTGCGGTCGAAGCCCCACTCCCCGTAAACAATATGCCGGTATCTCGCATGACCGCAGATTTCCCTCAGCTGCCAGGCCTGATCGTCGGGAAGGATAATGTCTTTCCATCCAAATTTCGGTTCGATCTTTGATATCAAAGCACCGAGTTTAGAATGGGACTGTTTGCGGCAGGCGGCGTGCAGATCTTCGGGACTGACCGGTGCCGCGGAGCCGTGCCGCCAGAGTGACATATCCCTTGCGGCAAAGAGTGCGTTTTGTATCTGACCGGGAGTAAAGCGGAATTTGCCGGCCAGTTCGCCGAAATCAATACCGTCCACGACCGGTGCCACATCCGCGTTTTTATTTTCCCAGAACTGTCTTCTGCTTACGTCGTCCGGGACGGGAAATTCCAGTGACAGGAATATCTCGTTATCGGAACGTTCCGGAGGATTCCAGTGGCTGGTCCCGACCAGGAAAACAAGGCGGGAGAATTGCCGCGCCGTTTCCTTGAAAAATGTTATTTTGCGATGATTGTCCTGAACAGCGACGAGTAAATCGAAATTGCTCAGGCAAAGCGCCGCGGAATGCAATGCCGCTTCGCGCCCGGCAAGAAGGAAGAATTCTTCCATGGAAAGTCCTGTGTCGGACACACCGGCCGGGTCGGCGATCAGGAGAGGGATGCCAAGATAACGGCAGACTGACTTCGCCATGGAGTGCCTGCCGGTTCCGTATGGCCCGTGAAAATGGAGAACCAGATTTTTGTTGTCCGGCCTGTTGCCCGAAACAAGAGAAGACGCAAAATCCTTCAATCGGGACTGCGTTTCCAAAGGCAGTGTAACGAGATCCGGTCTCTCATCGGCGTCCGCAAAGCGGACTGCGCCCTCCAGCCTGTTGTCGATGCAAGGGATGTCCAGAAGCAGGTTTGCTATTCTTTCGTCTATATTCAAGGGCCTGGAAAGCAGCGTCTGCGATCCTTCGGACGAGTCCTTCGCAAAATGAAGAAGCTGGTATCTGATGAGCGGAGCGGAGCGGTCAAAGAAGCGACGCGCATCGATTTTCTCCTCGAATGATCCGCCGAAGATATCCAGCACGAGGCCGACGCTGGGCAGCCTGCGCGTCACGTCATCATGCAGGTAGCCGTAGAATTTTGCGTACTTCTTGTCCAGTTCAATGGCGAGACAGATGATAAGGCACTGTTCTTCAAAGGGTGTTAGTTGAAAGATATCCGAAAGGAACGGCAGGGGGAGAAAGACATTTTCCAGGGACGAAGCCGCCTTGCGTTTTCCCATTTCGGCTTCGCAATCCGCAAGCATTTTCTCTATGGTCCGTCGCTCACTGTCAGGGGGTGAGTCCGGTGGTTCAATCACTGCCCGCCCGACCGACCGGGCCAGCAAGTCTTCGATTTCTCCGTCTGATATGACAAGTCCCTTGAATTGACGCAAATTATCGTCCGTATCGCCACCCCGCTGGCACAGCACCTGGAGGTGGATGAGTAAATCCAGGCGTTTCAGTTCGTCCATGAGATGCTGAATCCCGTCAGCATATGGCAATGGGGCGGTGATTTCTGAAAAAATGGAACCCTCCGGTAACGACTGAAGCTTAAAAAATTATATTGTGATAATTTATATTTGATAGTGTACTGATTATAATAAATATAATATTGTTTATTATAATTTTAATGTGAGTCTGTCAAGTGTTTTTAATGTGATAGGCAAAATGATGAAGAGTGGAAATTGCTGAGCTTTTCGACATGATAAACGATGTGGAATTTTCTTCAAAAGTCTTTCGGCATGCCGAAAAATACTAACTTCTCAGTATAGTTAATAATTTGAGGGTATTTTCCTGCAGTTTTTCCAGTTCTCTAATCAGCGAATCCTTTTCCGGTGGGAGCAACGATGACGCGTCGATTGAGCTCATGCGCCGGACGCTTGTCCTTATGAACCTGAAGCCGCCGGTTTTCCCCGCCGGTTTTCCCCTGCGCGATTTTCTTCTCAGGTCATCCCGTGTAAGGTTGTTTTCCCTGTAACGCCTGTATAGTTCCGTCATTTTTTCGGGACTGCTCATCTTTGCTATTTCCACCAGTGTGCTACGCGCGACCTTAGGGTCTTTTCTGCAATCATCCTTGACCGAGTCCGGAAGGTTCGTTAACGATATGATTTCGGATATGCTTGACACGGATTTGCCGAGGATTTTTGACAACTGCTCAAGCTGGTAGTCGTGCTTCATCTTCAAATTCTGCACCGCTTCGGATTCTTCAATGGCGGTCAGGTTCTCCCTGAGCAGATTTTCCACAAGAGACAGCTCCGTTGGATCACCCATGGTAAAGATCGCTGGTATGGCAGCCAAACCGGCCAGTTTTGCCGCCTGATATCGCCGTTCTCCCGAAATCAGAAGAATGTCTCCATTATCGTTGACGCGAAACAGGACCGGCTGGAGCACGCCGTGCGCTTCAATCGATGTCTTCAGTTCCAGAAGCGCTTCCTCGTCAAAATGTTTCCTTGGTTGCTCAGGATCAGTGCGCAGATCGTTTATGCCCAGCATGTAGAGCTTGCCTTTTTTAAAGCGGGTGCCGGCTTCCTTCTGTTTCGCGGGTTCTTTGTCACTTCCCTTGAAGAGAGTCAACTGGTTATCGGACATTCTTGCACCTCTTGTTAAATGATGCTGGATATCTGGTTGAAATATAAGGAAAAATCCGGACCGATCCTGTGTCAGTCCTGGTCCGCGGGTGAAACCGGCTTTTTCCAGAAAAAGACAAAAACCTCTCTTGGAGAGACATAATTATCCAGCTGCTCATCCGAAAAATCCGCGGTTGCCATCGGGTCGAGCGACAGTACCTGTGTCGCTTTCTGGACGGAAACCAGTTCCCAGTTCTCTTTCCCCATTTTGTTGAGGTGTCTGTCCAGCGTCTTGTCGTATGATTGCTCGCCTAAAGTTCTCATGCCGGATACGATATGACAGGTTGTCTGGTACAGGTACATTGAATTTCCTCCGATTCACTGTTATAAGACGTAACTTTTCTTTTTTGCAGATTGATAGAGTGACTTTGAAATAACTTTATACTTATTTCCAATTGTTTCCGCAACAAAGAAAGGTAATATTAAGAGAAGAATTCAGAATATGAAAAAAGACGGTGAACAGCTTTTTCATTGATAAATTAGGCAAAAATAATGTTGCCTGTGAGACTTTAATATCCGGTGACAGTACAGAACCTGTTGCCGCCTGACCTGGAGGTAAAATCAAATGCGGCTGACTTTTCTTATTAATGTGCTCATTGTCATAACTTTGTCAGTTACCGAAATTTTCGCGGGCGATTTGATAGATAACGGAAAAATGTATTATTCCAGGGGGGACTTCAGGAAAGCGGCCGATGCGTTTGAAATGTTCGTCAGGGCTCATCCCGATTCGGCGGAAGGCTACGAATGGCTCGGCAGGGCGTACTTCGGTCTCGGAGATAATGAGTTCGCCTCCGACACGATTATACTGGAAAAAGCCGTCGTGGCTTTCAGAAAGGTTTTGTCGCTCAACCCGGAAAATTCGACGGTGCGCTTTAATCTGGGGATGGTTTATGTGAGCCTGGACGACAAAACGGAAGCAATCGGGGAATATGAACAGCTCAAAGGCCGCGACAAGGAACTGGCGAACCGTTTGCTTGAAGGCATACGCGGCCATTCTTTTTCTCCTGTCTACAGGGCGGTGGGTGGAAAAGACCCGGAGGTGACAAATGTCACCATCCTGGGAAACCAGGTGCTGGTTCCGGTCATTCTGGGAAAGGACGGCAACGAGGTCCGGGCGACCCTGCTTCTGGACACCGGCGCGACAGTCACTTCGATAAATTCCGATGTTGCTGAAAGGTTGCGGATAAATGCGGCGCAGACGCAAAAGATGACGGGCCAGGTTGCTGGCGGAGGGTTGCTCAGTGTTCACCGGGCCAGGCTTTCTTACATATCGGTGGGGCCGCACACAAAGTCCGGCCTGGATGTTGCCATCGTCGAGCAAAAGGGACCGCCCGTCCCGTACGAGGGGCTGCTCGGCATGAATTTCCTGCGCGAGCTGCGATATACGATCGATTTTCAAAATCGCACGATCAACTGGAGGCCCTGAGCCCTAGGCGTATTTTATCAGGTCCACCATGTCCCGCACCGCCCGGTCAAGACCTGTCAGCACCGCCCTGGATATGATGGAATGGCCTATGTTGAACTCCTCTATGCCGCCGAGGGCGGCAACTTTCTTTATGTTGGAATAATTGAGGCCGTGCCCCGCGTTTACGCCCATTCCCAGCTTGGCGGCCAGCTTTACGGCATTTTCCACCTTGATCAGCTCCTGGTTCTCGCTCTTCCAGTCCGCCGCCTCCGAAAATGCCCCGGTGTGAATTTCGACGTAATCCGCGCCGATCTTGTTCGAAATTTTAATCTGGTCCGGATCGGGGTCGATAAACAGACTGACGGCAATTCCCGCCTCCTGCAGGCTTTCTATGGCCTTTTCGATAATCTGCTGGTTCATTCTGACATCAAGGCCCCCTTCGGTCGTAAGCTCCTGCCGTTTTTCCGGGACCAGGGTGCACATATCAGGCTTGACCGCTATGGCCATTGCGATCATTTCATCCGTGGCGGCCATCTCCAGGTTGAGCCTGGTCTTAACGGTATGCCGCAGCAATTTCAGGTCCCTGTCCTGGATGTGCCGCCGGTCTTCACGCAAATGCACTATGATCCCGTCGGCGCCCGCAAGTTCGGCAATTGCCGCGGCGGCTACCGGATCAGGCTCCTTTCCGCCCCTTGCCTGGCGAATGGTGGCGACATGATCAACATTAACAGCCAGCTTTGCCATTACCGTGCCCTCCAATTTTTTTATCAACGGCTTCAGCGATTTCATTTGCCCAGACGGTTATCTGATCCTTGTCGGTGCCTTCCAGCATGATGCGCAGCAGGGGCTCGGTACCGGAATAGCGGATCAGCACGCGTCCTTCGTCTTTCAGGCTTTTTTCGGCTTCCTCGATCAATTTGGCGGCTTCAGGAATGGTCTTGACGTCCCGTTTTTCGGCGACCCTGACATTGACCAGTACCTGCGGCAAGGGGGTCATGACGCGGGCGAGTTCCGAAAGCTTTTTCTCGCGCTTGCGCATGATGGCAAGCACCTGCAGCGCCGACTGGATGCCGTCTCCGGTGGTGTTGTAATCCAGGAAAATGAGATGCCCCGACTGCTCGCCGCCGAGGTTGTAACCGCCCCGAAGCATCTCCTCGACCACATAACGGTCGCCGACCGCGGTTCTTATTATCTTTCCGCCTGCCTTTTTAACGGCTATATCGAGCCCCATGTTGCTCATCACCGTCGCCACCAGTGTGTTCTTGCGCAGCTTCTTCTCCTTCAGCATTTCCGTGGCGCAGAGGGCCAGGATGTGGTCTCCGTCCACTTCGCTGCCGAATTCATCGACAAAAATGACCCTGTCGGCATCGCCGTCCAGCGCGATACCGAGGTCGGCGCCATGTTTCTTTACCGCTTCGCTGATTATCTCAGGATGAAGGGAGCCGCAGCCGTCATTAATATTTGTCCCATTCGGCTTAACGCCGATGGGGATCACTTCGGCGCCCAGTTCTTCGAAAACGGCCGGGGCGACCTTGTACGCGGCTCCGTTGGCGCAATCCAGCACTATCTTCATTCCCACCAGGTCGAGCTCCTTGGGGAAGGTGCTTTTAAGAAAAACAACGTAGCGCCCGGCCGCGTCATCGATCCGGTATGCCTTGCCGACTTCGGTGGCAATCGGCCGCAGTGTATCAATACCGTTGGAGAAAATAAGCTCCTCGATCCGCAGTTCCATCTCGTCTGGAAGCTTGATGCCGTCCCTGGAGAAGAACTTGATGCCGTTATCCTGGAAAGGGTTGTGCGAAGCCGATATGACGACGCCGGCGTCGGCCCTCATGGAAGAAGTGATGTTTGCGATGCCGGGCGTCGGCAGCGGTCCGACCAGAAGTACATCGACACCCATGGAGCATATGCCGGCGATAAGGGCATTTTCGAGCATGTACCCCGAAAGTCGGGTATCCTTGCCGATTACAATGCGATGTCTTCTCGTGTTGTTCTTGAAGATGAATGCCGCCGCCCTGCCTATCTGCATGGCCATTTCGGTGGTCATCGGGTAAACGTTCGCAACCCCGCGCACACCATCGGTACCGAATAATTTTTTCATTAAGCCTCCTGCTGTTAATTTCAAATTCCGCTTGAGTTCATCTTGCAACCAATTCGATGCCCAGCCTTGATGGAAAGACCCTGATGACACTGACACCGGTGGGAACCTGGACAAGCCTCCCCAGGTTGGAAAATTCAACGGATCCCTTGCCCGTTTTTCGCAGGTCAAGGGTGACGGGTCCGCACGGAAGCGGATGCGCAAGGAAAAGCACCGCCGGACCGGCAACGGTGACGTCGATATTCCGGGGCGGGACAACGCCCAATGCAAGCCCGGAAGGAATATTCACGATCCGGACGGGTACCGGGAAACTTTTTACGGTCTCTTTTTCGATGGTGACTGTAAACCAGAAAACGACCGCCATGGCCAGCGAAAGGATCTTTGCCGCGAGGTTATCGGTTGCCAGTTTCCGCCAATTTACAGGAGCCATCCGTATTGCCTCGTTTCGATCAGCTTTTTCAGGGTCTTGCGCAGTGAATTGACATCAACGTCATAGGTCAAGCGCCCGTCCGCGGCGATCGATATCTTTCCAGTCTCTTCCGATACCACCACAACCACGGCGTCTGTTCTTTCGGCAAGGCCGATGGCGGCACGGTGGCGCGTCCCCAGCGACTTGCTGACCAGCGGATTGCGGGTCAGGGGAAGAAAACAGCCGGCCTTGGTCAGTTTCCCGTTTTTGATTATAACGGCCCCGTCATGGATAGGGGAGTAGGGGAGAAATATGGATGTAATCAGCTCGCATGTGACCTTGGCGTCAATTTCGGTCCCGACCTCGACGAAATTTTCGATATCCATCTCGCCTTCAAGCACTATCAGGGCGCCAATTTTTTTTCCGGACAGCGCGCTCGCGGCCATGGCCAGCTCTTCGATCAGCTGGGGAACCTCCTCCTGCCGTTCCCTGGCGGCCGGCCGCCGCTTGCCGAAGGAGAAGAGGGCGCGCCGAATCTCGTGCTGGTAAATAATCACGATAATAAGAATAATCGACCCGACAAGATTGTCCAGGATTTTGTAAAACGTCACGAGGCCGGCGATACGGGCACCCATCCAGCAGAAAAGCAGGATCGCGATCCCGGCCAGGAGCCGGACCATCCTTGTCCCCTTCAGCAGAAGGATAATCCGGTAAATGAAAAAGGCGACCAGGATAATATCCAGAAAATCCAGCCAGCTGAAATTTTTCAGAATATCGATTATCGCCATAGCGGGAACACCGAAAAGTTGCCGGGGAAATTATTACGACGCCGTGCGGGCGGCAGATTCACTCCGAAGCGGCCCGGAGTATGGCCATTGTCATGTCGGCGACATCGCGCATTTCTTTCACGTCATGAACTCTGAGGATCGAGGCGCCGTTTGCCAAGGCCATGGCGACCGCAGCGGCGGTGCCGAAAATCCTGTCTTCCACGGGACGGTCCAGAATTTCGCCGATAAAGGATTTGCGGGAAGCTCCTACGAGAATGGGCCGTCCGAGAACGGCGAATTCCCGCAGCCTGCGTAAAATTTCGAGATTACCGTGGATGTTTTTGCCGAAACCTATGCCGGGATCGACGACTATTCCGCAGGGATTGATCCCGTGGGACAAGGCGGTTGAAATCAGTACTTCAAGAGCCGAAATGATTTCTTCGACGACGGAGCTGTACCTGGTGAAATTCTGCATCTCCGCGGGCCTGCCGCTGGTGTGCGTCAGCACGACACCCGCTTTCATGGAAGCGGCCACCTCCGCCATGCGGTTGTCGAAGGTGAAGCCGCTTATGTCGTTGATGATCTCGGCGCCGGACATGAGGGCTTCTCTTGCCACCGAAGATTTGTATGTATCGATGGAGATTGGTATCCTGAGCTTTCCGGCCAGCTTTTCGACAACGGGAAGGACCCTCCGGAGTTCTTCCCGTTCCTCGACGGGCGTGGAGTAGGGGCGGGTGCTCTCGCCGCCGATGTCCAGAATGTCCGCTCCCTCCTCTTCCATTTCCAGCGCCCGGTCCACGGCTTTCCCCGCGTCGAGGAAACGGGACCCGTCGGAAAAGGAGTCGGGGGTTACGTTGAGAATCCCCATGATGAAGGGGCGTCCTGACAGGTCAAGAGTCCTTGAACCGATATCCCAGAACATCCGCCGGCCGTCCGCTATGAAACCGAAGGCAATTCCTGCGCGATGATTTCATCGACTTCCACGCCGTTCAGGTTTTCCTTCTCGATTAGCGATTGCGACAGCCTGATGAGCACGTTCATGTTTTCCGACAACAGCTTTCGCGCGCGCTCGTAGTTTTCTTCGACGATACGCCGGATCTCGCTGTCAATCTCGACGGCGGTGGCCTCGCTGTAGTTCTTGGCGGCCGCCATATCCCTGCCGAGGAAAATCTGCTCATCCTTTTTGCCGAAGGTGACCGGACCCATCTTGTCGCTCATTCCCCATTCGCAGATCATTTTCCGCGCGATTTCGGTCGCATGCTCGATGTCGTTGCCGGCGCCGGTGGTCATGGTGTTGAAAACAAGCTCTTCCGCGGCTCTGCCGCCCATGAGCACGGCAATTTTATTGAACAGCGATTCCTTCGAATAGCTGTGCTTGTCCTCGATTGGCAACTGCATGGTGATGCCCAGCGCCCTGCCCCTGGGGATTATTGATACTTTGTGCACCGGGTCGGTGCCGGGTATGAGCTTCGCGACCAGTGTATGGCCCGCCTCGTGGTATGCGGTGTTTTTCTTTTCTTCTTCCGAAATGACCATGCTGCGGCGTTCCACGCCCATGAGGACCTTGTCCTTGGCGTCGTCGAAGTCAGCCATTTCAACGGAGCTCTTGTCTTTGCGGGCCGCCAGCAGGGCGGCTTCGTTGACTACGTTGGCGAGGTCCGCCCCGGAGAACCCGGGCGTGCCCCTGGCGATTACCGACAGGTCGACATTCGGGGCGAGGGGGGTCTGTTTTGAATGGACCTTCAGGATCGCCTCGCGGCCTTTCACATCCGGCCTTGGAACCACAACCTGCCTGTCGAAACGCCCCGGTCGGAGAAGAGCGGGATCAAGGACGTCGGGGCGGTTCGTCGCGGAAATAAGGATCACGCCTTCGTTCGATTCGAAACCGTCCATTTCCACCAGGAGCTGGTTCAGTGTCTGCTCGCGTTCGTCGTGGCCTCCCCCCAGCCCGGCGCCGCGGTGGCGGCCTACGGCGTCGATTTCATCGATGAAAATGATGCAGGGAGCGTTTTTCTTACCCTGTACAAAGAGATCCCGTACCCTGCTCGCACCGACGCCGACGAACATCTCCACGAAATCGGAACCGGAAATGGAGAAAAACGGGACGCCGGCTTCGCCTGCGATGGCCCGAGCCAGAAGTGTTTTGCCCGTGCCCGGAGGGCCCACCAGGAGAACGCCCTTCGGGAGCCGTCCTCCGAGCTTGGTGAATTTTTTCGGGTCTTTCAGGAAGGCGATGATTTCGGCGAGCTCTTCCTTTGCCTCTTCAACCCCGGCCACGTCCTCGAAGGTAACCTTTCCCTGGGCTTCAGTCAGCAACTTTGCCCTGCTTTTGCCGAAGGCCATTGCCTTGCCGCCGCCGACTTGCATCTGGCGCATGAAGAAAATCCAGACGCCGACCAGCAGGATGAGGGGAAACCAGTTGAGAAAAATGGCGAACCAGGAAACCTTGTCCTCTTCAGGTTTGGCCATGATGCGTATCTTTTTGTCCAGGAGTTTTTGCGTCAGCGCCGGGTCTTCCGGCTTGTACGTCTTGAAATCCTTGCCGTCGGCGTACTTGCCGTAAAGGTCGCTTCCCTGTATGGTCACCGATGAGACTTTTCCTGCATCGACCGCCGCGATGAAATCGCTGTAGTTAATTCTTTCCTGGGCCGGATGCGGCTTGTTGAAGAGGTTGTATACAAGTATCATCATCAGGCTAATAACCAGCCACAGAGCTAGGTTTTTATAAAACTGGTTCAATTTTACCCCCGTGTTTTCTCAGTTTAACCGCTTCAGAAAACGGTATTCCGGTCTGTTGAAACGTAAACAAAAGTTTAAAGAAAAAAAATAACATAACAGGTATTGCATTACAAGCAATTTAAGGCTGATGTACGAGAACTTCCGCCGCAATGGCGGCCTTCGCGCGGTCCTTGAGACGGGCATCCGCCGCGACTCGCAGTCCCGCGATCCAGATGATCCTGTCGTTGCAGACGATAAGCGGCACGGTCCGCCTGTCCCGCGGAGGTATTTTCATATCGATAAAAAAATCCTTGAGTTTCTTGCTGCCGGTCATGCCGAGCGGTACAAAACGGTCGCCTGCCCTAAATGTCCGGACGATCCAAGGGAAAGGCGCCGCGTCGGGGTCGAAACAGGCTTTCCACGGGGGAAGGTCTTTCCATGAGCCGGGAGGGCGGCCGATGCAAATGGAAAGGGTCCTGTTTCCATGGAGCGGATAGACCCCCGGGCCTTCAATGACGAGTTCCGGCAGTTCCGTGCGGCTGTCCGCCGTGCCGGAAGTTATGGACAGCGTTTGATAACATTTGGCGACCTTAACGTTTCCCGGCAGGTCAGCATGGGAATTCGCCTTCGGGGACGATGCCAGGTCGTCGATCTTCTGCAAATGTTTCAGCGCCATATGGAGAAGATTTCCTTTTGCCGCCCGGATTGCCCTGCGATAAACGCGGAATCTCAGCCCCCGGGGCTCGGAGAGGAGCCCGGCGATGTCCAGTTTGATCCCGTCGTTTGCGGATAGGGCAAGGCGATCGAATGCCCGATCGGTAAGGGATTCCAGCAGCGCTTCGTCCGCGGAAAGAATTTGCGCGGTGGCGATGAGCCTGTCGCTGATTGACGGATTAAAAGTTTTCAGATACGGCAGCAGCTCATGCCTGATGCGGTTTCGCAGGAACCGCGTATCGGAATTGCTGCCGTCGGTCCTGAATGGGATTCCCCTTTCCTTCAGGTAATCCTCGATTTCCACTCGCGTTGCGCACAGAAGGGGTCGGACATATCTGCTTCCGACACCTGCGGACATGCCGGAAAGCCCCGAGGTCCCGGCGCCGCGCAGCAGGCGCATGAGAACGGTCTCGGCCTGGTCGTCGGCATGGTGGCCAAGGGCAATTGCGTCCGCTCCGGTCCTGGCCGCTATGTCGTCAAACCAGGCATAGCGGGCTTCGCGGCCGCCTTCTTCCAGAGAAAGCCCGTTTTCCATCGAAAAGCGATAAACATCGACCGATTGCAATTCGAAAGGCAGATCGTATCTCTGGGCCATGTCCCTCACAAACGAGGCGTCGCCGTCCGAATCCACGCCCCTCAGCATGTGGTTGAGGTGGGCGACGACAATGCGGAGCCGGAGTTCCTCAAGGGAGCAAAGGATATCGAGAAGCGCGATGGAATCCGCGCCACCCGAGACAGCCGCAACCACTGTATCTCCAGCGCGCAGCAACCTGTTGTCAGCTATATTCTTTGCGACCTTGTGCAAAAGGAAATACAAAATATCACCTCAATACTATATTTATTCCGTCGATAAAATTGTCTTACATTGCGTTGGGGCGAGGCATGCCTCGCCCTACTTTCACTGATTCTGCCTGAATTGGGAGACGCATGCGTTGCCCCTTGGTTTGTTTAATCACCGCCACAATAAATCCTGTGGTATATTCCCGTTCGGAAAAATGAAACCCCCTCCTTTTTGAAAGAGGGGGTTTCAAATAGCTTTGACATTACGGATATTTAAGTCCTTTTCGTCGGTTTTTCAACAGCCGAAACATCACCTTCCCTCGTATCAAAAACGTAAAAATCCCGTCCTCCAGGCACCGGCCGGCGCAAGACGGGCGCCGTCCGTTTTTTCATGATATCACAAACCCTTAGCCGCGAACAGGGATAAATACCTAAAAATGCTCATCCATATCCTCGCCCTTGGGAGCGGCCTTGCCGGAGACGCTGCTGCGGCGTTCCCACGCGCTTGTCTGCCAGTTGTCCGGACGGGAAACCGGTGAAATAAAAGGTGGTATGGTTATGCGCAGAAAAGCGGAAAGGGAATAAATGTAAGGTTCGTACATCCTGCGCAGCTCCGCCAGCTTCCGGTCCGCTTCGCCGCCGGCGCTTATTTTGAGTCCGGATACCGCAACGGCCGAACGCAGCGCCTCCAACGCATCCGGCGGGAGACGGTCGCGTGCGGGTGCGCGGGGTTTGGCGCGGAAGACCTGGGAGAGATCCACGACCGTATGGCGGGCCATGGCGAAGGTCAGCTCCGCCTGCCGTTCGCATGCCCCCTCCAGTCCGGACATGATAAGGGCGCAGGTGTCCAGGATTACGGTGAGGGATGCCAGCCAGGACTGATTGTCGTGCTGGGAGCGGAAAAACGCCAGGACCGGGTAGGAGAGATGGCTTTCCAGCAGTTCCGCGGACCAGCGCTCCCATTCGTGGAGGAGCAGCCGCAATGCATCCAGGCCGTGGTCGTGACTGTGGCGTATGAGCATTTCGGCTGCCGATGGCGGGGATCCGGCACGCGCGTCGAGCAGCGTTATATTGACTTCCCGCCTGGAAAACGACTGGTTAAGCGCCGGGAGATAACCGATGATTAGCGCGAGAAAACCGAAGCCCAACCCGGCTTCGACCGCCGTGAACACCCTGGCGGCGGGCGCGCGCGGGGTGACGTCGCCCAGACCGAGAGTGAAAAAAGTGGTGCAGCTCAGGTAAAGGTCGGTAAAGAAACCGGTGGAACCGTCCCGTGTGTTCAGCGAGGAACCGGTTGCCCAGTGGAGAAGGGCGAACCCGGTAATGAGCACCGCGGCCCAGAGGGTCAGAAGAAAGATCAGAGAAATGGGGCCGAAAATGCTGAGGCTGGTTTCCAGGTGCTTTCCCTTGAACAGCAGGGCGGCAACTCTTCTCCAGACGGACCAGGTACGCCGGTAGAATAGTCGTGTCAACCGGAAACGTCGAGTCACGCGGCGGGGCAGTATTATTGTCTCGAAGGCGTCCCATAGAACGATCAGGATCAGAGATCCGCCGAAAAACGCCGCAAGAATGGTCATTTATTACTCCTTGGCAACTTTAGACTCGCCAGCTACTGAGGCCGCGTATGGAGCGTGCCAGCGCCGGTCAAGCGGAATTTTTTGCAGTCCGGAATAAAGTGTATACAGAAGAAGTATAGGAATGCCTCATGCATTGTCAATTTTCGGGGAAATTTACCCTTAACTTAGTTTTAAGCCGGGAACTCTGGCAGGGGAATGCTTTCTTGGACTTTTTGCGGGGGCATCATATATAATTGAAAAAGAGATTGAAGACCGCAGGCAATGAAAACGCCCGGGGAAGCCTCAATGCCGCCGGCAAAAATGAACCGGCAAAATACAGGCCGGATGGACATGAAAGAAAACGATGGCAAAAATCAGGGAAATGGGCCGGCCGATCGGGTAATTACGAATCAGCCGGGACTGCCTGCCACAGATGAGCAGTTCAGATTGATGGTGGAAAGTGTAAAGGATTACGCCATCTTCATGCTGGATACGGAAGGACGCGTTGTCTCCTGGAACGCAGGCGCCGAACGGATCAAGGGATACCGGGCGGAGGAAATCATCGGCAGGCACTTCTCGGTTTTTTACCCCGAGAATGACATCAAATCGGGCGTTCCCATGAGGCATCTGGCCGACGCTCTTGCCCGCGGCAGGGTCGAAGTTGAAGGTTGGCGCCTTCGCGGGGACGGCGGCCGTTTCTGGGCGGATGTCAACATAACGGCCCTCCATGACAGGGAGGGAAGGCATTGCGGTTTCGTCAAAGTGGTTCACGACGTCACCGAGCGGCGCAATTCCGAGGAGTCGTTGCGGAAGGGGCGCAACATGTTCGAAAAGCTGTTCGAGAACGCTCCGGATGCCACAGTCGTGGTTGACAGTCGCGGGCAAATCCGCAGTGTAAACAGGCAGGTCGAGGCCATGTTCGGCTACATGCGGGACGAACTTGTCGGCCGGCACATCGAAACGCTGATACCGGAGCGATTCCATAAGATCCACCGACAGCACCGCCGAGGCTATTTCGCGAATCCGCGCACCCGCAAGATGGGAGCGGGCCTGGAACTTTTCGGCAGAAACCGGGAGGGCTGGGAAATTCCCGTGGACATAATGCTCAGCCCCATTGAGGCCGACGAGGGAACATGGGTGTTGGCGGTCATCAGGGACGTCACCCAGCAGAAGCAGGTTGACGCAAAGATTTCGGAGCTAAATGACACGCTGAAAAAGCAGGTGGAGCAGCAGGCCGCGACCAACCGAGAACTTGAAGCCTTCAGCTATTCGGTCTCCCACGACCTGCGCGCGCCTTTGCGCCACATAACCGGCTTCGTGGAACTACTGAACAAGAAGAACCCCGTTTCTCTCGACGAGCAGAGCAGGCATTACCTCGAAGTGATATCAGAATCCGCCAGGAAAATGGGCGTGCTGATCGATGACCTCCTGGCGTTTTCCCGGATGGGCCGCGTGGAACTGATGAAAGCCGGGATCGATTTCGGCGTGATGGTAAGGGATGTCGTGGCGGAACTGGCGGAAGAGGTGAAGGGAAGGTCCGTCGAATGGGGAATAGGCCCGCTTCCCATGGTCGAAGGGGACCATGCCATGCTGCGGCAGGTGATGGTCAACCTTATTTCCAACGCAATGAAATTCACGAGGTCCCGACCCCGGGCGAGGATAGAAATCGGGGCGGTCACCGACCGGCCGGATGAAACTCTAATTTTTGTCCGGGACAATGGCGTCGGGTTCGACATGAGGTATGCGGACAAACTGTTCGGCCTGTTCCAGCGTCTTCACGGCACGGAAGAATTCGAGGGGACCGGCGTGGGTCTGGCCAATGTACAGCGCATCATACACCGCCACGGAGGCAGGATCTGGGCTGAAGGTACCGTTGATGAAGGCGCGACATTCTGGTTTTCATTGCCGAAAGCTTAGAAAATTACCTGTACAGTTGCCTAAGTATTAATCAGGAAAATATTGTCCCTGCCGTGGGGGCGGATACTTCACGCCCCCACTCAGTTCTTACCTGTATACTCAATAAAGCACGAGGTCAATTCCAAACACCAATTAATATCGGTAGAGCACCAGAATTACGGTCCTGTGCTGCCATATCCGGAGAGTGGGCAAGATGGATAAACGACGCCCGTTACCCAGGTCGATGGCAATGCAGTCAAGTTGGTTTGCAAACTTGTTTCGCTCTTGCAACCTCCGCTTCCGTCACGAAACGCCAAGGTGCCGCTCTGCGTTCCCAGAATTGCGATCCAGTACGGAGTGCCCGCGGAAACTATAGCACCGGGGATGGTAATGGTGTTCCACGCTCCGGTTGTCAGCTGAGAACTGCTCCCTTGCGCGATCAATGCGCCGGGATGGCCCGAAGAATCGGCGTAGATGCCGGCTACCAATGTTTTTGCGGTCGACGAGGCGTCAACATAAACAGACAAAGTGCCAACCGTTCCGGAAGCGCTTGCGGTTGTTTGAAATGCTTCCGCTGAACCCAGAGAATTGGAATCAACCTGGGCCTCGATCGTCTGATCGCCCAAAAGGACGCCGGACGACGGAGGAGGAGGCACGGAACCCGTCGTGAAAGCACGAACTGTTCCGCCATCAGCAGTGCTGAAGCCGTTCCACGACGCCACGTAAAGGTTGCCCGATGCCACCGTCGGAGCCGCGAAAGTGGCGCCGCTTGTAATGGCGCTCCCGCTGTTCCAGAGCTCGGTCCCCGTTGTTGCATCGTAGGCGTGAACACTTCCGTTTAAACCCGAGCCGACGAAAACGACACCGTTGGCGACGGTAGGCGGGGACGGAGGCTGGTCCACGGCGGCCGCTAACGTGACGCTCCAGGCAACCTGCAGGTAATTGGGCGGGTTGCTGCAATTGGCGGTCATACCCACAACGCCGGCGCTGATGCCGTTAATGCCGGGGCCTCCACCAGTAACAAACAGCATGTTGCCGGAAGGCCAGAAGGCAGGCACTCCAGTCAATCCACCGGCGCCGGGACCATCATAGGCAATGTTGAGCGCAAGACCCTGGAGCGAAGATGTTGTGCTTGCCGCCAAATCGTCGGCAGGCAAAAGATAGATATGTCCGTCCTTGTTAACCGCCGCGGTCAATATCGTCTGGCAGGTCGAGGGTTGAAAGACGATCGGTGTGGCCCCGAAATCCATGTCGCATACGCCCGGTGACCCCGGGCATGGGGACGGGTGGGGCGGCTCATAGGACCCGAGTGGATTGCCCAGTGGGCTTGTGCCGGCAGCATATCCCAGATCGGCAGCCAAGGCTACCATGCGGCCGGCATAGAGTGTATAGCCCTCCGGAACCGTGTTGCTCCAGGGTTTAGAGTCCGCGGCGGTCGCCGCAAAAATACGTCCCGAGGAATCGGCGGAGACCCCGCCGTATCCCCAGATTCCGCCTCCGCCATTCGGCATCGCGATGCTTGGGACGACTTTGAACCATCCGGTCAAAACCGGCGTGGCTCCGGAAACGTCGATGCGCAGGATGCGGCCCCACCACGGGTTGGTGTCATTTCCATCGCTTGCCGTGGATATGTACAGACTTCCGCCGACCAGGTTCAATCCGCCCCATACCATGTTTGTCGTCGTATTGTTTAGAACAGTCGAGGTTATGCCGTCCACAACAATCGGAACCGCGGGGCTTGCTTCCGTGCCATCGGCAAGATTCAACGTGCGCAATTGTCCGTCGTCGGATACGGCGTAGATGAGGCCCCGGCTTCGGTCAATGACGGGCGTGGCGCTGACGCCAAAGCCGCCGGGTATTACTTCGCTTCCCGATGATGGGCCGAAGTTCTTGCGCCAGAGCTGTGCTCCGGTCGCCGCATCGAGAGCATAAACGGAGTTCGCGGCGGTTGCCGCAACAACCACGTCCCGCGTTTGTCCCCCAACCACTGTCGCACTCACAAAGAGAGGCTGCGCGGTTACCTTCCCGTCCAGACCCGCCGACCATTTGAGCGCAAGATTCTTAGCGCTGGTCGTCGTGATCACGGATTCGCCGGCAGCATTGCCGCTTCGCTGCGGATCATGCCCGTAGGTTAGCCAATCGCTGCCGCTTCCCGACTGGGATGCGGCCGTGAAATTGATACCGGGCACATTTGCGCCGTTTACGGTAACCGACTGTGACGCCGGGGTAAACGTATATCCCGACTTGCTGGGCGTCAAGTTGTAAGTGCCGTTTCCCATGCCTGTGAAGCTGAAGTTGCCGGAGCTGTCCGCCGTCGTCGTGAGGTTTGGTGTACCGCTCAGTGTGAGCAGCGTGCCAGTGCCCGAAGACGCCGGGCTGACCGTTCCCGAGATTGTGTAAGTTTGCAGTGGCGTGGCGGTAAAGTTCGCGGTTACGCTTCCACTGGTTATGCTGACTGCTTGCGACACGGGATTGAAAGTATATCCAGCTTTGCTCGGAGTTACCGTGTAGCTTCCGGTAGAAAGACCCGTGAAGCTGTAATTTCCAGAAGCATTGGCGGTTGTGGTCAAGGTCAGCTGGTTCGGTCCGTTGAGCGTAACCAGCGTTCCCACGCCTGAGTTCGCGGGGCTGATTGTGCCCGAGATCGTTGCTGTCGCGGTGAAGGCCGTAGCCGTTACGGCGCCGCCGTTGACTGTCACGCTCTGGGAAGTCGGGTTGAAAATGACTCCCGACCTGGAAGGCGTCAAGCTGTATGTCCCGTTTGCCACGCCCGTGAAACTGTAATTGCCGCCGGTGTCGGCCGTGGCCGTCGAAATGGTTACCCCGTTCTGGCTCAGGGTGACCGTGGATCCGCTGCCGATCGACGCGGGCGTTATGGAACCCGAGATGGTGTAAGTGGTACCTGAAGCCGGCGCTGCAAGTACTTCCGCGATAGACAGATTAAATCGGTCCGTGGCAGGTGCCGTGTCGTTGATGGTCACCGTTGTTCCGCTTGTAGCGGTGGGAGCAGCCTGACGCTGAACCCAGTAAGTGTCTCCGACAGAAGCAAGGTACTGGTTTACCAAGGTTTGATTGGACGGAACCGTGCGGCCTATGGCATTGTCCCAGTCGCAGCCCACCCCGAAAACCCAGGAATTGTTCCGCGTTGTAACCAGCGTGGCCGTTGGCGCGCCCGGGTTCGCGTTTCCACTACCGGTCGCTCCGACGGCCCCGGAACCGTTAGTCCCCGATGTGTCTGCTCCGGTGAAGCTGACGATGGTGATTGAAGCCGGGACTCTCTGTGACAGATTGGCCCTTACAGAAACTCGGGAAAGCCTGTTCGGGGCGAATGCGCGCCAGATTTCGGCCGTGCCCAGCTGCGCGTTCGTGCGGCGAACCAAAACCCATGTCAGGCCGGCGCCGGTCATGCTTGTCACCGTAATGCCGGAAGACTTGGCATCCGTGGCGACAAAAGCCAGCAAAAGTTCGCTGGCGGATGTTGTCGAAAATGTCGGTGAAGTAATGTTAGAGCCCGAACTGGACCGGTTGGTTGAAACTGTGACATCGGTCGCTATGGCGCCCCAGACTGGTGTTGTGGCGGATAGATGAATCAAGAAGACCAGAAACCATCCTATCCCAAAACGAAGAAAATTCCGTTCACTTATTGGAAAAGTCAACATCGCGTCCTCCCTCCAACGTTGCGCAAGCTGGCGAAGTATATGACTGACCTCAAGGAGTGAGCGTGAGAAATGTAAAATTTTCTATTTGGCGACTCATTTTCGCTTTGTCATCCGGTCTGTCCGTTGTGATTTATGTAATAATCTTGAATACAGAGAGAAAGCAGGTTCCACCAAAGAAATATCCTCCACTCTCGAAAAACCATATACTTTGCGCTTGAGCAAGTCGGCATGTTCGAATTTTAAATTTCTAAATGTTGTTACAATTTTGTTACTAATTAAGTATACAATTTATTATTTACCGTTCAACTTAGCTTTTGTCTATGCCAGCCTATTCATGTCCGCAAATCCCTTTCTGCCAGAGGCGGGGTTCCCGTCGCGCTGGGGTGACGGCACCAAAAAGTTCGAAAAAAACTGCGTAAGCCTGGTCATTTTGCAGAGTATTATGCACCGATACGGAAGCAGAATATGTACCGAAGGCACCATTGATAAAAGCGCAACTTTTTTGGTTTTCATTGCCGGGGATCAAGGATAAATGAATCTTACAGAAGCGGTTCACTGCAGAGGGCAATCACAACTCAACATCCGGGTCTTTTTTTGCTGCATATCTGCTTCAATTAGGTTTGAGCATCCTTCAGGTTTATTGCGGAAGAAACCTAAATCGTGGTCTTTTCGGTTGTTGAGGTGCATTTAGTAGGCAACATTTTTTATCTTAACTTCAGAAAAAAGACAATACACGCTTCTATTTATTTCAAATGTACAAATATCATTAAATTTAGTTAAACTATAAATGTTTGATAATATTAAATTGTTTAAAGTATTAAACTGTTATGCCGATATGTATCAGTACACATAACACTGATTGATTAACGTTATACGGAGATTGAAAATGAAAAAGAGCCTGAAGAAAGTCATAGAGGTCAGCAGTGAGAAGTGTGTAAACTGTCACGCTTGTATAACCGCATGTCCCGTCAAGTACTGCAACGACGGCAGCTCCGATTTTGTCGAAATAAACCCCGACATGTGCATAGGATGCGGACATTGCATAGAGGCATGCACGCATGATGCAAGGATAGCGCTTGATGATTTTGACGAGTTCATGAATGTCCTGAAGTCCGGAAAAAGGATTGTTGCCGTTGTTGCACCGGCGGTTGCCGCCAATTTTCCAGGCAGGTACCTTAACCTGAACGGTTGGCTGAAAAAGATAGGGGTGAGCGCAATCTTTGATGTAAGCTTTGGAGCGGAGCTTACAATAAAGACTTACCTTGAATATATAAAAGCCAATAAACCTAAGACTGTAATTTCCCAACCCTGTCCCGCAATTGTCTCCTATATCGAGATTTACAGACCTGAACTGCTGAAATATCTCGCTCCCGCGGATAGCCCTATGCTCCACACTATAAAAATGATCAAAAGGTTTTATCCAGAGTATAAGGGCCACAAGGTAGCAGTAATCTCACCTTGTCTTGCCAAAAAAAGGGAATTTGATGAAACCGGGCTTGGTGATTATAATGTTACGTACAAGGCCATTGATAGTCATTTCACGCAAGAGAAGATCCGTCTTGCCGACTACCCGGCCACCGATTATGATAACCCGCCTGCCGAAAGGGCAGTGCTTTTTTCGACACCGGGCGGATTGTTAAGAACCGCATTGCGCGAAGTACCGGACCTATACGACAGCACAAGAAAAATCGAGGGTGTTCCCACCATTTATCATTACCTTAAGAAACTCCCTGAAAATATCCAGAAGGGAACGGCACCGCTTCTGATTGATTGCCTGAATTGCGAAATGGGCTGCAACGGTGGTCCCGCAACCCTGAATCTGGAAAAATCGCCTGATGAGATAGAATATCTCATCGAGCAACGAAACCGGGAAATGCGGGACAAGCACAGGAAAAAAGGTCTGTTTGCCGGGCGGAGAACAAAAAGAGGTCTTAGTAAGACCGTGGACAAATTCTGGGAACCTGATCTTTACGGAAGAACCTATGAGAACCTCGCGGAAAACTTCACGGTCAGGAAACCGAACAAGCAGGAACTGAAAGAAGTATATCGGTCGATGCGCAAGTATTCCGATGAGGACATTTACAATTGCAGTGCCTGCGGATACGGAGAGTGCGAGAGGATGGCCGTTGCTATTTTCAATGAACTCAACAAGGCCGAAAACTGCCATTATTACAAACAGGCTTTGATAGTTGAGGAGAAACAGGAAATAGATGATTTGAAGACCGCCATGGAGCAGAGATACGAAGATGAAATAGGGATCGCGAGAAACGTAACCGTAGCCATCTCCCAGATGGAAGGGACAAACGCTTCCATTTCACAGATGTCAAAGACCCTTATGGAAATGTTTTCAACCCAGGAAAAGGATTTCAGGCAACTTGTTAAGGAAGTTCAGAATTCATTTGAAACAGTTGAAAAATTCGACCCAATAGCCAATGCAATCGACGACATTTCAGACAAGACAAATCTTTTAGCCCTGAATGCCTCCATTGAAGCGGCCCGCGCCGGTGCGGTCGGAAAAGGATTTGCGGTCGTTGCGGATGAGGTGAAAGATCTTGCGGAAACATCGAAAAAAGAAGCAGCCAAGATAAAACCCTATTCTCGGGAAATCAAGTTGGTCTTTGGGAAAATCCGGGAAAAAACAGAATCAGCGTCGGACAACTTTGCAAACACGGCTAAGCTCGTTGAGCAGATTACCGAGTCCACCGAACAGATGTCCCTGGCAACGTCGGAAATCAATTCTGAGGCACAGAAGCTCAATTGCATTCATTGAGTTGGCTTAATTCAACTCCGGCAGGGCTCGATCTTGGGTGCCAATGCATAAGTCGGCGTTTGTATTTTACGATCAAAATGATTATACCAAAAGCCAGGTTCACCCAAATAGCACCAAAGAAACACCAAACCCTTTGATTTCTCTACGATACTCTGTGTAATGGTTCAAATGCCTTTTATCGGATAAACATTAGCAGAAGAAATTGCCTCAACAGTAAGTATATTTCCGATGGTGCTCCCAAGAAGTTTGTGTCATTTTTGTAACCTATTGTTTCAATTTTTCGTCTAAAATATAAGAAAACGGTTAACACCAGGGAGGGCAGAAAGAAGCGTAAAAGGGGGTGTGGCAAATGAAAAGGATAATTGTGGCATTTGCACTTATTCTCATGTCGGCTGGAACCGCCATGGCGCACGGTGGGGTCAGTTTCGGGATAAGCGTGGGCGTGCCGGTATACCCGTACAGTTATCCGGCGTACACCTATCCGGCTCCTTACGGTTATTATTACTCGGCTCCTTACGGTTATTACTATCCGTCGCCGCCTGTCTCTTATGGCTATTACCCGTATTTCGGCGGGGTAGTCGTCCACGGGGGACATGGACACGGTCACTACATGTACAGAGGTGGCGGATACCATTATAACCATTACGGACACGGGCATGGGCGGTGGCATGGCAGGTAATTAGACCGGAAGATGGTGATATGCCTGCGTCTGGAAAGAAGGTGGGGTAAAGTCTTATTAATAACGATGTGCTTTACTGAGGAACAAAAAAGCCGTTGATGATTCAACGGCTTTTTTG
>DASRZQ010000136.1:0-18238 GCA_035686205.1 Geobacteraceae bacterium
AATCCTGCGCGAGGACCTGGAAAAGTTCCTTGAAAAACGGGAAAAACCCGTGAAGGAAGTTGAAGCAGAGGCCGCTGAAGAAAAGGCCGTCGCTCCAGTTGCCGAAGGGAAAGCGGAGCCGTTGTCACGCATGCGCGCGGCCATAGCCAAAAACGTCGCCTTATCCTGGCGGACCATTCCCCATTTCTCGGTAACGGTATCAGTGGATATGGCCGAGGCGGAAACTCTCCAGCGGGGCTTCAGGGACGGGGGAGTTCCAATTTCCATCAACGACATCATCGTCAAGGCAGCCGCCATGGCGCTGCGGAAATTCCCGCGATTGAACGCCTCCTTTTCTGAAGAAGGGGTAATATTGTATCCGGAAATAAATATCGGCATTGCGGTGAGTGTGGAGGACGGGCTGCTGGTGCCGATCGTCAGGGGATGCGACAGGCTTTCGCTGAAAAATGTCTCGGCCTTGAGCCGCGAACTGGTCGACAGGGCGAGGCAGGGAAAAATCAGCGAAAAGGAAATTTCCGGGGGTACTTTTACCGTTTCCAATCTCGGCATGTTCGGCGTCGAGGAATTCACGGCGGTCATTTATCCGACCCAGGCCGCCATACTTGCCGTCGGCGCCATTCGCGACACGGCGGTTATCCGAGAAGGCAGGACTGCTTGTGCCAGAATGATGCAGGTCACTCTTTCCGCCGATCACCGGATCGTTGACGGCGCTGATGCTGCCCGGTTCATGTCCGAATTGCGGAAAATACTGGAAAACCCATGCATGATGCTTGTCTGAAGATTAAAATACTTGATTTCGGAGTGATGGACTTCGGCGCGTCCTTCGCAATCCAGGAACAACTGGTCGAGGCGCTTTTCGGGGGAATGGAAACCGAAACACTTCTGCTGCTTGAGCACATGCCTGTTTATACCATGGGCCGCGGTGGAAGCGAAGACAACATTCTGGACGCCGCGATAGAGCCGGTGCGGATTAACCGCGGAGGAGACGTAACCTTCCATGGCCCCGGCCAACTTGTCGGCTACCCGATTATTGACCTGGACATGCGCGGCCGCGACCTGCACCGATACCTGCGTTTTCTCGAAGAACTGCTCATCAGGGTTGCCGCCGATTACGCAGTCGAAGCCCGGCGGGTTACCGGGCGGACCGGTGTCTGGACAGGCAAGGGGAAGCTGGCTTCCATCGGGGTCGGCGTGCGCCGCTGGATAACGATGCACGGTTTTGCCCTGAACGTTTCCACCGACCTCGCCGGTTTTTCCGCCATCAATCCATGCGGTATCGAGGCATGTCCCGTGACTTCGCTGAAGGACCTGCTGGGCGCCGCTGCGCCGGCAATGCAGGAGGTCAAGGCGGCCGTGATGAAGTATTTTGAGCCTTTGCTGGATGAATGTTTGCCCGTTTTGACCAATAGGGCCGCAGGTAAGGCCTTACATCGTTAAAACCAGGTGTGTCACGTGGTTTGCTGTAATTTGGTCAAATGGCGCGATGACAGTTTTCATGAAAAAAATTGTGTTATACTATTCATGCAATTGAATTATTTTTGATTCACGGAGGATTCATATGCTTGCCGATGAACGTAAGTTGCCCATAGAGAAGCTTTCCTGGAAATGCGATCCGGAACTTTTTCAATTCCAGACAACTGAAGATCTCCCCGAACTTGATGGGTCTATCGGCCAGGAGCGCGCCCTCAAGTCCATCGATTTCGGGCTCGGCATGGTCGAAACCGGTTTCAACCTCTATCTTGCCGGCGAGACCGGGACCGGCCGGACTTCATCCATAATGAACATCCTGAAAAAAAGGGCGAAAAACGAGCCTCCTCCCCAGGACTGGTGCTACGTCTATAACTTCAAGAATCCGGACAACCCGATTTCCCTGTCTCTCCAGGTCGGCATGGGCAGAGAGCTGGAACAGGACATGAAGGAGCTTGTTCAGGACGTGAGAAACGACATTCCCAAGGCCCTGCAGAGCAAGGAATACGAGCTCGACAAAACCGCGATCATCATGGAGAACCAGGAAAAAAACAACCAGCTGTTTTCCGAACTGGAGACGGAGGCGCAGGGAAAGGGCTACGCCCTGCAGAGGACCGTTTCCGGCCTGGTCATGGTGCCCCAGATTGAGGGACGCAACATGACCAACGAGGAATACGAAAACCTCCCCCAGGAGGAAAAGGACAAAGTCGACGCAATCGGCAACGAACTGAAGGGAAAACTCGCCGACGTGCTCGGCCAGGTAAGGGAAAACGAAAAAGCGGTAAGGGATGCACTTGCCAAATTGGATCGAAGCCTGGGGCTTTCCGCCGTCGGTCATCATATCCTGCCGTTGAGGCAAAAGTTCAAGGAATATCCGAAAGTGATCAAATACCTCAATTCGGTGGAGGAAGACATACTGCTGAACCTGGAGGAATTCAAGGGGAGTGAGCAGCCGCAGCAGCAGATCATTCCCGGTCTGAAACTACCGGCTGCCCCGACTCCTTCTTTCGAACGGTATACCGTGAACGTCTTCGTGGACAACAAGAGCACGGAAGGCGCACCGGTCGTGTACGAGCCGAACCCGACCTATAACAACCTTTTCGGGCGTATCGATCATGTCATGCAGATGGGAGGGGTCGCCGCCACCAACTTCACGCTCATCAAGCCTGGCGCCCTGCATCGTGCAAACGGCGGATACCTGGTTCTGGACGCCCGTGAGGTCCTGATCAACCCGTTTGCCTGGGATGCCCTGAAACGCTGCATCAGAAACGGTGAAATCAAGATAGAGGATGTTCTGGAGCAGTACCGTTTCATTACCATCGTGTCCCTTAAGCCCGAGGCCGTCCCGCTCAAGGCGAAAATCATCATGAAAGGCTCCCCCTGGATATATTACCTCCTCTATTACATGGAGCCGGAATATCGGAAACTCTTCAAAGTCAGGGCCGATTTCGAAAGCCGTGTCAGGAAGTCACCGGATGTGCTCAGGGATTATGCCCTGTTCGTTTCAAGCCGATGCAAAAAGGAAAATCTGAGGCCTTTCGACAGGAGCGCAGTTGCGGCACTCATGGAACATGCAGCCAGGCTGGTGGAAGACCAGGAAAGGCTTTCCACCCAGTTCTCCACGTTCACCGACCTGATCCGGGAGGCCGATTACTGGGCAAGGGTGGAGAACAAATCCGTTGTTAACGGGGACATAATCAAGCGGGCCTTGGAGGAAAAAACCTACAGAAGCAACCTCTTCGAGGAACGAATCCAGGAGTTGATCGCTGAAGGCACCCTGCTCGTGGACACGGAAGGGGCCGAGGCCGGGCAGGTGAACGGCCTGTCGGTCATCCAGTTCGCCGAATACACCTTCGGCCGCCCTTCCCGGGTAACGGCGCGTATCTTCATGGGGCGGGGCGGGATGGTCAACATAGAGCGCGAGGTTAAGCTGTCCGGCCCGATCCACGACAAGGGCGTACTGATTCTGACCGGTTACCTTGGAGGCAAATACGCCCAGGACAAACCGCTTTCGTTCTCCGCTTCCATCTGCTTCGAACAGTCGTACGAAGGCGTCGAAGGGGACAGCGCCTCATCGACCGAGCTTTATGCGCTGTTGTCCGCGCTGTCCGGCGTCCCTATAAAACAGGGCATTGCCGTGACCGGCAGCGTCAACCAGCTGGGCAGAATCCAGCCCATCGGCGGAGTGAACCATAAAATCGAAGGTTTCTTCGCGGTATGCAAGATCAAGGGCCTTACAGGCGATCAGGGAGTGATCGTGCCGAAAAGCAACGAAAGGAACCTGATGCTGAAAGACGAAGTGGTCGAGGCGGTGAAAGATGGCAAATTTCATATCTGGAGCGTCGAAACCATCGATCAGGGTATCGAATTGCTGACCGGGGTCCCGGCGGGTGAAAGACAGCCCGACGGGACTTACCCGGAAGGGAGCATCAATTTCCTCGTGGAAAAGAGGCTTAAGGAACTTGTCGAGAGCCTGAAGAAGTTTTCCTCCGCGGAAAAGGAGGAGAAAAAAACGGGGGAACAGAGTTCCTGACCTGCCGCAAATCCGGGCGGGGTGATACCTGTCTGACCCCGTCCGGAATTTCCCTTGCCACGAAGTATAATGAAGTTTCCGGTAATCCCGCGGAATCCTTCCAGTTCCCGAAAACACGTCATCAAAGGGTCCAGCCTAAAAATAATAATTGCTAAACAATTTGTTTTAACATTAGTCCGTGGTATAACATACGTAATTTGGGATGCCGCGATTTTGCCAGCTTCAGGTCATTTTTCCCGGCCAAGTACGTGTTTTCATAAATTTGTTGTCATCTCGACCAAAGGGAGAGATCTTGATGCAAACGGCCAAAACTTCAAGATTTCTCTCTTTGTTCGAAATGACAGCATTTCTGCAGAAATATTGATAATACGGTATCGAATTTATTAACGGCTGTACTAAGTTACTTATATGGCAAGTGAACTAAACGTCCGCCAATAGAGGAGCAGAGTTTGAAAACCCCTTACGTGCATGGATACGATCTGAAAGAAAATATCCGGCTTCAGGATCAGGCATCAACGCTTGTCGAACTGCTGCACTCGGACACCATTTATCCTGCCGGAAGCAGGATTTTGGAGGCAGGATGCGGTGTCGGCGCCCAGACGGTTACCCTGGCCAAGAACAGTCCCGGAGCAATATTCACCTCAGTCGATATATCGGAAATTTCCTTGGCTGCGGCCAGGATGACCGCCGAGTCGGCCGGGATAACAAATGCCGAATTTCAGCAGGCCGACATTTTTGATTTGTCCTTCGGACCGGAATCTTTTGACCATATTTTTGTCTGTTTTGTTCTGGAACATTTGCCTCAGCCCGTTGAGGCGCTAACCATCCTGAAAAGGCACCTCAAATTTGGCGGGACAATTACCGCGATAGAAGGCGATCATGGATCAGCTTATTTTTACCCGGACAGTGAACTGGCTCATAAGGCGATTAATTGCCAGGTCGAGGTGCAACGGCGTTCAGGGGGCAATGCGAATATCGGCAGGGAACTGTATCCGTTATTGAGGAAAGCAGGTTATGAAAAAATACGCGTTTCCCCTCGAATGGTCTATGTTGATTCCAGCAGGCCGGACCTTGTCGATGGTTTCACGAAAAAGACATTTACGGCCATGATTGAGGGGGTTCGTGATCTTGCCCTTGAAGCGGGGATAACTGATAAAGACAGCTTTGATAAAGGAATTCAAGACCTTTACAGAACTGCCGGGGCGGACGGCGTTTTCTGCTACACTTTCTTCAAAGCCGTAGCCGTCAAGGTATAACAGCCGGACCCATGACAGGCACGGAACTGTTCACAGCGATTGAAAAGCAAAATGGATATATCAAACGGCCTTTAAATCGGCAAAGAAATGAATAAAACAAAAACTGTGAGTAAAAATCTGATGTCCGGATATTTGCCGCAGGGACAGACATGAACTTTGTACCGGCATTTCATCCGGGCTTCACGAATGCCTGGATACTCTGTATTCCATTTCTGGTTCCGGCATTCATTATCGGGATGTTGAAAAAAGATGTGGCAAGGCGGATGTCAGACATGACCGGTTATAGCGCCAGGGAAAGATTCTTTACCATTTCCGCTTCGCTGGCTCCTTATCCATTTATGGTCGGAACCGTCTGGACTCCGTTCACTTCGTTGAAGCCGTTCATTTATGCGGGTTCCGCTCTGTATTGTGTCGGCATGGCGGCTTTTTACGCCTCCATATATTCATTTGCGGTCACTCCACCCGGCAAGCCGCTCACCGCGGGAGTTTACCGTTTCTCCAGAAATCCCATTTATGTCTCAGCCTCCCTGGTGTTCTTAAGCATCAGCATGATGACGGCCAATCCCGTACTGATTGCATATCTGGTCGTATTGCTGGTGCTGCAGCATTTCATGATCCTTGCAGAGGAGAGAATATGCAGTAAAAAATTTGGAACGGAATTTCAGGAATATATCCGTAAGGTGCCCAGGTACCTCATCCGTTAACGGTACCGGGCAGGAAAATGCCTGATAACGGCAAATTGTTGCAAGCAGAAAAGGGAGGACATCATGACAAAAGTTAAAAGCTGGCGCGAAAAACTCTCGGACAGCAAGGACCTGCCAAAGGTCGTGACGCTGAACGATCCGGCGCAAAAACACTGGAAAGGCAACACAATGGCTATCCCTTCTCCTCTGGAGGTAAATGAAATAATGGCCGCGGTTCCAAAAGGGAAACTGATTACAATCCAGGAAATTCGCAAGATTATCGCGCTAAAGCACCGTGCGGACATCGGGTGCCCTCTGACCTGCGGGATTTTTTCCTGGATCTCGGCACATGCCGCCGAAGAGGAGGCCGCGGAAGGCAAAAAGAATACGACTCCCTATTGGCGGACATTGAAAACAGGCGGGGAATTGAACCCGAAATACCCAGGGGGAGTCGAAAAGCAGAAGAGGTTGTTGGAAGCGGAGGGGCATAAAGTAATTCAAAAGGGGAAAAAAACGCTGGTGGAAAACTTCGAGATGAAGCTGCTGAAAGATTGATAGACTCTTCGCTGTCCGGCATTTCTTTTGCCGGTTTGCGGGCCTTTTCCCTAATCAAAGAATAGGTAATGCCTGGTTGAATCCGCGAGCGCGCGTCTCTCTGGTTGATTGATCTTTACTGGCTCAGATACTGAAGGGCGTATTTAACGTAGTTTTCGGCGGATTTCCTCAAGCGGTCAATTTCTTCAGGAGTAAGGTCGCGTTTGTATCTGGCGGGAGACCCCATCCATAATGTATGGGGCGGGATGATAGTATTTTCCGTAACAAGCGAACGCGCACCGACCAACGCCCCTTCGCCGACGACCGCCTTGTCCATAACGACCGCCTGCATGCCGATGAATGCGCCGTTTTCCACGGTGCAGCCGTGCAGGGTGACGCTGTGGGCCACGGTTACATCATCGCAGATGATCAGCGGAGCTCCGGGGTCATCCGGGCTCTTGCGGTGGGTCACGTGGAGCATGGAAAGATCCTGAATGTTAGTGCGGGAGCCTATCCTGATGAAGTTCACATCTCCGCGCACCACGCAGTTATACCAGATGCCGCTCCGGGGGCCGATCCGCACATCTCCTATGATGACGGCTGTCTCCGCGATGAAGGCGCTGGGATCTATTTCGGGCAGGATGCCCTGAAAGGGACGGATCACCGGCTTTCCTAATCCCTCGGTACCGCCAGCATTCTGTCCAATGCGCGTTTTGCCGGGATCCGGACTTCTTCCGGGACTTTCACCACAGGAGACATGGTTTTGAGGGATTCCAGTATGTCCTCGAGCGATATCAGCTTCATGTTGGGGCAGATCAGCGAGGGAGAGGCGAGGATGAATTCCTTGTCGGGGTTTTCTTTTTTCAGCCGGTAAAGGATGCCGGCCTCGGTGCCGATGATGATTTTCCTTGCGGGGCTTTTTTTGACGAATGCATACATGCCGCTGGTGGAGCAGGCATGGTCCGCAAGCGCCGTAACTTCGGGGGCGCATTCGGGGTGGCAGATGAACAGAGCGTCCGGATGTTCCGTCTTCAACTTGACGACTTCCTCGACCCTGAGCCGTTCATGGGTCGGGCAGAAGCCGTCCCAGAAATGGAAGGTCTTGGTGGAGAACTTCGCCGCGTAGCGTCCCAGGTTGCGGTCGGGGACGAATATGAGCTCGTCTTCCGGGAGAGAGTTGACTACCTTGACCGCATTGGCGGAGGTGCAGCAGATGTCTGTATGGGCCTTTACCGCGGCGGTCGAGTTTACATAAGTGACGACGGGAACGCCGGGATGCCTGGCCTTCATTTCGAGAAGCCCTTCCACCGTGACCATGTCGGCCATCGGGCATCCAGCGTCCAGGCGCGGGAGGAGGACCGTTTTCTCCGGGGACAGTATGGAAGCCGATTCCGCCATGAAATGCACGCCGCAGAAAACTATGACATCGGCGGACGTTTTTGCCGCTTCCATGGAGAGTCCCAGTGAATCGCCGGTTATGTCTGCGATTTCCTGCACTTCGTCGCGCATGTAGTTGTGCGCGAGCAGTACCGCGTTTCGTTTTTGCAGAAGAGATCGAATCTCGTTTTTGATTTCAGAGGAACTCATCGTCCGTCACCACCTGTATGTGTCCGCCCGGCCTGCCGGGACAAGATGTGGAAAATTCTCAAAATATTAGCCAAAATAGTTTGTTATGTCAAACTCTTTGAATCCCGGAGGAGCCGGAAATATCTGTTTCAGGCGAGGACGGGCGTGCCGCGTGGAACGCAATGTTATTTCAATGTGCTGAACCTTCCTTGACACCCCCCGCCAAAACATTTATTATTCATTACAACAAATAACATATAAGTGATTAAGAGCTTATTCGTAAATAAGCATTCCGGGCTCGCATCCCGTCTTCATGCCGTCTTTGGCCTGTCCTCAATCGCAAAATACTCGACGTAGCCCTGCTACGCCTGCGGTTTTGCTCGATCGTCCAGGCCAAATCCGACATAAATCCGGGCGCGATCCTTCGAAACGTTATTTACGAACAAGCTCTAAGTCAGGGCCGCTTTCCGCCGGAATACGGCTGTCGCGGGCCAGTGTGGGTTGGGGGCCGTGGATAACGGCGCGGTCGCGCGGATCAAGATGGGCCGAGGGGAAAGAATATGTTTGGAATAGGCATGCCGGAGCTGATAATAATACTTGTCATCGCGCTGATCGTGATCGGCCCGCAAAAACTGCCGGAAATCGCCCGGTCCCTTGGCAAGGGGCTGGCCGAGTTCAAGCGTGCGGCCGACGACCTGAGGCAAAACGTTAATGAGGAGGCCAGGGCGCTGGATGAGAAAGAAAACCAGGCCAGGGAAGCCCGGGCGAAGGAAGCCGCCGGGAGCCAGGAAGAGCATGACGGCGTCAAGGTCAAGGAAGAGAAGAAGGACGGATATTCGGCCTGATTGAAAATCGTGCGGAGAACTGAAAAAGGCGGTTTAAAACCGCCTTTTTCTTATTTCAGACCTTTCAGAAGTTTCTTCGCTTTGGCGGCCTCATCCGACTTGGGGTAAGTTTCGGTCAGCTTCTTGAACACATACTTGGCGCTCTTGGCGTCACCCAGACCCTTAAATGACATCCCCTGCTTCAGCATGGCTGCCGGCGCCTTTTCCTTGCCGGGGAAATTTTTGATGACTTCCTGGTATTCGAGAATCGCCTGTTCCAGGTTTTTCTCGTTGTAATATGTCTCACCGATCCAGTAATGTGCGTTTGCCGCGAGTTCATTCTTTGGATACTGGGCGATGAATTTGGAGAAAATTTCCCTGGCTTTTTTCATGTCGCCGTTTTTGTACGCGGCGATACCTTCCTGATATAAGGATTCGGCGGTCGCGTCTTTGGGGGGCGCGTCGGCCGCGGCCTTGTCCTGTCCGGCAGCCTTCCCTTCGAGGGCCAGCAGCCGCCGGTCGGTATCTTCTTTCAAAAGGGCAAGTTCATCGGATGGTTTTTTTGCCAGTTGTTTAACATCGTCGACCTTGCCCGATACGGACTGGATATCTACGCGCATCGTGTCCTGGGATGCCTGGATGTCGGCGACGGTTTTGCGAAGGTTTTCGATTTCTTCCCGATAGCTCTTTATTTTGCTGTCGGTTCCTTCCTTCGCTTCAACACGGATGCTGCCGATATCTTTTTCCATCTGGTAAATGCGGTTCTTAACCTCCTCCATATCGCGCTGGAGATTGCTCACATCGTCCCGGCTGGCGCATCCCGCAATTACGAGAAGGAAGACGAGAACCGGAAAAAGTGTCTTTGCGTGCATAAGAAAGGGGCTCCTTGTATACTGCTGATTGTGTTTGGGTTAACGGATAAAGAAAAAAGGAGCCTTGGCGGCTCCCTTTTTCCGGTCGGCGCTACTTTATCAGAGCGAAGTCATCTCTTCTGTTTTTAGTCCAGGCGGCTTCGTCGTGCCCCGGATCAACAGGTTTTTCTTTTCCGTAGCTGATGAATGACAACCTGCTGGTGGGAACGCCGAGGGTTTCCAGGTACTTGACGGCGGCCTTGGCCCTTTTTTCACCGAGCGCCAGGTTGTATTCGGCAGAACCTCTTTCGTCGCAATTTCCCTGGACCTGAACCTTTTCACCGGTGTTCGCCAGCATCCATTCGGCGTTTTTCTTCAGGGTGTCCCTGGCTTCGGCCGATAAAACATAAGAGTCGAAGTCGAAATAAACAGTCTGCAGGTTTGCTGCCGGAACAGCTTCCTTGACCGTTTCCTGAACGGTTTCTTCTTTTGCCGCGGGCGCTTCCGGCGCGGCAGGCTTAGCCGGTGCTTCAACGGCTTTCGCGGGCGGCGCGACAGGCTCTTCAGCCTTTACTACCTCTTTTTTGGCGCAGCCTGCCGCAATGAACGCGGCACAAATAATCCCGACGAAAAGCCCGGTCATCTTCTGATTCATAATGTCCTCCTCTTCTATTAAATTTTTATTGCTCTGCCGGAAATTTTAACCGGCAAAATTGATAAACGCGCTACATTATACATAAGTGGCAAGTATTTGCAATAATTGTTGAAGAATTTTACCCGTAAAGGCATGGTGTACTTGCGTTCACCACCGGGGAGACCAGACCGGCGACGAACCGCCTCCACCGCCTCGCGAAACCCTGGTCTGTCCGGTTCCGTCCGCTCGCATGACATAGATCGATTCTCCGCCGTCCCGGTTCGAACTGAAAGTTATGAAACGGCCGTCCGGGGACCATCTCGGATTTTCGTTCCTTCCTCCCGAGGTCAACTGGGTGTCATCGCCTCCGTCCGTTGACATCGAATAAATCTGGAACCCGCCTCCCTGCCTGCGACTGTAAACGATGCGGTCTCCCTTCGGAGACCAGGAAGGCGTGACGTTATAAGCGCCGTTGCGGGTCAGCCGATGAATATTCGATCCGTCGGAATTCATGACAAATATCTGCGGGCTCCCGAGCCGGTCGGAAACGAAGGCTATCCGTGAACCGTCGGGCGACCATGAAGGAGAGATGTTGATCGAGTCGCTGTCGGTAAGCTTGGCGATCTGTTTGCCGTCCTTGCTTATTATGAAGATTTCCGGGCTGCCGTCCTTGCTCATGGAAAGGGCTATCCTGGACCCGTCCGGCGACCACGCGCCGGTGAAATTTACCCCGTGACGGGAAGATATCCGGGCTTCCGCGCCGCCCATCAGCACCAGCCGGTAAAGATCCGGATTCCCCTTTTTGTAGGAGGTAAAGAGAATTTCACGACCTTTCGGAGAAATATCCGGGTTAAGATTTATGGAACCGTTTTTGGTGAGGCGCTTAATGTTGTAGCCGTCATAATCCATAATATAAATTTCTTTGTTCCCGGATGCCTTGGAAACGTAAACGATTTTTCCCGTAAAAGGCCCCGCTTCACCGGTTGTGGCGAGCATGGTCTCGTCTGAAAAGGCGTGGGCCATCCACCTCAGATCCTTGCGGTTGCCGGAGTAACGCTTCGCGGCAAGGGATTTCCCCTGCAAAACATCATAGAGCCGCATTTCAACGGTAATATTGTCCCCGGAAACAGTGTATCCGCTTTTGACTAGATAGATCGCGCCCATGGTTTTCCATGGGGAAAAGTCGAACTCGCCCGGCCGGATTCCCCCGCTTCCGCTTCCCGACGAACCGGTGATGACCGAATAAGCCCCGGCCAGGGTCAGGTCAAATCTGAGAACGTCTCCGATGACGCCGGCGACTTCACTGTTCTGGGCACCTCCGAGACTTACCGGCGGAGCTATGGCAAGGGCGGGCAGCTTGTTCCCCTGGGCGGTGACTTCCAGGTAACTCTGGTCGGCGTGAAGATACGAGGCAGTGAAGAGGGCCGTTAAAAGCAAAATTAAACAAAAAAATCTTCTCATCTCTTCCCAACTCCTTTGCGCCGGAAAACGAATCCCTGCTCAAAATTGCTTCCGCTTGGCGGTGGCGGTAAATTTTCTCCGGCGATGCTTATTGCCCTGGAGACGGAGGCTTCAAATAATTTATCCATGGTGCTATGTACAACGCTGTACCCGATAACTTTGCCGTATTTGCTGATTCTGAGCTTAATTGCAACTTGGGGATTGCTGCTCTGGAAAGCAATCGTTTCCTGGAAGGCGTCGCTGAGCCTCGACTGGACATAGCTTGCGTAATCGCTGCCTGCCTGGTTTCCTTTGGCACCGGGCATTCCAGCCCTGCCGCCGGTGGAAAGCCTTTTTCTGATGTCATCTATGGCAGTGCTCTCGTGCCGCGAATCGGCCTTTTGTTCAAGGCGAGCAAGACGCTTTTGGAAATCTTCGTCCGTTTCGGCGGGGCGAATTTCCTTTGGGGTCTTCTTCAACGCAGGTTTTGTCGGGGATGGTTCCGGTTTCTTCCTGGCCGGCGCCGGCAGCTTCATCTCCTGTTTCTGCTCCTGTTTCTGCGGAGAAGTGGTGGCGGAAGCAGTTTTTTCAGGGGCCGCTGGAGACCCGGACCGGGGGTTTGCCACAGGCAGGTTGACGATGTCGACATAGTATGCTTGTTTTTCCGGCGGATGAAAGCTCTCGAAGTGACTGAATTTGTAAATTAAGCCGAACAGGACGGCATGAAACAGGAGGGACCAGGCGATCATCGGACTGATCCCGGACTCTTTTACCAGCCTGGTTTTCATTTTCCCTGTGACGGCTCCGTGACCATGCCGAGGCGCTCGATGCCGGCGCCCTTGATTTCCGCCATGGTTTTCACCACTTCACCATAGGGGACGGTCCTGTCCGCCTTCAGGAATACTTCTTTCTTGGTCCGGTTCTCGAACATCGAGGCGAGCCTGGACTTCAGTTCGCCCGGGGATATTTCCGAGCTGTTTATGAAGACCCTGCCGCTTTTGTCTATGGATACAACCACGGTTTCTTCCTGGGCGCTCAGGGTCTTTGCCTGGGCCTTGGGAAGATTGACCTGCACGCCCTGCTGCATCATGGGCGCCGTTACCATGAAGATGATAAGCAGCACCAGCATGACGTCCACCAGCGGCGTTACGTTTATCTGCGACATGGTGCCGCGGTTGCCGTTATCCCTACTTCCTATTTCCATGGCTTCTCCCTACTTCCTGGCGAAGGTGCGCTGAACGATGTTCAGGTATTCGGTGGAAAAACTGTCCATTTCGGATATCAGCACCCTTATCTTGTGCTGGAAGTGGTTGTAGCCCATGACGGCGGGGATGGCGGCCACCAGGCCTATGGCGGTGGCGATGAGGGCCTCGGCGATACCGGGAGCAACGACCGCCAGAGACGCGGTGCCGGTCTCGCCAATCCCCTTGAATGCGGTCATGATCCCCCATACCGTGCCGAAAAGGCCTATGAAAGGCGCGGTGGAGCCGGTAGTCGCCAGGAAAGTGAGGTACTTCTCAAGCCGGGTGCTTTCAGAGGTGGTGGCCCTTCGCAGGGCACGGGCGATATTGTCTATCCCCCCAAGCTCGGTGCTGATCACATTCGGATCCTCTTTCTGCGTTCCCTTCTCCATGAGCTTCTTCAACTCCGTGAAGCCTTCGCTGAAAAGCACCGCGAGGGGGGAATGGGCGAAGCGGTCGAGCTGCTCGTTGATGGCGTCAAAGCGTTTGGTTTTCCAGAAAAACTCCATGAAGCGCGAGGATTGGCTGTTCGCCCGGTAAACCTGCAGAAATTTGAAAAAAATGATAGCCCACGAGATGATAGAAAAGCCGATCAGGATGAACAAGACCAATTTAACGACCAGTCCGGTCACTGCAAAAATTCCCAAGGCTGATACCTCCAAAGTTGTTGAAATAAATCTGGTTAAAAATATTCCTTACGGTTGCTTAAGTCAATACGATTTTTGATGAAACGAGGTGAGAGGCAGTCGCAAATGCCGTGGTAACCTGCCTTCGGTCCCAACCGGAATAATTCCGGCGCCGGATTCCACATGAATATTTACTTGATGGCGCGAATTGATTTATCATTTATAAACGTGCCGAAAATTTCCGACAAGTATACCACATTTGAATTTACATCGAAACCAGCGGACCTGAACATAAATGACTACTCGGACAAAAGCTTCCATATATATCCATTTTCCTTTCTGCGTGAAAAAATGCCTTTACTGCAGCTTCATTTCCTTTGATGACAGGCTTTTTCAGGTCGATGAATACGTAAACCTCCTCTTGCGTGAAATGCGTCTCTTCCGGGGGGATGTTGATGATTCTTTTAGTGTCGAGACATTGTATTTCGGCGGCGGAACGCCGTCACTCATGGATGCGCGTCAAGCGGGGAAAGTTATCGAAAGTGCGGCCGGGCTTTTTGACCTGGAGCCGGACGCCGAAATAACCATCGAGGCAAATCCCGGCACCTTGACGGAGGATAAACTGGCCGGTTACCGAAGCTGTGGAATAAACCGCCTTTCACTGGGCGTGCAGTCTTTCGATGATTCGATGCTGAAAAGCCTGGGCAGGGTTCACTCGGCGGCTCAGGCCGTCGATTCGTTCCGTGCGGCGAGGGAGCGCGGCCTGGAGAATATAGGGATAGACCTGATAAATTCCCTGCCCGGACAGACAAAGGCCATGTGGGAGGATGACCTGCATTCGGCTGTGGCGCTGGGGCCGGAACACATTTCGGTGTACGGTCTGACAATCGAAGAAGGCACCCCGCTGGCGGCCATCGAGAAGTGCGGCGCTCTGCCTTTGCCCGACGAGGAGGAAAGCGTCTCTATGTTTGAAAGCAGTGAAAGGATTCTCCGGCAATCGGGATACGAGCACTATGAAATATCGAATTACGCCCTGCCGGGCCGCAGGTCCCGCCACAACCAGGTTTACTGGCAACGCGGCAATTACCTGGGTTTCGGGTGCGGGGCGCATTCTTTCCTGAGGGAACCGGAGTTCGGCGTCCGATGGCGGAATCCGGACAATATCGAGGAATATATGCGGTCGGTTCGGGACGGACGCCCTTGCAGGGAGGAAAAACAACGCATCGGACGGCGTGAAGCCATGGCGGAGAAGCTTTTTCTCGGGCTGCGCATGCTCGATGGGGTCGACCTGGAGCAGTTTCGGGAGGAATTCGGCGCCGGCTTCGATGAAATATATTACGAGAAATGCTTGGCGCTGTTTGAGAGCGGAATGCTCGAAACGTTCGGAGGACGTCTCAGGATTCCCGAACGCGCCATGCTCGTCTCGAACCGGATATTCGAAAAATTTCTGTAAGTATCAGTAATTACAGGCCGACAAGGCTTTAATGCCAAGCTCCGGTTTCATGGAAATTACCCTTGACAAACTCCGGGTTGGTTGTTACCTTGATAAACAGTTAGCACTCGGCAGTTCAGAGTGCTAACTGTCATTAAAGGGGAATGAATGATGGATGATCTTTCCGAAAGAAGCAAAAGAATTCTTGAGGCCATCATCGAGGATTACATCAGGACCGCCGAGCCGGTCGGCAGCCGTAGCATAAGCCGCAGGCACGGGCTTTCCCTGTCTCCGGCCACCATACGCAACTGCATGTCCGACCTGGAGGAGATGGGTTTTCTCGCTTCCCCGCACACATCGGCGGGCAGGATACCAACGGACAAGGCATTCAGGTTTTACGTGGACTCGCTTCTGACGGTCGGAAGCATCGACCGGCAGCAGGAGGAGCAGATCCGGAGGCAGTACAGGCTCTCCGGCAAGGATGTCGGTGAAATATTCAAGGAAACCAGCAGGATGCTGTCTTCCCTGTCCCATTACATGGGGATAGTGGTAACTCCGCGCTTTACCACCACCGTTTTTCGCCACATCGAGTTCATCAAGCTCGGCGGGACGCGCCTCCTGGCGATCCTGGTTTCGAAAAACGGCATCGTCCAGAACAAGATCATCGAAGCCGACGAGGAAATCAGCCTGGCAGACCTGACACGCATGTCCAACTACCTTAACGACTTGCTCCGGGACCTCAGCATAGCGGAACTCAAGAGCAGGATACTGCGCGAGATGCAGGATGAAAAGGTCCGGTATGACGCCCTGCTTGCCAGGGCACTGAAACTTTCGGAGCAGACCCTCGACGAAAACGGGACGGAGGTTTTCATCGAAGGGCAGGTGAACATCCTGGATCAGCCGGAATTCGCGGATGTGGAGAAAATGAAGGAAATTTTCCGGGCCTTCGAGGAAAAGAGCCAGCTGATATCTCTGCTGGACCGCTGCCTGGAATCGGAGGGCGTACACATTTTCATCGGTTCGGAAAACTACATGCGCCAGATGGCGCAGATGAGCATCATATCCGCGCCGTACATGAGCGGCAACAAGACGGTCGGAGTGCTGGGAGTCATCGGCCCGACCCGGATGGGTTACGACAGGGTTATTCCCATCGTCGATTATACTGCCAGGCTTTTGAGCAGACTCCTGGATGTGGAGTAATCCGGAATTACGTAAAGGGAGGGTTTTTGTGGATAAAAAACACGGCATAGGAAAAGACGACGTATTACATAAGAAGGAAGAGTCAGCGAAAAACGCGGGGAAAGCGGATCCCGTTCCGGAAGATTTGACGGCGATGCAGGAGGATCTGGAGATCCCCGAACTGTCGGCTCCCGGTGAAGAGGGCGCCGCCGACAGGATCAAACAGCTTGAGGAGGAGCTGGCCCGGAAGGATGCCGAAGCCGCTGCGAACTGGGATAAATTCGTGCGCGAACGCGCCGACCTGGAGAACTTCCGCAAGCGGGCGCAACGGGACAAGGAAGACCTCCTGAAGTACGGCAACGAATCGCTGCTCCAGGAAATACTGCCGGTAATAGACAACATGGAGAGGGCGCTGGCCCATGCATCGGAAGAGAGCATGGCCGCCGTAATACAGGGGATTGAGCTGACGCTTTCCATGCTTCAGGCGGCCGCGAAAAAATTCGGCGTTATTCCGGTGGAGGCAAAGGGGAAAATGTTCGATCCCGCATACCACCAGGCGATGACGCAGGTACAGAGCGAGGAATTCGCGCCGAATACGGTGGTTGAGGAATTTCAGAAGGGGTATATGCTCAATGACCGCCTTTTGCGTCCGGCGCTGGTTTCCGTGTCCGCCGGTCCGAAAAAAAACAATTCCTGAAATCCGGCCCCTTGCTTTTTCACAATGGAATGACTAACTTTCTAGAACAGAAACCAAAGGAGGAATAAACATATGAGTAAAGTTATAGGTATCGACCTGGGGACCACCAACTCCTGCGTGGCGGTCATGGAGGGTGGTGAGCCCATTGTCATCTCCAATGCGGAAGGGAGCCGCACCACGCCCTCCATGGTGGCTTTTACCGAAAGCGGCGAGATACTGGTCGGACAACAGGCGAAAAGGCAGGCGGTTACAAACCCGGAGAATACGCTGTTTGCCATCAAGCGTCTTATCGGACGCAAATATGACACCGACGTTGTGAAAAGGGATATTGCCATCTCTCCCTTCAAGATTGTAAGGGCGGACAACGGGGATGCCTGGGTGGAAGTGCGGGGAAGGAAATACTCCCCTCCCGAGGTCTCCGCCATGGTTCTTCAGAAGATGAAGAAAACCGCCGAAGACTACCTGGGCGAAACGGTAACAGATGCGGTAATTACCGTGCCGGCTTATTTTGACGATTCCCAGCGCCAGGCAACGAAAGACGCCGGCAAGATAGCCGGACTGAATGTCCTGAGAATTATCAACGAGCCGACAGCCGCCGCGCTTGCGTACGGACTGGACAAGAAAAAGGAAGAGAAAATCGCGGTATTCGACCTGGGCGGCGGTACCTTTGACATATCAATCCTCGAACTGGGTGAAGGGGTATTCGAGGTTAAATCCACCAACGGCGATACATTTCTGGGCGGCGAGGATTTCGACCAGAAGGTAATCGACTGGATCGCCGACGAGTTCAAAAGGGATGCCGGCATAGATCTGCGCGGCGACAAGATGGCGCTCCAGCGCCTCAAGGAAGCGGCGGAAAAGGCAAAGTGCGAGCTTTCCTCCTCCCTTGAGACGGATATCAACCTCCCCTTTATCACCGCGGACGCGTCGGGCCCGAAACATCTGACCTTGAAGCTCAGCCGCGCCAAGCTGGAAGCGCTCTGCGCCGATCTGATCGGAAAACTGGAAGGGCCCTGCAGGACAGCGCTGAAGGATGCCGGGCTTTCTCCCAATGAGGTCGACGAAGTTATCCTGGTCGGCGGCATGACCAGGATGCCGGCGGTCCAGAAAAGAGTGCAGGACATTTTCGGCAAGACGCCGAACCGGGGCGTGAATCCGGACGAGGTGGTCGCAGTCGGCGCCGCAATCCAGGCAGGTGTGCTGCGCGGCGAAGTGAAAGACGTCCTTCTCCTGGACGTGACTCCACTTTCCTTGGGGATCGAAACGCTCGGCAGC
>DASRZQ010000137.1:0-3592 GCA_035686205.1 Geobacteraceae bacterium
CAAGCGCTCAGGCCGAGATGACTGGGTGGGGATCTTGCCCACCGGCCTGGCAACAATTGAAGACCTCTCGCCCAATATCATCGAACATCTGCCCAGGCTAATTGAAGAGGGAAAACTGGCAATGCAAACGAGCATGCCGGAAAATGTCACTATTTGCTGGCCTGATTGCTAACGTATGGATGCATGTTGTGATACCAGGAAAAGAGCCGCGCTGCTCTTTGCCTTATTGCCTTGTTACCAACATGCACGATTTCAGTCTTGATCCCCTCATTTTCCCGTTCCGCCATCACCCTGTTCAGCGCATGCCACGAATTGCCTTCCTTATTAGGACTCCAGCTAAATGCCACGACGTTCATACTGGACCGGAGAATGGCAGCAGGATGGGCTTCGGAAGGTGGCTGCAGAGGTGGTCTGTAAGCATGGCAGGGGAGCGAATAAAAAAGCAGTCGAAGACGAATTTTATTGAGTCACTGACCACACCAGTCAAAAATATGTTTTGCATCTTATTGATATAATTACATTATTTTGACAGCAACCATAACTGAAAATCCTCGTGTCGCTGGTTCGATTCCGGCTCTGGGCACCACTGAAATCAAGGCTTCGCGGGTTTTACTGCGAGGCCTTTTCCATTCTGGACCAGTCATTTATTGGTCAAAATTTTACCCGAAAAGAAAACTATTTCCAAACCTTTGCGGCGTGATGACGTTCCTTACCCACCTTTTATCCCTGTATTGTCTACGGATGAAAATGTCGCGTCAGGTCGCCGGTTCGATGTTCTGGTTCACATGAAAGAAATTGTCCGGATCGTAAGTGGCCTTGACCTTTCGGAGTCGTTCATAGTTGTCGCCGTAAGTGGCACGAATCCGGTCCCCGCCTTCTTCCATCATGAAGTTGATATATGAAGCCCCTGCCGAATACGGGTGCAACGCATGCCAATAGTCGCGGGCCCATTTGGTGATTTTATCATTGTTGACCGGGTCCGGATCGACCCCGGCAATGACCATTGACCAGGTGGCGTCCCGATATCCCCAAGCCGTCTCATCCTTGCCGACGCGGCGCACGGCGCCGTCGATCGGATATAGATGCATCAGTGACTGGACTGTCGGAGTCTCGGAAAATCTCAAATGCTCGTCGACAGCCTCGTCGGTAAGCGCGCGAAAGAAATCGCCTTTCCAGTACCACTGCAGGCCGGGTGGGTAGAGCCCGTCGAAGAGGCTTTGCAGCACCGGATACGGCATGAGCCCGACGTGTTCGAACAACGGCTCGGCGACACCGCGGGCCGAAAGGATCTCGGTCTCTGCCTGCTCCTTTGGCCCCGTACAGCACCACACCAGCCCGCATACCTTTCTGCCGCGGATCTTTTCCGGGAAAGGTTCGGCAGCCGGCACTTCGGCGGTCAGATAAAAGGCGTAAATGTCTTCCGGCGCCTGGGGCAGCCACTCGCGATACCAGTTCAGGGTTTGCTTCATTTGTTCGATCGGCCAGAACATCGGCCCCGCAACAACCATATCCAACGGATGCAGGCGATACTTGAGCGAAGTCACAATGCCGAAGTTGCCTCCGCCTCCGCGCAGGGCCCAGAATAGGTCCGGATTATTCTCCCTGCTCGCATGAACGAGCCGGCCGTCAGCCAGGGCGACGTCGGCGGCCAGGAGATTGTCAATTGTCAGGCCGTATTTGCGGGTCAAATAGCCGTGACCTCCGCCGAGTGTGAGGCCGCTCACCCCGGTATTCGAGATGATCCCGCTGACCGTAACCAGACCGAAGGCATGGGTGGCATGGTCGACGTCACCCCAGCGGCAGCCGGCCTCGACGCGAACTGTTTTTGCCTCGGGATCGACGCGAATGCCCTTCATGCAGGAAAGGTCGATGACAAGCCCATCGTTTACCAGTCCCAGGCCGGGACCGCTGTGGCCGCCACCGCGGATTGCGGTGTCGAGCTCGTGCTCTCGGCCAAACTTTACAGCTGCAAGCACATCCGCGACATCAGCACATCGCGCGATCAATCGCGGGCGTTTATCTATCATCGCATTGTAGACAGTTCGGGCGGCATCGTAGTCCGCATCATTCGGCTGGATCAATTTACCGCGAAGAGTTTTTGCCAATTCTTCGATTTTTGTTTTGTCGAGCATAACGTCCTCCTTCAGCTTTTTTTAAAGCCGGGCAGGTCAGGCATCGGCGCCACTCAGACAGGATGATTCATCCAACCTCCAGATTAATATGAAATCCGATATCTAGCGATATCCGTATGTAAGTTTATCACATGAAACTTACCTCCCAGTTTTCACCAGGAATTTATGACAGTGCGTTGAACAACGCCAATCCGCCGACCAGGAGCAGGGCACCCGCCCATATCAGGTCGAAATTTACCCAGCCTTTTTTCAGAATCGCCAATCCCAGCTTCTTGTACACTAACCAAGCGACTACACCCATTATCGTCAGCATTGCAAGGGTGTGGAGTAATACAGCAATCAGCAAAACGACACTGTTGAAGAGGTTTGCCTCCAGAGGACCGGAATGGCTTGTCAGGGAAATGAAAATGGGGGCTATCATCAGGCCGGCTCCATGGGCGGAGGCCATCAGGAAGGACCAGAAAAACAGGTCGCGCATGGCGACCTGCATTCCGACCCACCTTGGATGTCTATAGTAGCGGAAAAGCTTGTAAAAGCCGAACGCCAGGAGGAGGGCGGCGGTCGACAGCCGCAAAAGCTGTATATCTGCCATCTGCCCCACCAGCAGAATGATGCCTGCGACCACTGCAATCGAAGCCGCGTGGCCGAGAGCTATGGGGAGCAGGGAAATCCATACGGCCCTTTCACTTTGCTGCTGGAGTCCCCGGAAAAGGGCGAACAGCCACCCCATCCCTGGGTTGAGCCCGTGGTAGGCGCCAAAGCCTATCATGGCCAGCCAGCTGACCAGCAGGTCAGGATGGAAAACAGAATGTATCTGTGGATGCATCTCCACCCTCCAGTCTTACCTGGTGAGCGCGGGTCTCTCCGAAATCGATGAAAAAGTCGGGATCCAGGGACATTCCGCCGTTCGTCCCTACGTTAACCTTGGCCATCCAGCCCGGCATCCGGTCCGGGTAGAACTGGTCATCTACAACTCCGTACAGCGAGTTGGTAAAATAAACACGTTTCCCGTCCCGGCTGATTTCGACCATCTGCGGAGCGCCGAGGAGCGGGCCGCTTTTGGGATGGGCTTTGCGTCGGACAATGCCTCCAAGTTGAATCGATCCGGTTAATTTCGGCTGGAAAGGGTCGGAAACGTCGTACTGGCGCAGTTCACCGGTACCCCAGCACGAAACATAGAGAAAGCGGTCATCCAGCGAAAGGTCTATGTCGGTCACAAACGGAGGAACGGCATTGAGGTCTTTGAGAGGCGGAGGAAGGTCTTTCGGGTCCGCCGGTTCGGCAGGGATGTCTATGACCTTTTTCATCGCCCACTTGTCGCCGTTTTCCAGGTACCAGACCCAGATGGAGCTGGACAGGTCTTTCAGTCCGAGGACGACACACACGAAGCCGTACGTTTTGGCCGGTTCATGGGCCGGCCGCACTTCGAAGACCAGCTGGTACTCGTCCCCCATGCTCAG
>DASRZQ010000138.1:0-15252 GCA_035686205.1 Geobacteraceae bacterium
CTTTTGTGACGATAATCGCCCGGTCACTTCATCCTGCCGCTTATGCCGTACTTTTTCATCAGCGCATACATGCTCGGCCGGCTGATCTTCAGGTCCCGCGCGGCCCTGGCGACCACGTAATCATTCTGCTCTAGCACTTCGGCGACAATTTCCTTCTGGGACCTGCATTCTTTTAATTTTTCATTCGGGATGTGAAAAAGGATGTTTCCGTTGTTCAGCTCCATGGAGCCGGAATCGATAAATTCACCGGCCGCCATCAGGAACCCTCTTCGCACCTTGTTCTCCATCTCCCGGATGTTGCCCGGCCAGGAATGGAGCCGGATCGCCTCCAGCGCCTCTTCGGAAAAATCCTTCGGCCCGTTTTCGTTTTCCCCGATCTTCGCCAGGAAGTGCCTGGCGAGAAGGACCTTGTCGTCACCCCTGTCCCGCAGGGGCGGGAGCTTCAAAGTGAAGGAATTCAGCCTGTAATAAAGGTCCGGCCTGAATCTGCCCTCATCCATGGACTTCCGCAGGTCACTGTTGGTCGCTGACAGTATTCTTACATCGATTTTCCTGGAACTCGACGAGCCGACCCTCTCGATAATCCTGTCCTCGAGAAAACGCAACAGCTTGGCCTGGAGGTTCGGCGACAGATCGCCGATTTCGTCCAGGAAAAGCGTCCCTTTGTCCGCGGACTCGAACCTCCCTTTTTTCGTGGCGTAAGCGCCGGTGAAGGCCCCCTTTTCAAAGCCGAACAGCTCGGCTTCCAGGAGGCTGTCCGGTATGGCCGCGCAATTGACGGCCACGAACGGACCGTCCCTGCGCGCGCTCATCTCATGGAGCGCTTTCGCGGTCAGTTCCTTGCCGGTGCCGCTTTCTCCCAGGATGAGGACATTCATTTCCGTCGAAGCGACCTTCCGGATCATGGAAAAGACGGCAAGCATGGGGGGGCACGCGCCGATGAACTGCTTGTCGGGAGACCGGTGCTGAATTTTCAGCAATTTTGAGTCGACGAACTGGATGATTTTCTGGATATGTTCAAGGTTGAGCCTGCTCAGGCGGATGTGCAGGCGCTGGGCGAAGGTATTCTCAATATGCCTTTCCAGGTAGCTTCCGTTGCTGAAATCCAGGTACATGTTGCATTTTACGCAGCATCCCTCCCGCGAGGGATCTGGATGATTGCAATAGGGACAGACGTCGCTCGGCTCCATGCACTTCCTGATATGGCCCCAGAGCGCCTGCATGTCCTCCTTGTCCGAACAAAAAAGGCGAATGGCCGTTCCGCCTCGGCTTCGCCTGACAATTTTGCCCATGAGCTCTATCTCGCCCGTGCCGGGCAGGACCGGCCTGATGGTAAAGAGTTCGCCCAGTTCGGTGGACAGTCCGAAAACCAGGGCTCCGCTCAGGCTCAATTCCTTTATGATGACTTTTTCCTCAATCTTCTCATCCCTGGAAATGTATGAAACCCGGGCATCAAGCCTTGTCTTTACCCGCACATCCAGTCTTCCCATTCAAACCTCTAATCTTCAAAGAAACCACATTAAGTGTTAAAAAGCTTTTCGATTAATGTGGAGCTCGTTTCCGGAATGTGCCGCCAACGTTCCAGTCAGATTCAAGAATAACCTGTTACAGACGGATGTCAACCGGGCGCATATCACATGGAGTTATTAAGCAGGTATTGGGACGGATTTCTGTTGAAAACAAACGTTAATTAGGATAGTAAATGATAAGTCGTTACTCCGGGGCCGGGTTAAAACGGCTGTTCCGGAACGGCTTTATCGGCTTTCGCCGCATAATCAGCAAAAAGGGAGCTCTCCTGAAATGAAAAACTTCTTCGGATTTGCCCGATTCGGCACAAGCTGCAGGCAGGAAACCCTTGCCGGAGTCACCACGTTTCTTACCATGGCATATATCATCATCGTGAACCCGGCCATTCTTGAGGCGGCCGGAATCCCCCGCGGCCCGTCAATTACGGCAACCATCGCGGTCGCGGTGACAGGAACTCTGATAATGGGGCTTTACGCAAACCGCCCGTTCGCGATCGCTCCATATATGGGCGAAAACGCCTTCATTGTTTATACGGTGGTCAAGGGTTTCGGCTATCCATGGCAAACGGCGCTGGGGGCGGTGTTCGTGGCCGGATTTGTCTTCACGCTGCTTACGGTGCTCAGGATAAGGAGCTGGTTCGCGAACGCGATACCAACGGCGCTCAAATACAGTTTCTCCGCCGGAATCGGCCTGTTTATAACCTTCATCGGGCTGAACGAAACCGGCATAACCGTGCCGGGTGTTCCCGGCGCGCCGGTCCGGCTCGGGAACATTGCCGAACCCCGCGTTCTGCTGGCTGTGGCCGGGTTTTTCCTGGTCATCTTCCTCATGGCCAGGCGCGTCCGCGGCGCGATAATTATCGGCATTCTCTCCGTCACGGTCCTGTCCTTCCTTTTCGGCCTCACACCCATGCCTGAGAAGATTTTCAGCGCCCCTCCCGACCCCTCTCCGATCTTCATGCGTCTCGACATCGCCGGAGCGCTCAGCCTCAAATTTTTCCCGATAGTGCTGACCATTTTCATAATGTCTTTTGTCGATACGGTCGGCACCCTCATCGGGCTGTCCTACCGCGCCGGTCTCCTGGATGAGACGGGCAACCTGCCGGAAATCGAAAAACCGATGCTGGCCGATGCAATTGCCACGACCATCGCGCCCCTGGTGGGCACGTCCACCACCGGAGCGTTCATCGAATCCGCCGCAGGGATCGAAGAAGGCGGCCGCACCGGCTTTACCGCCGTGGTGGTGGCCGCCCTCTTCCTCATGTCCCTTTTCATCGCGCCTCTTTTCACGGCGGTTCCCCCTCATGCATACGGGGTTGCCCTGATGGCCATCGGGATGATGATGCTCAGCCCGGTAACCAGGATAAACTTCGACGACTACACGGAACTGGTCCCGGCTTTCATCACCATTTCCATGATGAGCTTCACGTACAATATCGGCGTGGGAATGACCGGAGGGCTCCTGAGCTATCCGCTGCTCAAAACAGTTAGTGGGAAGTATCGTGAGGTAACCGCGGGAATGTGGATTCTGGCGGGGATATCGCTGATGTTCTTCATTTTCTATCCGAAGGGGTAGATGAAATTCAAGACAAGTAATCTTGAAAAACGGGATACAATTCGGGTTTCCGCGCGAGTTTGCTCAAATAAAATTGATGTTGCCCACCTTCCTGATATAATTCAAAAAAATTGTCTTTTCGCCTTAAATTACACGCTCCTGAAACGAAGTGTAAAGCTGCTGTAAAATTTGGTTCCGGTTATACATCCTTCTGTAACCAATAGAGTGCAACATCCTGTTTTTACGAAATAAATATAACTGGCACACGTTTTACTGGATTGATATTAACTGATACAAACGGCCTTAATTTATGCGCTCCCAAGCAACCGAAGCCCCTTCATGTCGGGAAAAAGCGGAGGATCACAACATGAAAAAAGTTATTTCTTTAAAACGTTTTGGCAATGAAAATGGTTTGGCCGTGGTTTATATCGCGCTCATAATGTTTGCGTTGATTGCGTTTGTCGGGTTTGCCATTGACATCGGCTACATGTATGTCGTCAAAGGGCAGCTGCAGAACGCCGCAGACTCTGTGGCCATGGCGGGAGCGGGCTCTTTATATCCCCATAACACCTCGTCTCCGCCAGGCTCTTTGCCCGACCCCGACTGGACAACGGCCAACACGAACGCAACCGGTTTCGTTCAGAAGAACAAGGCCGCGGGCGCGAGCCTGGTTGACGCCCAGATCCAGTACGGCTATTGGAACCTCTCCAGCAAAGACTGGAAAACCGGCAGCCCGGTAACAACCGGCACACCTCCGGGAACGCCTTCGGGCTACTGTTCGGTTTCCAAGAACGCATGCACCGCGGCTAACGTTGCAACGGCTTGTCCGCAGTTCCCGTCCGAGAGTTGCGTGATCCAGGATGTACCCGCCTTTATGGCGACGATAAGCAAATCCGCTGGGAAAAATGGCGGGCCTGTGCCCACCTTCTTCGCGCAGGCACTGGGGTTTAAATCGATGTCGGTAGGCGCGAGTGCGGTCGCCGGCGTGGGCGCTCCCGGCTCGGAACCGGCGGGTGGCGCTTTTCCGTTCGTTCTTACAGCCTGTGTCGTGGATGATTATTTTTCGCGGAATCCGCTCCCGAATCCCCCCACTCTTATCACGGACACCTCTGTTTATCACCTCCAAAAGGGAACCGATGTTTCGCCCGGACAATGGACCGACCTCACAAAAGCGAAATCTCCAAGCGCCAGCCTTTTGAAGGATTACATAGATCACATGGTCAACCCCTCTCAGGGGACAGCGACGCCGGCTGTACAGACGGGAGACCCCATCTGGATCGATCCGGGGACAAAAGCTTCGGTGTATCATTCGACGCAGGATTTGATCGACGCGGGGAAGGGGCTTGTCGTCATGCCTGTGGTCGGCACGCCGACCAATTGCAGCATAACCACGGACACGGATATGACAATCGTCGGATTCGTCGCCGTGCAGCTGGTGAGCACGACAAACCATTCCATGACTGGTCAATTCGTCGGATACTACAAATCCAATCCCGGCAGCATAATAGGCGGTCCTGCCAGCAACACCGTCACGACCGCGAAGCTGATTAAATAGGCGCCCCAATGGGCGGATGAGGAGGGAGGCTGCCGACAGACTGGGCAACCGGGAACGTATTAAATGCGCCGGTTCACACTTCTATCCTGAATTCGGCGCCACTCCCGCTGTTTCTGACGCTGAGGCAGCCTTTCATGTGTTTTTCAATGATGGTCTTGGACATGTACAGGCCGATCCCGGTGCCGCCCGATTCCTTGGTGCTGAAATACGGATCGAAAACCTTGCCGATGATTTCCTCCGGGATGCCCCCGGCGTTATCGGTTATCGTCACTACCGATTTTTCGCCCTCTTTGTCGAGATAAACTGCAATCTTCGCATCGGCGACCTGCCTTCCGATACACGCTTCACGCGCATTGTTCAGGATATTCAGTATCACCTGGGAATATTCATTTGGCTGACCGCAGACAAAGACATCGTTTTCCATATCGACGTCCAGCCTGATGTTGCAGTCGTTCAAACTGCCCGCGACGAAATTGATCGCCCTCTGAATTGTCTCTTTCACGCTGAAATGGAGCACCTCCTTGTTGGGTTTGAAGAAGTTCCTGAAGTCATTTATGGTCTGTGACATGTGCGCGATCACATCCATCGCCTGCCTTACGCTGGCCTTCAGATATTCTTCGCTGAACTCGCCGTACTCGTAGCTTTCTTCGAGGTCCTGTATGATAAGGCTTACGGCATTGAGCGGCTGGCGCCACTGGTGAGCGATGTTGCCGATCATTTCTCCCATGGCGGCCAGCCGGCTCTGCTCGATGAGCATGAAATCCATGTTGCGGTTCTTCTTCACTTCATCGCGAAGCTTTTCTTCGAGGCTGTTGTTCAGCTTTTCCAGCTGGCAGTTCGCTTCCGCTATTTCCGCCGCGCGCAGGGCCAGGCTCTTGTTCAATTCCTCTATTTCCAGTTGGGCCCGCTTCCGGTCGGTGATGTCTACCATAACCGCCAGCGAGCGGATGATATCGCCTGAATCGTTCCTTTCCGCCTCGATGGATATGAGGACGTCCATCTTTTCACCGGATTTTTTGAGCAACTCGCATCCTGTTTCCCTGCAGCATCCCGTTTTCAGGACATTGGGAAAGATGACTTCCTCAAAATAAATCCGCGACGCGTCCGTTAGGAATTCCACAAATCTGCAACCTATTACTTCCAGGCTTTCATAGCCCATTATGTCGAGCCAGTATTCGCTGACGCTGACGACCCTGCCTTCGGAGTCGAAGGAGTGGAGCATCACAGGCGTTTTATTATAAAGCGATCGGTACCGCTCCACGCTTTTCTTCAGCTCTTCCTCGGCTGTTCTGCGTTTCGTGATGTCGATGCCGGCGAGGATTACATGCTCTCTCTCAGATTCCTCGTTGACAAGGACTGTAATCGCCCAGTCTATCAGTTTCCGTTTGCCTGTTTTGCTGATCAGCCAGCTTTCCGTTGATTTCTGTCCGAGCTGCACCACAGGCTGCTCTATGAAATTCCTGAATAACTGCGCCTCTTCGGGAGCAAGAAAAAGCTCCCATATGTATTTGCCTTCCGCTTCGGACAAAACATAGCCGGTGGCGGACTCGCATGCCTTGTTGAAACGCAGGATGCGTCCCGCAGCGTCAAGAACGATGACCAGAGCCCCCGCGGTGTCCAGTACCGCGGAAACGAAGTCCCGCTCCTTTTTCAGGGCATTTTCTCCGATTTTTACATTACGCAGCAGCAGGTCGAAAGGTCTGGACAATCCCGTCGCTATTACGGCCCGGTATGCAAAAAAGTAGCCTGTCAGCTTTAAAAGATGCGCAAGTATCGGCGCCCATCCTGAAGATCCCGCCAGCGGGGCGAAAACAGCTTCCGAGACCGTGAAAAAACCGGCGGAGAGGACGAGCTGCCTGAACACGCCGGTGTCCAGCCTGCACCTTTTCAGCCCCAGCAGGGGAACTGATGCGATGAAATTCAGGACAATGAAGCATTCACTGACGATTTTGAAATATGTTGGTCCGGAAACTTCGACAAAACAGGCCGGAAAAATCCGCCACCAGAAAATGCAGGCCGCCGCAAGCAGCGCGGCCGCAAGATACACCGCCACAGCCCGGGGAAAATTGATCTTCCGGTCGAGGAAAAAAGGAGAAACCGCAAAAGATACGCTCTGGACAACACGGGTCGCAATCCAGAACTGTGCGGACATGTTGCGGGCTAACCCTCCCGGCGCAACGGATTCTTCAATTGAAAGGAAATTGAACAAGTCCATTGCCCCGGTAAAAAGGAAGAAAACGCCGATAAAGAGGAGAAAGCCGTCATCCTGGTATTTGCGGACATTCCATGTAATTACGAAAATGCTGAAGGCAACGGCCATGAAGATCAGCTCGACAAGCATGTGGAATGCCGTAAAGCTCCTGAGGCCGATCAGTGCCAGCATGACGGGGAAAAGCGCGAGGGCGGAATAATATGAGTGTCCTGCTATATTTTCATTTTGGGTGATCATAGCGGAGCATCACTGATTAAATTTTACTGAATTATAAATTGCTGAATCTTAGTACTTGTTTTTTTTTACGGAGTCAAGAGAAAAGCTTTATTTTGCGGATAATGCTGCTGGTTCGAACCACGGCGGCATATTCCGGCCGGCTGCCGTCCTGAATTCCCGCGCGTATCCATAGACAATCCGCGTCTAAATGGAAATTGCCGTAATTAGTCTTCCCTATGCCCTGAGATAATGAAAATTTTTTTTAAATTTCCTGTGACAATGGCCGGGTTTTCTGCTAGGCTCATAACCCTGAATTTGCGCAGGAAAGGAAAAATGATGAAGAAATGGCTGGTTTCGTGCATTGCCGGGTTTGCTATACTCTCGGTCACATCCGCCTTTTCCGCGGAGCCGCTGAAGAAGGATAACGGCGATTCCCTGAAACGAAAAATAGTCGCCGAGTTTTCCGGGAAAACACCGAGGGAATGGGGAGAAACGGTTACCGGTGTGAGAACTGAACTGGCGACAGATGAAATCGTCGTGGCACTTACCTTTGATGCATGCGGCGGCGCGAGGGGGAGCGGCTTTGACGCCGAACTGATAAACTTCCTTGAAAAGGAGAAAATCCCCGCCACACTATTCGTAAATGCCCGCTGGATCGACGCAAACCGGGAGCTGTTCCTGAAACTTGCGTCGAACCCGCTTTTCGAGATCGCCGATCACGGCACCATGCACAGGCCCGCGTCGGTGAATGGCCGTTTCGCTTACGGGATAAGGGGGACAAGGGATGTCGCGGAGCTGGTGGACGAAATCGAGGTCAATTCCCTTAAAATTCAGGAGCTGACCGGCAAAAAGCCGAAGTATTACCGGTCAGGCACGGCATTTTATGATGAAGTGGCAGTGGCGGTGGCCAACCGTCTGGGATATGAAGTCGTCGGGTTCACGGTCCTCGGGGATGCAGGCGCCACCTATAACAGGGACCAGGTCAGGAACGCCCTGCTCAAGGCCGAACCCGGCTCAATCGTCATCATGCACATGAACCACCCGGAAGGCCATACGGCCGCGGGAGTCATCAGGGCAATACCGGAACTGCGCAAACAGGGTTTCAGGTTCGTGAAACTTTCGGATTATGAACTCCGTTGATTGGTTGATTGGTTGATTGGTTGATTGGTTGATTGGTTGATTGGTTGATTGGTTGATTGGTTGATTGGTTGATTGGTTGATTGGTTGGTTGGTTGATTGGTTTTTAACCAATACAACTACCCAAACGAATTAAACCGGTTTTATCGCTTCCCTCGCCAGGCGAACGGTTATCTTTCTCCCGCTGGACAAAGCAAAGCGGCTGATACTTTCCAGCGCTTCAATCAGTGACGGCAGGTCCCTCCTGACATGCAGCAGCAGATATTCGGCCACGTCGTCCGGAACGATCACTTGAAGATCCCCCGAAAGCTTTTTCAGTATCATCCTCCGCGAATCGTCATCGGAAACATCCATTTTCGCGACAAGACCCCACAGCAGGCGTGAAGTGAGATGTCCGTCGAGGTTGGACAATTCCCTGGGGGGATGGAGCCCAGTCACGACGATCTTCTTGCCGGCATTGTAGAAATCGTTGAATACCTGCCAGATCTCGACTTTCACATTTTCGTTGTCCGGAACCAGGTGGATATCGTCTATCAGCAAGGCCGGCGCATCCCTGAACTTCTCGGCGAGCTTTGAAACAGACTCAGCCGGATACTCGCCCTTATATATTTCATCAATATTTCCGCAGGAAAGACAGGGAATTGTCCCGGAACAGGCATTTTGAACCTCAATCCCGCGGTTCACCAGGCAATCCCCCATCGCCATTAGCAGATGGGTTTTGCCCGAACCCGGCGGACCGTAGACGTAGAGGAGGCTGTCTCCGGCTTCTTCCAGCACCAGCCTGGCGAACTGAAAGGCCGTGCGGTTCCCGCCGCAGACGACAAAGTTTTCGAAGGTAAATTTCGGATTGATGGGAAATTCAAAAACCAGTTGCATGGTGGAAAGAGTTTTATTGAGTTAGTTAGTTTGTTGGTTGGTTGGTTAATTGGTTTTTTTGTTTATCGAATTTCCTTTTCAACCAATCAACCAATCAACCAACAAAACAGGTTTTAACAAAATGTTCCGTCAAAACAGGTTCCCCTGGGGCCCTTCCGGGAAAACCCTTCCGAAATGAAGATACGCCGTCCGGGTTGCCGTCCGGCCGCGGGGGGTGCGGTTGAGGAAGCCGTTCTGGATGAGATACGGCTCGTATACGTCCTCTATGGTGTCGCTTTCCTCGCATATGGCCGCCGCCAGCGTGTCCAGGCCCACCGGACCACCGGAAAACTTGTCGATGATGGTCAGCATGATAAGGCGGTCCATGGGATCGAAACCCATTTCGTCAATTTCAAGAAGCTCCAGGGCGTCCCCGGCCACCTTTCTGTTTATCACTCCGTCGGCCCTCACCTGTGCAAAATCCCTCACCCGCCGCAACAGGCGATTGGCTATGCGCGGGGTTCCCCTGCTCCGGCAGGCCAGCTCCATCGCTCCTTCCATCTCGATTTGTATTCCGAGAATTCGGGCTGAACGGCCGACGATAACCGAAAGGTTCTGTTCCGAATAAAATTCGAGTCTCGATATGACGCCGAAACGGTCCCGGAGCGGGGAAGAGAGAAGCCCGGCCCTTGTCGTCGCCCCGACCAGCGTGAACTTCGGCAAGTCCAGCTTGATGGTGCGCGCGCTCGGACCCTGGCCGATAATGATATCCAGCTGGAAGTCCTCCATGGCCGGATAGAGTATCTCTTCCACCACGTGGGAAAGCCTGTGTATTTCGTCGATAAAAAGGACGTCGTGCTGCTCGAGATTGGTCAATATCGCCGCCAGATCGCCGGGCCGCTCGATCACCGGCCCCGAAGTGGATTTGATGTTGACCCCCATCTCCGCGGCGATTATGTTGGCGAGGGTCGTCTTGCCCAGCCCGGGAGGCCCGTACAGAAGCACATGGTCCAGCGCCTCGCCCCTTTTCCTGGCGGCGTCGATGAACAGCTGCAGGTTTCCCTTGGCCTTGTCCTGCCCGATATATTCGGCAAGGCTTCGGGGCCGGAGCGTCGTATCGAAGAGAAAATCGTCTTCAGTTGTCTGCGGCGAAATCATTCGGGTCATGTAAAACCTTTGCCTGAATCCGTGTATAACCACCCCTGCCCTCGCGGGCTCCACCTCCCAAATTAGGAGGGGCTGGGGGGCATGGCGTGGAACACAGGTGCACTCTACCTCATTAAATACTTCAGCGCCTGCTTTAACACCGTTTCCATCGAGGCATCGGCGGGGATATCCATCTCCGCCAGCGCCTTTCTGACCACTGCCTCTTTATAGCCGAGATTTACCAGCGCCGAAGCAACGTCGTCGATGATACCGCCGGACACGGCCGAACGCCCTTCGGCCAGGGAAGGCATCGAGGAATCGAGCTTCTGCGCCTTTTCCTTCAATTCCAGCACCATTCTTTCCGCTGTTTTCCTGCCTACTCCCGGAATCGCGCAAAGCCTCGAGATATCGCCCCGTTGTATCGCGGAGGAGAGATCTGCCACCTGGCAGTTGGAAAGGATGTCCTTGCCGACTTTCGGCCCGATCCCTGAAACCGAGATCAGGAGCTGGAAGAAATTTTTCTCCGCGACGGTGCGAAAGCCGTACAGGCTGATGGCGTCTTCCTTCACATGGGTGTAAATGTTGAGGGATACCGTGCCCCCTTCCTCGGGAAGCTCATAATAAGTCGAGAAAGGTATCTGCACTCTGTAACCCACCCCGTTCACGTCCAGGATTATGAATTCCGGCGACTTTTGCGCTATTTTCCCGGTCAGCAGGGCGATCATGCGAGCCTGCTCCTGAGCGCGTTCATGCCGCACGAATGGGCATGGCACACGGCGACCGCAAGGGCGTCGGAGGCATCCTCCTGGGCCGTTTCCGGAAGGTTGAGCAGAACCTTGAGCATCTGCTGCACCTGCGATTTGGCCGATTTGCCGTGCCCGACAACCGCCTGCTTGACCTGGAGGGCGGTATATTCGTAAACGGGAAGTCCGGCGATCACTCCGGCCACGATGGCTGCCCCGCGCGCCTGGCCGAGCTTAAGCGCGCTCTGCACGTTTTTGGCGAAAAAGATATTCTCCACGGCCACCACCTCGGGCCCGTATGTATTTATTATTTCGGTCAACTGGCGATAAATCTTGTGCAGGCGCAACGGGAAATCCTTTTCGGAATCGGTGAATATGGCCCCGTTGTCCACGTGAATCAGCCTGTTGCCGACCGAATCGATAATGCCGTACCCGGTGATCCTGGAACCGGGGTCAATGCCCATGACTCTCATTCCGTCCCCTGATATCCGCAAGGGCGGGTTTCAAACACGCCCCTGCCCGGTCCTTACATCATTCGTTCCATCTCTTCCTGGGAAATATCGAAATTGGCATAGACATTCTGCACGTCGTCATTGTCTTCGAGACGCTCCATGAGCTTCAGCATGCTTTCGGCCTGTTTTCCCTCCAGCTTGACCATGGTCTGGGGGATCATGGTCACCTCGGCGGACTCGTATCTGAACCCGGCCTTTTCCAGCGACTCGCGCACTTCTATGAATGCGGCGGGATCTGTCAGGACTTCAATCTGGTCCTCTTCGTCGGAGACGTCATCGGCCCCGGCTTCAAGGGCGGCTTCGAAGAGCTTGTCGAATTCCGTGCTTTTCGGAAAAACAATCAGCCCTTTCTTGTCGAACAGCCATGAGACGCATCCTGCTTCTCCCATGTTGCCGTTGCATTTCGAGAAAATGCTGCGCACTTCGGAAACGGTCCGGTTGCGGTTGTCGGTCATCACTTCAACAAGCACGGCCACTCCGCCAGGTCCGTACCCCTCGTAAGTGGTCTCTTCATAAGTCGTGCCTTCAAGTCCGCCGGCACCCTTCTTTATCGCCCGCTCGACGTTATCCTTCGGCATGTTCTCCGCCTTGGCCTTGTCCATGGCCGTTCGAAGCCTCGGATTGCCGCCGGGGTCCGCCCCGCCGAGCTTGGCCGCCACGGTAATCTCCTTGATCAGCTTGGTGAATATCTTGCCCCGCTTGGCATCGGCCGCACCCTTTTTGTGCTTGATGGTACTCCATTTATTATGACCTGACATCTTGCTTTCTCCCTCAAATTAATTCATCTCCGCCCAGTAAAACTTTGGAATATTAGCATGGGAATTTCCGCCTTGTAAAGGGAGAAAATCCCGCGACGGCAGACATTTCCGTTCCCGGCGGAGATATTCCTTTTCTTGCCTTTCACGGCCGAATCGTGATAATGATGAATAAATTCCGTCGAAGGGGGGGACAGGATATGGCCATAGCGAAAAAAATCGCCGGTTTCATCGAAAAAGCGTCATGGATACGCAGGATGTTCGAGGAAGGGGAGCGATTGAGGCGGATTCACGGAGCGGACAAGGTTTACGATTTCACGCTGGGCAACCCGAATGTGGAGCCACCGCCTGAGTTCGACAGGGAATTCCGGAAACTCGCCGAAAGCCCTGTTCCCGGAATGCACAGATACATGAGCAACGCCGGATACGAGGAAACCAGGAACGCCGTCGCTAATGTGCTGGCCGAAAATTCGGGACTGCCGGTCACCGGAAGGCACGTGGTCATGACCTGCGGCGCCGGGGGGGCACTGAACGTGGTTTTGAAGACCATCCTCAATCCCGGCGAGGAAGTGATCATCCTTACCCCGTTTTTTGTCGAATACAAATTCTACATCGACAACCACGGAGGAATTCCCCGTGAAGTATGGACAAACCGGCAAACCTTCCAGATCGACCCGAAAGCGGTGGAATCAGCCATAAACGAAAAGACCCGCGCCATTATTATCTGTTCGCCGAACAACCCCACCGGCGTCATTTATCCGGCGGATGTTCTGCAGGCATTTGGCGACGCCGTAAGGCGAAGGGAAAAGGAGCTTGGCAGGCAGATATACGTGATTTCAGACGAGCCTTATGCCCGGATAGCATATGACGGCAAGCATGTGCCGAGCATTTTCCGCTTTGTCGACAACTCGGTCGTCGTCACTTCACACAGCAAGGACCTGGCACTGCCTGGGGAACGGATCGGCTATCTCGCCGCCAGCCCGAAAATGGAGGAAGTGGAAATGTTCATGGAAGGGGCGATCTTTTCCAACCGCGTTCTCGGCTTCGTCAACGCGCCTGCCCTAATGCAGCGCCTGGTGACCGGGTTGCAGCGGGCATCGGTTAACATTGATGAATACCGCCAAAAAAGGGACCTGCTATATGACAGCCTGACCGGACTGGGATTCAACATGATAAAGCCCGACGGCGCTTTCTACATTTTCCCCAGGTCCCCCCTTCCGGACGATGTCGAATTTATCAGGATCGCCCAGAAACACCACATCCTTCTGGTGCCGGGCGCAGGATTCGGTGCGCCGGGATTTTTCCGCATAGCGTATTGCGTCGACAGGGAAATGATAGAAAGGAGCCTTCCCGCCTGGAAGGAACTGGCTGGGGAAGTTGGATTGAACCGGGGCCGGATGTAAATGGACAAGGACAAGGAGAAACAGGAAATTTCCGTACTCGGCAGGCTCTTTTCCCTCGAAGCGCTGCTGGTCGTCATGGGAGCGGTTTCCCTCATTTCCGGCGCAGTCCGCCGCAATTTCACCGGATTGCTGCTCGGGTCGCTGATCCTGGGAGGATTGCTGCTGTTTATTATCATCAGGAGAAGGTCGAACAGGAAATGAAGGAACAACATCTAAAGCAGGGGAAAATAATCCTGGCTTCGGCCTCTCCGCGGCGTGTCGAACTGCTGGCTTCCGCCGGGATTTCATTCGAAGTGGCACCGGGCAACATCCCTGAAGCATGCATCCCGGGAGAAACACCGGAGGAGCACGTGCTGAGGCTGTCCAGGGAAAAGGCTCTTGATGTCGCGGGGAAGACGCAGGGAAGATTCTTCATCGGCGCTGACACGATCGTGGTCTGCGAAGGGGAAATCATGGGAAAACCCGCGGATTCGGCTGACGCGGAACGGATGCTCCGAAAACTCTCGGGCGCCGTCCATGAAGTCATAACCGGCTTCACAGTGTACGACAGGGAAAAAGACGTTTTTGAAAGCCGGGCAGTGAGCACGAGGGTTTATTTCAAACAATTGTATAATGAAGAGATTCGGTCATACATTGCCACGGGTTGCCCCTTCGACAAGGCCGGTGCGTATGCCATCCAGGGCGGCGCTGCGTATATGATCCCGAAAATTGAAGGTTCATATACCAATGTTGTCGGCCTCCCTCTCTGCGAAGTGGTCGAGGCACTGAGGAAGACGGGAGCGATTTCCGCCGTCGCGGAATGAGGTTGCCATGTCGGTTGCTGACAATTTGCAAAAAATCAGGAACAGGATTGAAACCGCGGCTCGTGCATCCGGCCGCGACCCGAATTCGGTTCGTCTGGTCGCAGTGTCCAAGACCAAGCCCGCCGAAGCGGTCATGGAGGCCATTCGGGCCGGGCAGCTGATTTTCGGCGAAAATTATGTCCAGGAACTCACTTCGAAGGCGGCGCAGGTGCCCGGACCCGTTGAATGGCATTTTATCGGGGCGCTGCAGAGCAACAAGGTCAAATACATTTCGGGACTTGTTACGCTGATCCATTCCGTCGACCGGCTTTCGCTGGCGGAGGAAATCGAAAAACAGTGGGGGAAACTGGAAAAAACCTGCGACATCCTTATCGAAGTCAATGTTTCGGGTGAGAAATCCAAGGCGGGAACGACCACGAGCGAAGCCGTGCGGCTCGTGCGCGATATCGCCCGGCTGCCCCATATTCGGGTCAGGGGATTGATGACAATGCCGCCTTTTTTCGACGAACCCGAGGCGGCGCGTCCCTATTTCCGGGAATTGCGGGAGCTTGCGGGAGAAATCGCGTCCGAGGAGATCCCTGATGTAGAAATGAATGAACTTTCCATGGGAATGTCCGGAGATTTCGAGGTCGCCATTGAAGAAGGGGCAACCCTGGTGCGGGTCGGATCGGCGATCTTTGGATATCGGTAAAAAACCTGTTTATTAGTTTAGTTGGTTTTAATTAGTTATCAACCAACAAACCAACAAACCAACAAACCAACAAACCAACAAACCAACAAACCAACAAACCAACAAACCAATCAACTTTCTAAAACGCCTTTATCTTACCCAGC
>DASRZQ010000139.1:0-2809 GCA_035686205.1 Geobacteraceae bacterium
CAACTTCAAATTCTACTGCCATTCAAGTAAGCCCAAAACCCTACAATCCCCGCCATGAAACTTCTGCAACCTAATTGTCCCACACCAAGCATGCATTCCGGGTTTATTTGGCCATAAATCGGTTCGAGACGGAGTGTATTGGAAGTTGCATCCTTTAAATCAAGTTCTCGTTTTTCGATAAACTTTTCTTCCGGAAGCGACACCATTAGACTGTGAGCACCGGCTTTTAGAAATATTGTCTTTTCGAACAGATATCGTACCCCCACTCCCGCCTCAGGGTCGTAAAGGCCCATTTTTTCCCTGTTTTCCGCGCTTAAAAAGCCTTTGACCATTTCATTCTGGCCGTCAAGATTAAACGATAAGACATATTCAGGCGTTCCCCTGACCTTGCTACCGAAGGGATAAATCCCCGGCTTATGGGTTTTAAGAGAAGATACGATAGTCAATTCGGCATATCCTGACGGAATCGGGGCGCCCTCTTTAATGTCATGAAAAACATCCTTGCGCGTGCTTTGGCTCATCATATTGAATGCGTCCATGTTGCAGCCTGTCATGATAAACATCAGAACCGAAAGCAGAAAAACAGCTCTCATCATTGTTCTCTCCATTTATAGGTTAAGCCTTGTGGGACAACCGTCTGCCTCCAGTAAGAATCTTGGCCGTCAGCCAAACCGCACCGTAAAGGGCGCCGAGGAGGACGACATCTGTAGGACCGACTGGCAGATCTTTTGTGTACGCGATACAGAAGCCGAAAAATGCAGTCACCCCCCCGATCAATGAAGCAAGAAGCATGAACTGGCGCATGTTGCGCGCGATAAAATGCGCCGTCAAAGCAGGAATAAGCAGGAAACCGAACGCAATAAGGGGACCGACGCTCAGTACCGCCATGGAAACGGTCAGACCGATGAGCAGGTAAAGCAATACATCCCAGAAAACAACCTTCTTACGAAGGGTGATCGCCATCTCACGGTCGAACGATACGAATAACAGCTCTTTATGGAACATCCCCAGCACTGCAAGGACGACGGCCAGTGTCGCCGCCGTCAGCAGGAGATCGGAATTGGAGATGGTGATTACCTCCCCCTTCAGCATGTCGAGCCAGCCGATTTCACCATACGGGTTTTTTGCCAGCAAAAGGATACTCAACGCGGCGGCCACGACATAGGCGGTGCCGAGCCTTCCTTCGGGCTGGCCGCGGCCCCGCCGCTCCATGAACGCAAGAACAAGGATTGCGGCAAGCGAAAATGCTATCGAGCCGACAAAGGCAAGAGCGTGGGCATTCAACGAACCGTGATCTTTCAAGCTGAATCCGAGCCACATGGGAAGAGAGAGGGCAAAGGCAACTCCAGTCGATGAAATCTGCGGTAGCGCCACTCCCATGAATACCAGCCGGCGCATGACGAGGAACACGCCGACGAGCGGGCAGGCAAAGCCCACCAGCACGCTGGTGTAAATCGAGTTGCGCAGGAGAAAATCAGGTGAAAGAATCTGGTGCAGCGTTTCCATCTCAGCCTACCCCCGTTTCAAAAATTTCCGCCATCCGTTCGGCCGAAAGAAGTTCGCTTGCGATACCGGACAGCACCTTCCCCTCGTAAATCCAGATGACCTGCTCGGCGTGCCTGCGCACCATCATGAAGTCATGGGTGACCAGCAAGACGGTGATTTCCTTTTCCTTGTTGATCTTCGAAATAAAGTCCAGCACCGCGTGGGTCGTCTCGTGGTCCACACCCGCCGTGGGTTCGTCCAGAACCAGTACGTCCGGGCGCGTAGCCAGGGCGCGGGCGATGAGCACTCGCTGTTTCTGGCCGCCGGAGAGTTCCGCGAAGCGCTTGTGTGCAAACTCCCCGGCGCCCGCCGCTTGCAGGCATTCACGCGCGAAGGCCCTTTCGGCCGACGGAACAAAGCGTCCTGCCCGGACCCGGCCGTAAACGCCCATAAGGGCGACTTCGAACCCCGTGAGCATATAAATCGGGTCGAACTGGACGGACTGCGGTACGTAGCCGAATACAAGCGGGCTGCCCGCGGTTGCCGTAGTCATCCGGCCCGCGACCGGCGGAATAAGTCCGAGCACCGTCTTGAGCAGGGTTGTTTTGCCGGAACCGTTCGCGCCGAGGATGGCGGTAAAGCCTGCACGGACAATAGAGAGTGAAATACCGGACAGCACGGACTGCCTGCTGTAGCCGATACTCAGGTTGTCAAGTTTGATGAGTGCTTCATTCATATGTCTGTTAATGGGAACCGTCCGACCGGCAGGCGGACGGTTCCCGCTCTCCTTTTATTTTCCGTTTTTAGCTGCTGCTGCCATCGAGTGGACAATATAGTCCATCATCTTGATATACGTTTCCGTATGCGGAACTCCGCCCGGCATGATCGGCAGGGTAACCAGGGTCGCGCCGGTCCGTTCCGCGATCAGCCTGGGCACTTTTTCGGGAAACTGCGGCTCGCGCACGACAATGGGCACATGCTGGGCCTTCATCGAGGCTATTAAATCCTCTATATGCCGCGGAGTCGGATCAATGCCCGGCCTCAGCTCGATGGTACCGAAATAGTCCATGCCGAAACGCGCCGCGAAGTACGGCCAATGCTCGTGGTAGGATACGAACTTCACTCCCCTGAGCGGCCTCAATTCCTTTTCCCATTCGGCGATTTTCGTGTTGAGCCCAGCGATATAGGCGTCACGGTTGCGCGTGAACTGCGCCTTGTACTGCGGAGCTAACTCCACAAGGGCGTTATAGATGTTTCCTATTGCCGTCTTTGCCAGCACCGGGTCGAGCGTGTAGTGCGGATTGCCGTAGGGATGGACGTCACC
>DASRZQ010000140.1:0-5659 GCA_035686205.1 Geobacteraceae bacterium
GGCCGGGACATGAGCTGATGGGAATCGGCGAGGCGGGAGGTTTCCTGCAGAAAGACTACGTTTATGGGAGCGATGTCCGGGGGCTTTATCTTGCCGACGAGCGGAAGCTGGTGATCGCCGCCGCCGAACCGGTCTCCCGGCTGGAGATGCGCGATGCCTGCGCCGTCCGGCGCAGGCGCCGGTCCGACCCCGTTGAGCCGATCGAACGGATTGCCTACATGTTTCTCAGCGAGGAGCTGGCGCGCGGGCATTTGCACGAGCTGTGGCTGCGGGAGCTGGAATGCTGGGCGCTCGTGGACGGTCAGAAAGTCCGTCTCGACGAGGGATATGCACCTGTGCCGGTCAAACCCGGCTGGGTCGAGCGACTCGCCCCGTAATCCGGAAAGCCCTGTCGGACCAAATCTGACAGGGCTTTTTGCGTTTCTTCACCCGATCCTGACCGTCTGGATGTTGACGAACTCCCTGATCCCGTAATATGAGAGCTCCCGCCCGTAGCCGGATCCCTTGACACCGCCGAAAGGGAGCGCGGGATCGCTTTTAACCGGGCCGTTTACGGAGACCACTCCGGCTTCAAGCCGTGCGGCGATCTCCTCCCCTTTCCTTGCGTCCCCGGTCCAGATCGACGCTCCCAGGCCGAAAACGGTATCGTTTGCCGTCTCCACCGCATGATCGATGTCCCGTACGGCGATGACGGACGCCACCGGGCCGAACAACTCCTCGTTGTAGGCCCTCATTCCGGGCCCGACCCCGGCAAGGATGGTCGGCGGATAAAAGTATCCTTTCCGTTCCAGGGGTTTGCCGCCGAGAATTATTTCCGCCCCTTTGGCGACCGAGTCCTCCACCTGGGCATGCAGTTCCCGCATCAGGTCCTCCCTGGCCAGGGGTCCGATCCGGGTCACCTCGTCCATCGGGTTGCCGACCACCAAGTTCTCCATGGCCTTCCTGAAAAGCTCCATGAAGCCGGTGTAGACGCTGTCCTCGACAATGAAGCGCTTGGCGGCGATGCAACTCTGTCCGGAATTGATGCAGCGGGCGCGGGCTGCCGTCAATGCCGCCTGCTCCACGTCGGCATCCGCCAGAACGATAAAAGGGTCGCTGCCCCCAAGTTCCATGACGGTCTTTTTCAGCATCCGCCCCGCCGCGGCTCCCACCCTGGCGCCTGCGTCCGCGCTGCCGGTGAAGGTAACCGCCCTGACCCGCTCGTTTTCGATTACCGACTCCACCTGGCGGGAACTGATCAGCAGGGTCCGGAAGATATTGTCCGGAAATCCGGAGCGGCGAAAAACCTCCTCGATGGCGAGGGCGCAGCGCGGGACATTGGATGAGTGCTTCAGAATCACGGCATTTCCCGCCATGAGGGCCGGAGCCGCGGAACGAAATACCTGCCAGAAGGGGAAATTCCAGGGCATGACCGCCAGCACTGTTCCCAGGGGGCGGAAACTCACATAGGCGGCGGCACAGTCGCTTTTGGCCGGCTCCGCCGCAAGGAATAGGGAGGAATTGCCGGCGAAATAGTCGCATCCCCAGGCGCATTTCTCAACCTCCGACCTCCCTTCGGTGATCGGTTTGCCCATTTCCAGGGCCATCATCCGGGCATATTCTTCCCTGTTCCGTCGGAGCGTTTCGGCGGTCTTTCTCATCAAGTCCTCACGTCGCTCGAAAGATGTCTGCCGCCATTCAAGCCACGCCGTGTGTACATCCTCGATTGCCCCTAGGGTTTTCTCCGGGGGCCATTCATCGAAAACCTCAAGGACCTCCCCGGTCGTCGGATTGATTGATTCGAATGCCATAGCTTTAATTCCTCCCTGAACAAGTGAGCCTGAAAGCCGGTTTCACGCGGATCAAATCTGATAAATTCCGATAAAGGCGGATTAAAACCTTTCTCCGAGTAAATCCGATTTTTATCAGATTTTATCCGGAGTTATTTAGTGACACGTCACCGATAAACGCATGCGCGTTTATACGCGTGAGACGTTTCTTGTTGTAGATTCTTCACTGATACTTTTAATCATAATGTGTAAAGAGTAAGGCCGAAAGAAACAAAATATGTAACCGTATTTATGAAATCAAGTACTAGGCCGTGATTCCGTCCAGCCTGCGTATGCCTTCCTCCCGCGCGATTGCGACCGCTTCCGCGAATTCCGCGTCCGTAATCCTTCTGTTTAATGGTGGATACCCCGAAGCCTTGAAGCATGGATGGTACTGGTCCATGACATTGACGTAGGTGCCGGGTGAAATCTCCCTTGCGATAAACTCCATTACCCGTCGTGTGCCGGCGAGTCCTCCGGGCAGGACCAGGTGCCGGACGAGGAGCCCGCGCACGGCGACCCCCCTCCGGTCGGTTACCAGGTCCCCCACCTGGCGGTGCATCTCCTTCAAGGCTTCCATGGCGGTTTCAACGTAGCGGGGGGCACCGGAGAGGCGAAGCGCCGTATCGCTGTCGCCGTATTTGAAGTCGGGCATGTAGATGTCGAAGATCCCGTCGAGGAGCCGAAGGGTCGCAGGTTCCTCGTATCCGCCGCAGTTGTAGACGAGGGGAATGTCGAGCCCCTGTTCGACGGCGTACGGCAGGGCGGACAGGATCTGGGCAACCTGGTGCGTGGGTGTGACGAAATTGATGTTATGGCACCCCTGCCGCCACAACGACAGCATCATCTCTCCCAATTCCTCGACCGATACTTCCCGGCCTTCGCCCAGGTGGCTGATGTCGTAATTCTGGCAGAAGACGCACTTGAGATTGCAGAAGGAGAGGAAAATGGTGCCGCTGCCGCGCAACCCCACCAGCGGACGCTCTTCGCCGAAATGGGGGCCGTAGCTGGAGACCATGGGGAGATCTCCCACCCGGCAGATCCCTTTTTCCCCTTCGTGGCGATTGACATGACAATGCCACGGGCACAGGGTGCAGTCGGCGAGGATTTCACGGGCGGCCTCGATCCGTTCGGCAAGTTCGCTGCTTTTATGCAACCGGATATAGCATGGTTCGATTGCGTCCATCTTTTCGCCTCATCCTGCCGAGCCGCGGGAGAGTTTGCCCCTGCACCCGGGGCAGAAGGACGGTCCCTTCCGGTCCGTGTCCCCCAGGCTGTTGGAGAAAAACATGATGCAGCGCGCATCGGGGCAGTGGCCCATGCCGAAGGTGTGGCCTAGCTCGTGGACCGCTTCCTTGACCGTACGTTCGAACAAAAGCCTGCTGTCGGGCGGGAGCCCGTAAATCTCGTTCCTCAGCCGGGCCAGGGAGATGATGGCGACGCCGTTTTCCGCATCGGCTTCTCCGAAGACGAAATTAAGCCTGGGCACGTAGAGGTCCTCGTCTATGACCGCCAGTACCCTGCAAACATCGGGCGACCTCAGGGGCTTCAGCGTGTTCAGGATGAAGGTCGAACGGTATTGCCTTCGCCTGTTGTCGTAAGCTTCAGGGGGAATCGGCAGCATTCCGCCCGTTTTTACCGGCAATTGAAAGACGGTTTTCAGGGCCGGACAGAGGGCCGCCAGGGTTGCGGCGTCAACCGTCCCGATTGGTACGATGAGAATCATTTGCTCTTTTCCTGCCACGGGGACCTCTCCTGAGACCCGATCCGGATGAAGCGGACCTTGTGATATAAAGATATTGCACTAGAATTATACCAACTAATGACCGCGGCGGGACAAATTGTCGGCCGCGGTAGGTTTTAAATCCGCTGAATGCCCGTCTAACAGGAGGACTTCCATTGCGCAAGCGCCACCTTCTTCTCACAGGTCTTCCGGGAACCGGCAAGACGACGCTTCTGGTAAAACTTGCCCGTCGTCTGGCCGATCTTCACCCGGCGGGGTTTTACACTGAAGAAATCCGCGAAAGCGGTGTGCGGCTGGGTTTCAAGCTTGCCAGTCTCGACGGGAGAGAGGGGATTCTCGCCCATGTGGACATGCGCGGGAGTTTCCGGGTGGGACGCTATGGAGTTGATGTCAGGGGGCTCGATACATTCGTCGCAGACCTTGATCTCGGGGAATGCCCGGCATCGGTGGTATTCATCGATGAAATCGGAAAGATGGAGTGCCTTTCCACACGCTTTGTCGAACTGATGCGGACACTGCTCGGTTCACGAAAAACGGTGGTGGCTACGGTCGCCTTGAAAGGGAGCGGCTTCATCGCTGAAGTCAAGGGCAGGCCGGACTGTGAAATCAGGGAGGTGACCATTGGCAACCGTGACAGGCTGGCTGATGAACTGGCGCAATGGATATACGAGCGCGCGGAAAGACAAGGAAGCCCGGGAAGATGACTAAAGTCGCCACTGACAGGGCTGTAACTTCCACTCTCGCCTTTCTGGCGGAATTGCTGGCCGATTACTACCCGCGCGATTTCGCCGTCCGGCTTTGGGACGGAACCACGTGGGGCGCCGAACCCGGGTATCCGGCGAATTACACGCTCGTCATCCGTCACCCCGGATCGTTGCGCAGGATGTTCCTGAATTCGAGCGAACGCTCACTGGGAGAGGCATTCATCCGCAACGATTTCGACATCGAGGGCGAACTCGATGCCGCCTTCAGGATGGCGGACTACCTTCTCGCGCGGCGCCTCGGCCCGGCTGAAAGACTTCGGCATTTCTGCTTTCTGGCGCGGTTGCCGTGGAGGGGCAATCCGGGCGCAACCGCCCGGACAGCAAGCCTTTCGGGCGCTCTCCACTCGAAAAAGCGGGACCGGCAGGCGGTAACGTTCCACTACAATGTCTCCAACGATTTTTATGCGCTCTGGCTGGACAAAAGCATGACCTATTCATGCGCGTATTTTTCCGGCGAGGACGATGACCTTGATACCGCGCAGGAACGGAAGCTGGATTACATCTGCCGCAAGCTCAGACTGCGGCCCGGAGAGCGCCTGCTGGACATAGGGTGCGGCTGGGGGGGGCTGATTCTTCATGCCGCCGAGAGATACGGAGTGGAGGCTCTCGGTATCACCCTGAGCGGCCCGCAGGCCGAACTTGCCAAAGACCGTATCCGCCGGGCCGGTCTGGACGGCCGCTGCCGGGTGGAAGTCCGCGACTACCGGGACCTGGACGGAACCGAATCCTTCGACAAGCTGGCCAGCGTCGGGATGTTCGAACATGTCGGGGTAAAACTGCTGCCGGAATATTTTCTCCGGGCATGGCGTCTGCTTCGCCCGGGCGGGGTCTTCCTCAATCACGGCATCGCTGACGGCCGCGGTCCGCAGCCGAAAGGCGGCGAATCGTTTATTGACCGTTTCGTATTCCCGGACGGTGAGCTGGTGCCCATCGACACGACCCTGCGCATGGCCGGACAGAGCGGTTTCGAGGTGCGCGACGTGGAAAGTCTGCGCGAGCATTATGCGCTCACCCTGCGGCATTGGGTCAGGCGCCTGGAAGCGCGTCAGGAGGAGGCAATCCGGCTGACCGACGACGTTGCCTACAGGATATGGCGCCTGTACATGTCCGGCGCGGCACACGGCTTCAGGACGGGCAGGGTGAATGTTTACCAGGCGCTGCTGGCCAAGCTGGAGAACGGGAAGTGCGGCCTGCCGCTGACCAGGGATGACTGGTACGCGAATCCGTAACACCTGAACGTCGAGCGAGCCGAACGTCTCGGATTTTGCATTCCGGCGGGATGAGGTCGCCCGACGAAGTTCACCCGTCGTAAAAGGCATGTTGAGACGTTGGCGGCGTTGAAC
>DASRZQ010000141.1:0-43848 GCA_035686205.1 Geobacteraceae bacterium
GTGTCCACTTTCCCGCCGTCGAACAGGCTCTGCTCCGAATACCAATTGTCGAAGGAAATGCCGAAATCCTTCAGATCGTCGCCAATGCCCTTCAGGATTATGTCCCCTCCGAACCTGGCGAAGAACGCTTCGGCTTCCGCTTCATCCGCGCCTACGTATTTGTCGCCGAATTTGGCGATTGCGTCCCTGGAGATATCCCTGATGTAATCACCCTGGTAACAGTTCGCGGGAAATTCAGGATGACGGCCGAACAGCTCCATGTAGCGGAGATAAATTGACTTGCCCAGCGTGGACATCTGGTTGCCGGCGTCGTTTATGTAATACTCGCGGAATACGTCGAATCCGGCCGCTTCCAGCACGGACGCAACCGCGTCGCCGGTAGCGGCTCCCCTGCCGTGACCGATATGGAGAGGTCCGGTCGGATTGGCGCTGACGAACTCAACCTGCACCTTCCTGCCGGTGCCGATGAGGCTCCGGCCGAATGAATCTCCGGCCGCCGCCACGGTTTTCAGCGTTTGCAGCCAGAAACTCTTTCTGATATGAAAGTTAATAAATCCCGGACCGGCAATCTCAACCTTTTCGCAGATATGGCCGGCGGCGTCAATGTGCCCGACAATTGCATCGGCGATTGCCCTTGGTGATTTTTTCTCTGGTTTGGCGAGAAGCATGGCGATGTTAGTCGCAAAGTCGCCATGTTCTTCATGGGCCGGTTTTTCAATAATAATGTCCGGCCGGGCGCCGGATGTCAGGGTCCCGTCGGCAAGGCAACTATCGAGGCTTTTCCTGACAATTTCAGACAAAATTTCTTTCATTATGTCTCCTGGTTACGGGGCTTGTCCCCCAACGGCCAACCATTTAATTAATTCTTTATGGTTACGTCCCTGCTGAAGTCGGGGCAATGCGCCCCGCCGTCGGGAACGCAGAATCTCTTTGCGCAAGTTTCGCGCCAGGCGCAAAAGAGGCAGCATTGTTTCTTGCTTTTATCGTTCATAATAATCCCGAAAAGGAAATTGGAAATTTAAAACCGGAGGCCCGGGCCGTTCCGTCACTTTTTGGCAGGGAACTGGTAAATGATTTCATTTTTTCTGACGAGCCCGAAATCCTTGCGTGCGATGCTTTCCAGGTAGCGGCGGTCTGTTTTGAGCGCCTCGATCTCTCTTTTCAGCTGGTCGTTTTCCGCCTGAAGCGCCGCGACGCGCTCCTCTACCTGTTTTTTCTCCTGGGTGAGGTGATAGATGCGAAGCAGCCCGCGTTCACCGAAAATGGTAAAATAAAGGATGAACAGAATAACACCGGCAGGGATGAAATACATCCGTTTATTCATGCGGCCTCCGGAAAGTTCCTATCCTTTACCCAATAATACCATGAAATACTCGATTGTTTTTTTCAGTCCGGTTTCCAGGGGAACCCGCGGCTTCCAGGCAAGTTTTTCCCCGGCCAGTGTAATGTCGGGCTGCCTCTGTTTGGGGTCGTCGGAAGGCAGTTCCTTGAAAATGATTTTCGAAGCGGAGCCGGTAAGCCCGATAATGCGCCGGGCGAATTCCAGTATGGTCGTTTCGGTGGGATTCCCCAGGTTGACCGGTCCCGTTATCCCTTCACGGTCCATCATCCTCATCATGCCTTCGACCAGGTCGTCTATGTAACAGAAAGAGCGTGTTTGCAGTCCGTCTCCGAAAACCGTTATATCTTCGCCCCTCAGGGCCTGGACGATAAAATTCGATACGACCCGTCCGTCGTTGAGGGCCATCCTCGGACCGTAGGTGTTGAAAATGCGGATGATCCGGATATCGACGCCGTTTTGCCGATGATAGTCCATCATCAGGGTCTCCGCCACCCGTTTCCCCTCGTCGTAGCAGCTCCTGATGCCGATCGGATTGACGTTTCCCCAGTAATCCTCCGCTTGCGGATGGACTACGGGGTCTCCGTAGACTTCCGATGTGGACGCCTGGAGGATCCTTGCCCTGACGCGCTTGGCAAGCCCAAGCATGTTTATGGTCCCCATGACGTTGGTCTTTATGGTTTTTACCGGGTTGTACTGGTAATGGACCGGCGAGGCGGGGCAGGCGAGGTTGAAAATCCTGTCCACTTCAAGAAGTATGGGCTCCGTAACATCGTGCCGTATGAGCTCGAAATTCGGATTTGTCAAAAATGGAGCGATGTTGGCCTTGCTGCCGGTAAAGAAATTGTCCAGGCACAGGACCTCGTGCCCTTCGTCGAGAAGTCTCCCGCACAGGTGCGAACCTATAAACCCGGCGCCGCCGGTAACCAGAATCCTCAAGTAAGTATCCCCTTTGTCAGCTGAAGTTTTTTCCGTTGCGGCCGATGGCGAAGTATTCGAACCCGAGGAATTTCATCCTGCGGGGATCGTACAGGTTCCTGCCGTCGAAAACCAATGGTTTTTTCAATAGTGTCTTGATCCTGTCGAAATCGGGGTTGCGGTATTCGTTCCATTCGGTAACGATGGCCAATGCGTCGGAGCCGTCCAGCATGTCGTACTGATGCGCGCTGTAGGTGATCCGGTCGCCGTAGATCTTCTTCGCTTCCTTGATGGCTACGGGATCATGGACGCGAACCTGTGCGCCCATCTCCAGCAGCGAATCTATGACGGTTATGGAAGGGGCTTCGCGCATGTCGTCGGTGCGCGGCTTGAATGAAAGTCCCCATATGGAGAAGACCTTTCCCTCCAGGGGCTTTTGCCGGGTCCCATCGGAAAAATAGGATGCAATTTTTTTCGGCAGGAGTTTTTTCTGGAGTTCGTTGACTTCTTCCACCGCTTTCAGCAGAACGAAATCGTAATCGTTTTCTTCGGCGGTCTTCACGAGCGCCTTTATATCCTTCGGGAAACAGGAGCCGCCGAAACCGACGCCGGGGTAAAGGAAATCGTAGCCGATCCGGGTATCGGAGCCTATTCCTTCGCGTACCGCCGCCACATCCGCGCCCATCAGCTCGCAGAGGTTTGCTATCTGGTTAATGAAGGTTATTTTCGTCGCAAGCATGGCGTTTGCGGCATATTTGGTCATCTCGGCGCTCTTTATGTCCATGACGATAATGCGGTTCGTCCGGCGCATAAAGGGGGAGTACAGTTCCTTCATGATCTCCGCCGTCCTGACATTGTCCGTGCCGATGACTATCCGGTCGGGTTTCATGAAGTCCTCGATGGCGGCGCCCTCCTTGAGAAACTCGGGATTGGAGACCACGTCGAACTCGATATCGACTACCCTGTCCGCCAGTTCCTCGCTCACGGCCTGCCGGACCTTGTCCGCGGTGCCGACCGGGACGGTGGATTTGTCGACGATGATTTTGAAGCTTTCCATGCTCCTGCCGATTTCCCTTGCCACATTGATAACGTTTTTCAGGTCGGCCGACCCGTCTTCGTCGGGCGGCGTTCCCACGGCGATGAAATTAAGAAGGGATGCCTTTACGGCGGCGGAGAGGTCGGTTGTAAATGAAAGACGGCCTTCTTCGACATTTCGCAGCACCAGTTCCTTGAGCCCGGGTTCATAAATCGGAATTATTCCCTGGCTGAGGCCGGAAATCTTCTGTTCGTCTTTGTCCACGCATATGACGTCGTTGCCGCTTTCGGCGAAACAGGTGCCCGCCACAAGACCGACATAACCCGTACCGATAACACATATTTTCATTGCGATGAATCTCCGGAGTTAAATTTAACAAGATTTTATAGCACAGGTATACGCTCCAATTCCAGAATTTTCCGGAATAAAAAATTTTTCTGAAATTAGCTCAGGTAATACGAACAAATTCCAGCCCGAATTTTTCTTTGAACTGAAACTTTGGAGACACGGCTAAGCTTTTGGCTTTGCGTTGTAGGCTGTCAACGGAGCTGGTACGTTAACCGGCTGGTTGAACCGGGAAGAAACGGGCCGGCCCCCCGGCGAACCGGGAACAGGTTCGCTATCGGGAAAACCGGCGAAGATGAATAAGAGCTTGTTCGTAAATAAGCATTCCGGTCTCGCATCCCGTCTTCATGCCGTCTTAGACCTGTCCTCAATCGCAAAAGCCTCGACGTAGCCGCTGCTACGCCCGCGGTTTTGCTCAATCGTCCAGGCCAAATCCGACATAAATCCGGGCGCGACTCTTCGGAACGTTATTTAAGAGCAAGCTCTTAATCCTTGCATCCTCAATGGGACATTCCGATATCGCTGAAAATCTTGCGGGGGAACTCCCCGTTTTTCACTTTTTCCACCAGGTCCGGAAGCATCGTGTCTTTTTCAAATGTTTTTACGCGTTCCTGTATCAACCTGCCAAGCCCCTTGTACTTTTGCATGCCCACCCCGGTCTCGGATCTGAACACCCTGCTTATTGAAGAAGGGGCAATTCCGGCATCACGCGCGATCTCGGCCGCGCTTTCCCCCATAAGTATTCTGGCGATCATTTCGTTTACGCTTATGTTGCCAACCATGCGTTTTCCTTCCTGAACAGTAAGTAAATTCGGTGTTCTCGGCATAACTGATGAGTTCTCCCATGTGGTTAAATTAGAGTCAGGCTACCCATGCGGGTAATCTGGAATTTAAAAAAAAGAAAAAGGGCTTAGCGTCTTTGCTAAGCCCTTGAATTCATGGTGGAGCTGATCAGGATCGAACTGACGACCTCTTGAATGCCATTCAAGCGCTCTCCCAGCTGAGCTACAGCCCCGTCAGGCTGTTCTTTATAACAAATGGGAATAGAGGTGTCAATAATTTATTTTCAGGTGCCTGAATTGCGCCATGTCATTAAATTGTCAGATCCAGGGCGTCAGAGATTTCCGCCTTCAATGAGCAAATTTTTTCTTATGGCCGCGAGTACTTTTTGCTTCACATATAATTGAAAATATATTATTCCATGCCTGTCAAGGTTCCGTAGCGGTTTTGCCGATATCGCCATGATTATTATTCCGGCGATTAAATATGTCATGACACAAATTGGGCGACGCATGCGTCGCCCCTACGATTGACATGTTTAATCACCGCCACAATATTACCCAGCCACTTTGGAAAGTGGCTGCAATCATTTCCCCCTAAATGCGGGAATCCCCACGGCGGGGAAAATCCCTCTTTACCTGGATGGTTGTCACAATGGGTCCGGAACTTGCAAAATGCCTGAATATAGGCCGATGGTCAATTCAAATCAAGGAGTATCCCGTGCCGCGAATACAACCCAGGGATTGTCCCCTGGCGCTTATTGCTGACGCAGACACATCCTTCAGGTTCCTGATAGCTGAAACCCTGAAGCAGGCGGGTTTCTCGGTCGAGGAAGTCGACAACCCGAACTCCGCCATGGCCGCGTTCCAGAGATTGAGCCCGGATATTGTCCTGCTGGATGCCGGGGTGCCGCATCTGGCGGGTATCTCCGTCTGTGAAGACATTCGGCGGCTTTCGGAAGGGTACGCGACTCCGGTGATAATTATTGGTGTGCTCGATGATATGGAATCGGTTAAAAGGGCTTATGGGGCCGGCGCCACGGACATCATATCAAAACCCGTAAATATGGAGGTTCTCAGCCACCGCGTTCACTACCTGGTCAGGTCGAGCATGGTTCTCGAAAGCCTGCGGCTCAGCGAAGCACGCCTTGCCGAAGCTCAGCGAATAGCGAAAATAGGAAGCTGGGAGCACAACATCCTGACCGGTGAAATGTTCTGGTCGGAAGAGGCGTACAGGCTTCTCGGAATGGACTCTATCGGCTCCAGGGTATCCAGCGGGCAATTCAGGGTCGCCGCCCATATGAGAGGGGAAGCGGGCTTCGAGCAGTCTTTGCTGGATATCATTACAAAAGGGAAGAGTTTCAGCACCGATTTGCAGTTAGCGCGTCCCGACGGTGAGGATCGCTACATCCATGTGGAGGCGCAGATCAACAAGGATGAAACCGGCAGGCCGGTCTGGACGGTGGGGTATGTCCAGGATGTAACCGAAAGAAGGCAGACTGAAAAAAAGATCAGAAAGCTTGCCTATTACGACACCGTTACAGACTTGCCCAACCGGTCGCTTTTCAGGGACTATTTCAACCATGCGATAGCCCTTGCCAAACGGAACAACCGCATGATGGCCGTTCTCTTTATCGACCTGGACCGATTCAAGCAGGTAAATGACACGTTCGGCCATTCCACGGGTGACGATTTGCTGAGACAGGTGGCGGAGAGGCTCACAAGCTGCGTTCGCGAAGGCGACTACGTTTCCAGGGACATTTTTGACGGGACGATAGATGAGCAGGATTCCAGGATCGCCCGTTTCGCGGGCGACGAATTTCTGGTTCTGCTTGAAAATATAAACGATTATTATGACGCGGCCAAGGTTGCCCAGCGCATAAAAGACAGACTTTCCACGCCTTTTGAAATCGGCAACAACGAAATGTCGGTAACGCCGAGCATAGGTATCAGCATATACCCGCTGGACGGCGACAACCTGGAAGACATAATCAAGCGCTCCGATATTGCCATGTACCATGCGAAGGAGATGGGACGGAACAATTTCCAGTTTTATTCGGATTCGCTCAATACGGCCGCCATGAATCATCTCGTCCTGGAGAGCCAGTTGCGCAAGGCCATCCAGCGTGACGAGCTGTTCCTATGCTTTCAGCCCATGGTCGATTTGCGCGGAAACGGGATATGCTGCGTTGAGGCTTTGTTGCGCTGGCGGCATCCGGATACTGGGGTTTTGCTGCCCGACGGGTTTATTCCCGTAGCTGAAGAAACCGGGCTGATAACGGAAATCGACGATTGGGTGCTGCGAAACGCCTGCCTCCAGGCGAAGGAATGGCAGGCAAAAGGCATTCTCAATTTCAAGGTGTCGGTAAATATATCCGGACGTCATTTCAGGAAAAAGAAGCTGCTTGAAACTCTGCGCGGAATATTGGACAGGACCGGAGCGGACCCCGGCTTCCTTGAGCTGGAGATTACCGAAGGAATTCTCATGAAAAATGATCCGGATACGATTTGCGTTCTGAACGGGCTGAAAGAAATGGGCATCTGTCTTTCCGTCGACGATTTCGGGACGGGATATTCATCGTTAAGTTACCTGAAACGCTTCCCGCTCGACATGCTCAAAATAGACCGTTCTTTTGTAAAAGACATCCTGACGGATTCTGACAGCGCTTCGATTACCTCGGCGATCATAGCGATGGCCGATGGCCTGAAGCTCGAAACCGTTGCCGAGGGAGTTGAAACAAGGGAACAATTGCAGGCATTGCTCGACAGCGGGTGCTGGAAAATGCAGGGCTACTATTTCAGTCCGCCGCTGGACGCAGCGGAGCTTGAAGATTTCCTGGCCGAATGGCGGTTTAATAAAGGCGGCTCCCTTGGCCTGCCTATGCTTTCCGCGCCACAGGGAGTTGGCCCGTAACTGGCAGGGTTCGGGCTTGACAAAATGAGAACTGAATTTTTTCAGGTATTCCCGCCGGCTTTGACGGCGGGATTTTTTTGTCTTGAGAATTAACTTTGCCGTCCGTGGAGTTGCAAGGTTGATGGAATATGCTAGTTTTAACATACGGCGTGAATTGCGGGAACCATGATGCTGTTGTCGTCAAGCCCGGAAAGTATTTTTGTTTGAACCCGGGGCAGGAAAGGAGAGCAGTTTATGAGAAGCGGAAATCCGGCACTCGGCGCCGCCATGGTCGCCGTTGTGCTCGTCATGTCGCTGTCGGCCACCGCAATGGGTGAAAAGGCAAAAGAAAAGGAAATCCCTATTTCCAGCGAAGGGCGAAGCTGCCTGGAATGTCACGAGTCCCAGTCTCCTTCATTCGTGAAAGACTGGAAAGAAAGCAGGCATGCGGCGTCGGGGGTCGACTGCTATACCTGCCACAGGGCTGAAACAACTGACCCGGACGCCATGAAACACTACGGTTTCACAATCGCCGTCCTGGTAACTCCCAAGGACTGCGGCAAATGCCATGAGAAGGAAGTCAGGGAGATGACCGGAAGCCACCATGCCGATGCGGGCAACATCCTGAATTCCCTCGACAACTACCTGGGCGAGGTGGTCGGCGGTCCGGAAGCGGTCGCGGTCGGCTGCCTGCAGTGCCACGGCGCCAAGGTCAAGGTCCTGGCCAACGGAAACCTTGATACCGACAGCTGGCCGAACACCGGTATCGGCCGGATAAACCCCGATGGTTCCAAGGGGTCCTGTTCGGCCTGTCATACCAGGCACAGCTTTTCCAGGGCGCAGGCCAGGCAGCCGGAAGCCTGCGGCAAATGCCACCTGGGCCCGGACCATCCGCAGATGGAGGTATACAACGAATCAAAGCACGGCATACTCTATGCCGCGAAGAAAGAACAGCTTAACCTGGCCAGCGCCGAGTGGGTCGTGGGCCGGGACTACACGGCCGCCCCGACCTGCGCCTCGTGCCATATGGGCGCCACCCCGAATCAGCCGGTTACCCACGACGTCGGCTCCAGGCTCAGCTGGACGCTCCGTCCGCCGGTCTCGAAAAAACTCCCCGACGCCGGCAAACGCAGGGAAGCCATGAAGGATGTCTGCGGCAGCTGCCATTCGGCACCCTTTATCGACGGTCACTACAGGCAGTTCGATAATCTGGTAGACCTGTATGACAGCAAATTCGCCAAACCGGCTGCCGCTATCCGCAAGGAGTTGATGGACAAGGGAAAGCTGACGAAAGCCGACTTTGACGACAGGCTCGACTGGATCTATTGGGAACTTTGGCACCATGAAGGACGACGGGCGCGACATGGGGCCGCGATGTCCGGTCCCGACTACGCCTGGTGGCACGGCATCTACGACGTGGCGAAAAACTTCTACGGCGAATTCCTGCCGGAGGTGAAAAGAGTCGCAGGACCGGAGCTGTATGGAGAACTGGTCAGGAAATACCTGTCGCCGGATGTCCGCCACGAATGGTATACAAAGGGGATGAGCAAGGAGCAGCTGGAAAAGATAAGGAAATTCTACCAGGAACGTTATGGCGAAAAGGTCCAGTAATGTCCTGAATCCGTGAGCATGAAAGCTTTACTTGCCGCTCACGGATTCAGGTAGTTTTTGAAGTAATGTCGTGATGTCCGAAGCGCTGACATGGGAAGTGAATTCGAAAGGAAGGAGCGGGCCATGTACGGATCAAGCAGAATCTACAAGAAAATCGAAGTAATCGGCGTGTCAAAAAAGGGGATTGAAGATGCAATAGCGGCTGCTTTGGCAAAAGCAAAAAAGACCGTGCACAAAATGTCGTGGTTCGAAGTTGTAGAAATCCACGGGCACATTGGAGAAGACGGCACCGTTAATGAATACCAGGTGCTTGTCAAGATAGCTTTTCAGCTGGAAGATTGACGGTTTCACATATCCGGGCTTAAAACACGAGACAATTACAGGAAGTAGTCGGGGGGAAGTTCCCGCTTCCTTCTTTCCGGTCCGCTGTAGCCTGACTGCTTCCACCTTTCCCTGACCGGGTCCCGGCCGACTTTCACCCATCCTCCCGAGCGGCGGAAAGCTTTTATCTTCTCTTCCTTGAGCAGGTCGTCAAGGAGATATTCATCGATCATCCCCCTCCTGTTATTCTTGTAAATTACGCTGATCAGCATCTCTTTGTCCTCCTTTGGCGGTTTTTCGGGGGAATGGACCGTTGCGTTCTCATGAATCCTGACTACCTTTTCATCGCCGGCCGGCTTAATTTCCGGGTAATCAGTCTCCATTTCCGCGGTGACCTCTGCCTTGACCCATTTGCCTGAATCCTTGTAAGCAACAACTTTGCCCTGGCTTATCAGGTCGTCCAGACGATATACCTCTATCATTCCGGCAGTGCTGTTGCTGAAAATTACAGGGATGGCCATAGCATAAACCTTTCCGTATAATTAAATCCACTCAGATTAATTATATAGCAACCATCAGGTTTGTCATCAGCTTAAATAAAGAAAGCCGCTAAAATTACCGGAAGGCCGCCGGGTTTTTGTGTTTTACAAGACAGGATGATTTTGTTAGGATAAACGGCCATAATGCAAGGTTTTAAAGGGATTTTATGTCAGAATTGACACCGATGATGCGCCAGTACCTGGAGATCAAGACCCAATATCCGGACACCATCCTGTTTTTCCGGCTGGGCGATTTTTACGAAATGTTCCTGGATGACGCCGTTAAGGCGTCGCGGATTCTCGACATAGCGTTGACATCGCGAAACAGGAACCAGGACGGCGAGGACGTGCCTTTATGCGGTGTCCCGTATCATTCGGCGGGCCCCTATATCGCGAAACTCATCGAGGCCGGGGAAAGGGTCGCCGTCTGCGAACAGGTAGAAAACCCAAAGCTCGCCAAGGGGATCGTAAAGCGCGAGGTCGTAAGGGTCATCACGCCGGGCCTGGTGGTTGACGGCGACAGCCTCTCCCCGGGCGAGAACAACTACCTTTTCGCATTGTGCCCGGGCAGGAAGGGGCGATGGGGCCTGGCTTTTATCGATATTTCCACCGGGGAGTTCCGTGTGACGGAGGCGGAGGGGGCCGACGCGCTGTCCGCCGAACTGGTCTGCATCAATCCGCGCGAGGTGCTTATGCCGTCCGGCCTGCGTGACGACGCCGCCGTGAAGGAGCTTGCGGCCTGCCTCGGGGGGCGGACGACAACGTTCGTAGACGATTGGGTTTTTGACCATGATTATGCGAAAAGACTCTTGAACAGCCACTTTTCGGTGTCGTCTCCCGAATCGCTCGGGTGCGGCGGTTTGGCCGAAGGCCTGCTGGCCGCGGGAGCCGTGCTTCATTACCTGCAGGAGACGCAAAAGAGCAAGGTCAGCCATATCCGAAGGATTACGCCGTACAAGACCGTCGAGCATCTCGTCCTGGACGAATCTACGAGAAGAAACCTCGAACTGACGGCGAACATTGCCGAAGGCAGGAGAAAAGGCTCGCTGCTGGGCCTCATGGACCGGACCAGGACGGCGATGGGAGCGAGAAAGATCCGGAACTGGATTAATTATCCGCTGGTAAATATCGAAAAAATAAAGGAACGCCAGGATGCCGTGGAGGAACTGGTAAAAGATCCCGGATGGCGAGCCGAAATTGCGTCGGCAATGGAGGGCATGTACGACCTGGAGCGGCTCAACGGACGTATCAGCATGGCGAGCGCCGGCGCCAGGGACCTCGTGGCCCTGCGGGAAACGCTGCGGCGCATTCCCGCGCTTCTGGAAAAACTCGAATGCTCGGTTTCGTTTCTTATCCGTTCCCTGCGTGAAGGGACGGACCCCATGGAAGACCTGGCTGATCTGGTTTCGCGGGGGATCGTGGACGACCCTCCCTTTTCTCTGCGGGAGGGGGGCATAATCGCCGCGGGATATAACGAAGAACTGGACGGGCTCCGCTCCCTGAGCAGGGAAGGAAAAGGATTTATCGCCGGGATCGAGGCCAGGGAGAAGGCGCGCACCGGGATAAATTCGCTGAAAATAAGGTACAACAAGGTTTTCGGTTACTACATAGAGGTCACGCGCGCCAACCTGGCGGGCATCCCGGAGGATTACATCCGGAAGCAGACCCTTGCCAACGCGGAAAGGTTCATTACCCCGGAACTGAAGGAATACGAGGAAAAAGTCCTGACCGCCGAAGACAGGATCACGGAACTCGAATACGAACTATTCCAGGAAATACGGGAAAGGGTCGCCGCGCAGGGGGAAAGGATTGCCCGGACGGCCGACTCGCTTGCAACTCTCGACGTAATTCTGTCCCTGGCTGAGCTGGCCCACGAAATGGGATATTGCCGGCCGCAGGTCGACGAATCGGACGTGATCGCCATTACCGGCGGCAGGCACCCCGTAATCGAGGCGATGAACCTCTCCGAGCGGTTCGTGGCCAACGATACCGTGCTGGACAACCGGGAAAACCAGCTGTTAATTATTACCGGGCCGAACATGGCGGGAAAATCGACATACATGCGCCAGGTGGCGCTGATTACGCTCATGGCGCAGATCGGCTCCTTCGTGCCCGCTTCAGAGGCGCGCATCGGCGCGGCCGACAGGATTTTTACCCGCGTGGGCGCCGCCGACAACCTTGCACGGGGACAATCCACCTTCATGGTGGAGATGATGGAGACGGCAAACATATTGCGCAACGCGACTGCGAAAAGCCTGGTCATACTTGACGAAATAGGGCGGGGCACATCGACTTTCGACGGCGTCTCCATCGCGTGGGCGGTCGCGGAACACCTGCACGACTCGGAAAACAGCTCCGCGAGAACCCTTTTCGCGACCCATTACCACGAGCTGACGGAACTGGCCGCCACCAGGGGCAAAATAAAAAACTTCAATATTGCGGTGAAGGAATGGAATGACCAGATAATATTTCTCCGCAAAATCATTGAAGGAGGAGCTTCGCACTCCTATGGGATCCAGGTTGCCAGGCTTGCCGGCCTGCCGCCCGAAGTCATCGAACGAGCCAGGGAAATCCTTCGCAACCTGGAAAAAGGCGAGTACGCAGAAGGCGGCGTGCCGAGGATCGCCAAAGGGAGGAAAACCCCCGCCGCTCCGCCGTCGCCTCAGCTTTCCCTGTTCGCTGATTGTGCCGACCCCGTCCGGGACCGGCTCAGGAAAACGGATGTAATGACAATTACGCCCATTGAGGCTATTACGATTCTTGACGAACTAAAAAGGATGGTTTGATGTGAATATCAGGAAATTAGCACTGACTATTGCCGTGATTGTTCTTGTCCTGTTTTCCGTAATAACGGCCCTTCCTTCCGCCGCCGTGGCCGGCAAAAGCCGGACCGGCCCGAAAAAGTCCAATGCCGAGATACTTTACGCCGGAAATGAATCGGACGGGCAGACTGTTGTTAACGAACTGCGGACATGGTCGAACCCGGATTATACCAGGATCGCCATTATCATGGACAAGGAATCGACTTACGAATATCACCTTATCAAAAAGGATGAAACCGGCAAACTTCCCCCGCGCCTCTACCTGGACATCAAGGGGGCAAGGCTGGCCAGGGGGGTCAGGGACATTCCCATCGGAGACGGACTGCTGAAAATGGCCCGGGTCGCGCAGTACCGGGCGGATATCGTCCGTGTCGTGCTCGACATTGACAACATCAGGGAATTCAAGGTATTCCCGCTTTCGGACCCTTACCGCATAATAATTGATGTCAGGGGGGAGAGAAAGACCGAGCTGTCCCGCGCCGACGAAAGCATAAAAACGCTCGAACCGCCCCCGCCCGAGGAAAAAGAACAGCAGCCTCCGGAAGAAAAGGCGAAACCGGCCGTGCCTTTCAAACCCGGCAAAATCCGCAGGATCGTGGTTGACCCCGGACACGGTGGGCACGACCCCGGCGCCATGAATCCGGACGGCACCAGGGAAAAGGACGTTGTCCTGCAAATCGCCCTGAAGCTGGCGAAAAAGATCCGTGAAGAACTGGGGATCGATGTGGTTATGACGAGATCCACCGACATTTTCATCCCCCTTGAGGAACGCACCGCCATTGCCAACAAGGTCAACGCGGACCTGTTCATTTCAATCCACGCGAATTCGTCCCTGAGCAAATCCGCTTCAGGCATCGAGACATATTACCTTAACCTTGCCAAAACGGAAAAGGCGGCGCGGGTGGCGGCCAGGGAAAACAACACGTCGCTGGACAAGGTGAACCTCTTGCAGGCCATTCTTTTCGACCTGATGGCAAATTACAAGCTGAATGACTCGGCGCGCCTGGCCGACGACGTGCAGAAGAACCTGTACCGGAAAATAGACAAGCAATTCGGGGGAACCAAGAACCTGGGCGTCAAGCAGGGCCCGTTTTATGTGCTCGTAGGCGCGACCATGCCGAGCATCCTGGTCGAAACCGCTTTCATAAGCAACGGCACGGAAGTCGAGCGGTTAAGAAATTCCAGTTACCAGGACACCACCGTTTCGGGTATCGTGGAAGGTGTCAAAGAGTATATCGCCAGTCTCAAATAACTCAATGAACCCCGCGTTTATTCCCGGAACCCGTTTCCGGGCCAAACGGGGATGGGAATATTCATGCATTTTGACATTGACCGGTTTTTTCCGGACGAAAACCAGGACTACGGCGATTCCGGGAAAGCTTCCTTCGAAGAGAAAAGGCCGCTGTATCTGACCGCGGGCAAACACTTTCTCAGCAGGTACAGTGAAGACATCAAGTCCGGCCACCACAATGGGGCTTCCGGCGAATGGGTTGTCAAATCCATCGCCGGCATGACCGACGTCCTGATCCGCAAGCTGTTCCGCAGCGTCGCCAGCGACCTCAACCGGGTCAGCAAGAGCAAGGAATCGATTGCCCTTGTGGCAACGGGGGGGTACGGAAGGGGGGAATTGAATCCATACTCCGACATCGACCTCATGTTCCTTTACAGCGGCAAGAGCAGCAGGAGGGTCGAGGACGTGGCGAACAAGATCCTCTATTTCCTGTGGGACATGAAGCTGGAGGTGGGGTATTCCGTGCGGACGATCAGGGATTGCGTCGACATGGCCAATACCGATTCCACCGTCAAGACTGCGCTGCTGGACACGCGCTTTCTCTCGGGAAGCAAAGTCCTCTTCCAGGACCTGCGCAAGATTACGCTGGCCAGTATCATGACAAGGGGAAGCGACGCGTTTATCAGGCAGAAGGCCACCGAACTCGAAAAAAGAAGGGAAAAATATGGCTCTTCGGTATATATCCTCGAGCCGAATATCAAGGAAGGGGAGGGCGGACTGCGCGACCTCCATACCGCCCTCTGGGTCGCGAAGGTCAAATACAAGGTATTCGAGCCGCGCGAGCTTGTCATCAAGGGAGTCCTCCTGGAAGAGGATCTCGAAAATTATTACAGCCAGCTGTCATACCTTTGGCGCATCAGGAACGAGCTCCATTACTTCAACAGCCGCAAGAACGACCAGCTGACTTTTGACGCGCAGCATGAAGTTGCCTCGCTTCTGGGTTATGCCGACAGCGGCAAGATGCTTGCCGTCGAGGATTTCATGCGGGATTACTATATTCACGCGACGAAAGTGGAACAGTTCTGGTCCCTGATCGTTTCGAAATGCCTGGCCCGCGAGGAGTCGTCGAACAGATTTCTCGGCTATTTCAAACGCCGGAACTTAGGCGAGGGGATGTATGTCTCCAGGGGCGAACTTTTCGTTTCCGGCGAAGAGGTTATCACCGAAGACCCTTCCCGGTTGATGAAAATATTCGAATATGCGCAGAGGCAGGAAGTTTCCCTGAGCATTCAGACGAAGGAACTGGTGCGGAAAAACCTTCATCTTGTCAATGATAAATTCCGCAGAAACAGGGAAGTGAACCAGTCTTTTTTCGCCATCCTGCGTTCAAAAAAGAGAGTGGCTGAAACGCTGAGAATGATGCATTACCTGCAGTTTCTGATCCGGTTCATTCCCGAATTCGAAAGGGTTTACTGCAAGGTCCAGCATGATCTCTACCATATTTACACCGTCGACACCCACCTGATTTTTGCCGTTGAGGAACTGGTGAAGCTCTGGAACGGCGAGTACAGGGAGCAGCTTCCCCTGCTTACCGAACTTGCCGGCGAAGTGGACAAGCGCGAATTGCTGCTGCTTGCAGCCCTTTTGCATGATATAGGCAAGGGGGAGGGATCCGGGCATTCGGAAAAGGGGGCAGCCATGGCCCCGACCATTGCCCGCCGGATGGGGTTTTCCCGCGAGGACGCGGAAAGGCTCGAATTCCTGGTCAGGCACCATTTGCTGTTAGCCCATGTGGCGCAGCGCCGTGATCTCCACGACGAGAAGATGATTGTCCAGATCGCACGGCAGATGGGCAACAGCGAGAATGTCAAAATGCTCTATCTTTTGACCTTTGCCGATATCAAGGCGGTCGGCCCCGATGTCTGGACGGACTGGAAGGCTCTGCTGCTTCAGGAGCTTTACGAGAAGGTCTTCAACATAATCGAGCGCGGCGACTTCAAGTTCGAGGCGCGCAGCGAGCGGGTAAAGAGAGTCAAAAAGAAGGTGCAGGAGATCCTCGACGCCGAGTATCCTCCGGCCCAGGTCAGGGATGAGCTGAAGGCGCTGAGCGTCCGCCACCTGCTGTCGAACACGCCCGAGACCATCGCCGAACACGTGAAAATGCTTGTGTCGCTCAAGGGCTCCACTTTACTCTCGAAAGTCGTGCACGAACCGGAACGAGGCTATTCGAGCTACAGCATCTGCACCCTGGATTTGCACGGCCTTTTTTCCATGATAACCGGAGTAATGGCGGCGAACGGCATGAATATCCTCGGCGCAAGGATCCATACCAGCACCAACGGAAAGGTCCTCGATGTTCTGGAGATAAACTCTCCCCAGGGCTTTGCCATAACGGACGAAAGCCGCTGGAAAAAGCTCGATGAAGATATGAACCAGGTCCTGCAGGGCAAGATAAAGGTGAAAACCCTCGTGGAAAAAAGAAAGCGTCCCGTGCTGTTCGTGGAAAAGCCGAAACCCCGGTTCCCGACTACAATCGAAATCGATAACGAGGTATCGGACGATTACACGGTTATCGACATATTTACCCATGACAAAATCGGGCTGCTGTACAGGATAACGAGCACTTTGACCAGTCTGGGCCTCTATATCGGCGTGTCGAAGATTTCGACCAAGGTTGACCAGGTTGCGGATGTGTTTTACGTGAGGGACATCTTCGGTCAGAAAATAGTCGACGCGAAGAAACTCGAACTTATCAGGAAGCGCCTGTTGAAGGCAATCGACGAGGAATGAGGGGCATTGCGGCATCCGCGCTTCGGGTTAAGCGGAACAGGAGTTTGAGCCTACGGCAACGACATGAATGAATACCTGGACTTGTTTCTCAACTATCTGGTCGTGGAAAAGGGGCTGGCCAAAAATACCCTGGAATCGTACAGCCGCGATATCGTGAAGTATCTTGATTTCCTTGAGCGCAAGGGGTGCGCGTCGCCGGATAAAATAAGGCCCGTCGACGTCGCGACTTTTATGGCTTCGCTTAAGGACGCCGGGCTTGGCGCGCGCAGCAGGGCGAGGGCACTTTCCGCTGTCCGCATGTTTCACAGGTACCTGCTGATTGAAAATTACTGCGGGACGAACCCTTCAACCATTATCGAAGCGCCGAAGACCGTCAGGAAACTGCCGGAAGTCTTAAACATGAGGGAAACCGACGCATTGCTGGCCGCCCCGGGCGGCACTGACGAGGTAGATATCCGTGACCGGTCCATGCTGAATCTCCTTTACGCCACCGGACTCAGGGTTTCCGAACTGGTTGACCTGAAACTCGCCAACGTGAATACATCCGCGGGTTACCTGCTCACCTTTGGCAAGGGCGACAAGGAGAGGCTGGTGCCGATGGGTGAAACCGCATCCGTTTCCGTAGCGGAATATATAGGGACGGCCAGGAGGGAGCAGGACCGGAAAGGCGACAATCAATTCCTGTTTCTGACGCGGCTCGGTGACAGGATGTCGCGCCAGTCGTTCTGGAATATTATCAAGAAACGGGCGATGCAGGCGGGGATATCCAAGAATATTTCTCCCCATACCCTGAGACATTCCTTCGCCACGCACCTTCTGGAAAATGGCGCCGACCTTCGAAGCGTGCAGATCATGCTGGGGCATTCGGATCTGTCGACTACCCAGATTTACACACACGTTACCCGGGAAAGGCTCAAGAAGATACATGAGCAGTTTCATCCGCGGGGATGAAAATATGAAAAGGATCTGTTATCATTAAATGGTTTTTTTAATATAGAAAGGATTCAGCATGAAGTACATAATTCTGCTCGGCGACGGCATGCCGGATGAGAAGATCGAGGTCCTCGGCGGGAAAACGCCGTTGCAGTTCGCCAGGACGCCAAATATGGACCGCATGGCCCGGCTCGGAAGGTTCGGCCTCGCGGGGACCGTCCCTGCGGGCTTTCCTCCCGGCAGTGACGTGGCCAATCTATCCGTATTCGGCTACGATCCGCGCGTATATTATACCGGCCGTTCACCCCTGGAGGCCGCCAGCATCGGAGTGGCGCTGGGTCCGGACGATGTCGCATTCCGCCTCAACCTGGTCAACCTGAAGCCAAGGGGGGAGAAGCTCTATATGAACGATTATTCGTCGGGCCACATCTCCACGGAAGAGGGAAGCGAACTGGTCAGGGAAGTCCAGAAAAAATTCGGAAACGATGAATTCCAGTTCTACCCCGGTGTCAGTTACCGGCACCTCATGGTCTGGCGCGGCGGAATGGAAGGAATGAAAACGACCCCGCCGCACGATATAACCGGCAAGGGCATCGATAAACATTTGCCGAAAGGCGAAGGCGCGGACCGGCTGTTGAGCCTGATGAACGAAACGCGTGGCCTGCTGGCCGGGCATCCGGTCAACAGGAAAAGGATCGAGGAGAACAAACCGCCCGCCAACTCCATCTGGCTGTGGGGTCAGGGAAAAGCGCCGAAGATGCAGACCTACAAGGAAAGGTTCGGTATTTCCGGGGCGGTGATATCCGCCGTCGATCTTATCCGGGGGATCGGGGTTTACGCGGGCCTGGAAATAATAAAGGTTCCCGGTGCAACCGGTTATGTGGACACCAATTACGCTGGAAAAGCGGAAGCCGCGCTGGAAGCACTGTGCCGGACGGATTTCATCTATCTGCACGTCGAAGCGCCCGACGAATCTTCCCATTCCGGAATCCTCGAATATAAAATAAGGGCAATCGAGGATTTCGACGCGAAAATAGTCGGGCCGATTATGGATGGGATCAGCAGGCTTGGAGAATACCGCATAATGTGCATCTCCGATCACCCGACCCCGCTGAGGATCAGGACCCACAGTTCCGACCCGGTGCCATTTGTCATATACGGCGGCGAAGCCGGGCCTGAAGCGAACGTGGCCGGTTTTGACGAGGATTCGGCGCGGGCTTCGGGATTATTTGTCGACGAAGGCTTCAGGCTCATGGAAATGATGATGGAGAAATAGCGGCAAATCGGCCGGACGAGGAAAGATGGAAAAAGGCACGGCCCAAGGGCGTGCCTTTTTCCTTTAGTCTTCCTACCAGTACCGGAATCCGTGATAGGGATACCAGTAGGGAGGTCCGTACCACCAGTAAGGATAGAAGAACGGATCATAATAATACGGTGGCGGATACTGGTATAAATCGGATTTTTTCCACATGTGGATCTCTTTAATGGCAACAACCGGGTATGTATATTCCGTTTCGCCGAGCGGCAGGGTTTTCAGGCCTTTCATTTCCCCGATTACCGCAACGGGGCGCCCTGTTTTGTAGATCATGCCGTCGAGAAATTCAGAAGTTACGGCAAGGAAACGGCCGCCGGAAGCGGAATTTTCATCGGGGATGTCGTCACTCCCCAGTTTGAACTCGACAATTTCCACCTCTGATCCTTCTTTCGTGTTTTTCGTGCCCACGATTGTCCCGCCCAGTTTCACGAATTTTCCGACATAAAGCCCGGGTTCCTTACGCAGCCTGGCAATGGTTGCGGATGGATCAACAAGACGGCTCGCCCCTTCGCTGAAGACATGGGCGCATCCGGTAATCAGCAGCAGGACAAGGGCGGGGATTATAAGCTTCATACGCCACCTCCGGGAAATTTTGCGAATCTTCCCAAGCTTTTTCTGAAAGCCGAAAGGCGTTTTTCTGCACTCTGAAAACAGTTTCCATATATTCTCATAGTAATCTTTTTGCATTTTTAGTCAATTGCCACGAATGGTTAGGGGACTATGTGCATCCGTTTATAAATTCGATGACGTATTGATTTTTCAGCAGAAATGTTGTCATTTCGAACAAAGAGAGAAATCTTGAAGGTTTGGCCGCATGCATCAAGATCTCTCCCTTTGGTCGAGATGACAACAAATTTATGAAACAAGTATGAAGCAAAAACAAACGCAAAAAAAAACCCTCCCGGAAACCGGGAGGGTTAAAACAAGTGATGATCGGCGGGATTACCCGACGATGCGGCGGCCGCCATGGGCCTTGAGCGCCTTGTGCGCTTCCCTGAGCATCTTTTCGGTGGATTTCCAGTCGATGCATTTGTCGGTAATGGAAACGCCGTATTTGAGCTGGGACAGGTCCTTCGGAATGCTCTGGCTTCCCGATTCCAGGTTGCTTTCAATCATGACCCCGGAAATTGAGCTGTTTCCCGAGGTGATCTGGCTGATAATATCTTCAAGTACCTCCGGCTGGCGTTCATGGTCCTTTGCGGAGTTGCCGTGACTGCAGTCGACCATCACCGACCGGGGAAAGCCGCTCTTTTCGAGCAGTTCCTCGACCCTGGCAATGTCCTCGGGCGTGTAGTTGGGCTTTTTGTTCCCGCCGCGAAGCACGATGTGAACGTCGGGGTTGCCGGAGGTGTGGATGATGGATGTCTTGCCTTCCCTGTTGATGCCGAGGAAGCTGTGCGGGTGAAGGGCGGATTTCATCGCGTCAAGGGCGATCTGCAGGTTGCCGTCGGTCCCGTTCTTGAAACCTATGGGAAAAGACAGGCCGCTGGCTATTTCACGGTGGGTCTGGGATTCGGTGGTGCGCGCCCCGATCGCACCCCAGCTGATCAGGTCGGCAAGGTATTCGGGCGTGATGGGGTCGAGCGTTTCGACGGCAACGGGTAGTTTCAGATCGGTTATCCTGCAGAGCAGTCCCCTTGCTATTCCGAGGCCCTTGGAAATGAGGTGCGTGCCGTTCATGTCCGGATCGTTTATGAGTCCCTTCCAGCCTATGGTAGTGCGCGGTTTCTCGAAATAAGTTCGCATGACCATGAAAAGCTGGTCGGACAATTCCGCGGAAAGGGCCGAAAGCTTTTCCGCATATTCCAGCGCTGCCTTGGGATCGTGGATGGAGCAGGGGCCGACAACCACCATCAGGCGGGGGTCCAGGCCCTTGAGGATATTTTTGATGTGAATGCGGCTTATGCTGACGAATTCACTGGCTTCCGTCGAGAGAGGGAAAACCTGCCTGAGATCGGCAGGTGCGATAACTGTCGTGATACCCTTCACATTCAGGTTATTGGTCTTGATCATGTTTGCAACATCCCGTTTCTATTAGATAAATAATGAAGCAATTTAACCTTTTTTCAAAATAAAGTCAAAGAATTGATTAAAACCTGAATCCATGACGTCTTCACGCCTGCGTCTGCGCGGAACGCCTCGGTTTTTTGCATTCCCGCGGGTTGAGACCGTCCGACGAAGTTCACCCGGCGTAACAGGCATGAAACGGCGATAGCGGCGTTTAAACCCCGGCATTCTGCTTGCCTCGGCGTTCAGACGTCACGGATTCAGGTTAGACATTGCCGATTAGTGCCAACCTTCGGCAATACAGTAAGACTTCCTCCCCTTCAAGGGGAGGGAAATCGTGTGTTTTAAGATAAAGAAGATAAAGGATAATTTGGATAAAACCAGCCACGTCAGCTGTCCGGTTTCCCGGCATTCCAACGGGAGCAAACATTTACGGGGTAAATGAGGAAATATCCGTGATCGTAGCTCCGGCGGCGGCCATCTCGTCAAAAGCCCTTTCGGAGTCACCCGGGTTAATGTCGACCCCGCAGACTGCGTCTTTCAGCAATGTTACCGCGAAACCGCCTGCCAGAGAGTCAAGAACGGTAGCCTTTACGCAAAAATCCGTCGCTATGCCGCAGATATAAAGACGGGAAATGCCGTTTGTTCGAAGAAAATCGGGGAAGCGCTGCCCCGTTTCGGTGACTGCCTGGAAAGCGGAATATTCATCATACAGATCGGGGTTCATCCCCTTTGAGAAAATTACGGCATCGTCCGGAAGCGCCAGTTCGGGGTGGAATTCCGCGCCCTCGGTGTTCTGTACGCAGTGGACAGGCCAGATGCCTCCGCCGGTCCTGAAGTGGACGGTGTTCCGGGGGTGCCAGTCCCTTGACGCAAGGACAGGCAGGTTGTTTTCAAGGAAAATCCTGATGTAGCGGTTGATCACCGGGATTATTGCGTTGCCGCCCGAAACGGCGAGACTGCCTCCGGGACAGAAATCCTTCTGTAAGTCAACAATCAGCAATGCGGATATCATGTCCATGTTTTCTCCCGATGACCGTAAATTCCGTATATGCTATATTTCCACGGCGGCATCATGCTTCCTGAAGGTCCTGCAGACCTCCTCTATGAGCCTTGTTCTCATTTCGTTCAGTTTCGGGCTGATGGATACCTTGTAGAGATGGGGATTTTCAAAACGCAGCGTTCCGTCCGGAACGAGCCTGAGCTGGGCGGCAGCGTGGTCGGCCATTTCGTCCAGGGAAGGGGAAGGGACGCAAACCTCGCCGCCGTCCATGACTACGCGGCGAATATCCATGAAACTGACTCCCTCGGGAATTGCCTTGTGGCGAATCGGACTTGTGGGGTCGTAGACGATATCGCCCGGTTTGAGATTTTCGCCTTCGAGGCACATGACATCCATCAGAAAGCGCCCGTCGTCGTTGCATACCCGGAGCAGCCGCTTGTAATCCGGGATGGTGCTCTTGGTCACGTCGCTGGTAACCTTGAGCTTCGGCCGATCTTCAAACCGCACCAGCTTATAGACTCCGCCCAGAGCGCCGCCGCCCTCGCCCTGGCAAGTCGCCAGCCTGGTGCCGACCCCGTATATGTCGACCCTGCCACCCTGTTCGCGGACTGAGCGGATCACGTATTCATCCAGCTCATTGGAAGCAAGGATCTTTACGTTCGGAAAACCGGCCTTGTCGAGCATTTCCCGGGATCTGCGGCTCAGGTAGGCAAGGTCCCCCGAATCCAGGCGGACTCCAAGCAATTCATATCCTTTTTCACGCAACTCCCCGGCAACAGTGATCGCATTGGGAATTCCGCTTTCAAGGGTATCATAGGTGTCGACCAGCAGTATGCTGCTCTCGGGAAAAACGTCCGCGTAGGCACGGAAAGCGGAGAGCTCGTCAGGAAAGGACATGATCCAGCTGTGCGCGTGCGTGCCCTTGACGGGTATGTCGAAGGTCTTGCCCGCCCAGACGTTGCTGGTGCTGCGGACGCCGCCGATATAGGCCCCGCGCACTTCGCTGAGGCCGCCGTCGGGTCCCTGGGCGCGTCTCAGCCCGAACTCCACCACCGTCCCTTCTTCCGCGGCGAGCACCAGTCTCGAAGCTTTGGTTGCGACGAGGGTCTGGAAATTTATGATGTTGAGCAGCGCCGTTTCAACCAGCTGGGCCTCGGCCATCGGGCCCTCCACTGTAATAAGCGGTTCGCGGGGAAAGACCACCGTTCCCTCGGGCATGGACGTCACTTTTCCCCGGAAGCGGAATGTTTTGAGATATTCGAGAAAAGCAGGCTTGAATAACCTTAAGGATTTGAGGTAATCAATGTCTTCCGCCGTAAAACGGAGGCCGGACAGATAGTCGAGGGCGGTTTCGAGCCCGGCGAAAACTGCGTATCCCCCCTGGAACGGGGGCTTGCGGAAAAAAAGGTCGAACACCGCCATTTTCTCATGCATGCCTTTTTCGAAATAGCCGGCAAGCATGGTCAGTTCGTAGAGATCGGTAAGCAGGGCGGAGTAAAGCATGAATGTTTCCCGAGTCGAGATTTTTTAACATTATATCACAACGGCTGGCCGTCCCGAATTCATTAAATCGTTGATCATGGGAAAAAGGCTTGACGTGCGGGTTCAGCTAAGATCCGGATCATGTTTTGCGTCTTTTTTGCCGATGAAACGCCTTCTCAGAATGTCGACGATTATACCGGCCAGGAAACCATATGCCATATTTGTGAAAAGGGACACGGCTACGGTTGCCAGCATGGGTATAAGTTCGCCTGCCGGGCGGATATCCTTGGCGAACCTGGTCATTTCCACGCCGACGAGCATCATCATGGCTCCTATGATTGCCATGGGAAAGACGGTGAAAAGCCCCGCGACCGAGGAGCCGAGCAGCAGGCCCAGGCAGATTTCCATTACGCCCTCGAGGATATTGGTCCCCCCGGTGCGGGCGCCGAAATAATACTGCCCCGCAAGCCCTCCCGCGCCGTGACACATGGGCATGCCGCCTAAAAAGGGCACCAGCAGGTTCATGACTCCCTGGTTCAGGGAAAGGCGCCTTTCGCTGACGGCTTTCTCCGGCCAGTATGTCCTGATAAGGCTTGATGTGGCGATGGTGGCGTTGGTGACGGTCAGGGGGACCTGGGCGAACCCCGCGAGCAGCAGGGTCTGCCAGACTTCTCCGGGACTGAACCCGGTGACAGGCGGCAGAGTGAATCCCGGCATCGATATTCTGGCGAACTGGCCCTTGGCGAACACTATGGCGATTCCCATGGCCATGAGGACGACCGCCGCCGGAGCGTGGCGGTTCTGGCGAAGGGACAGGGCGATAATTACCGAAATGATCCCGAGCAGCCATCCGGTGGAAAGCATCTTGACCGCCTCGATCATGAGCAGGATTCCGAGGGTCGCCTGGATGCCGCGGATTACCGAACTGGGGGTTACGCGCGCGAGCCAGCCGACGATGCCGGTAACGGCGAAGATAATCCAGATTATTCCCATGCCGAATGCCGATGCGTAAACCATCGAAGGGGACCAGTGCTGGGCGATTGCGGCAACGGCCAGGACTTTCATGGGTTCGATGGGCATGGGGAGGCGATAGATTATGCCGGTGACGATATTCGCGATCCCCATCATCACCAGGAAACCCGCCGGATTGAGCCTGCATACGGTCATGTAGCCGATCGCGAAAGGGATGAGAACCCCAAGGTCGCCAAGTGATCCCGCAAACTCCCTGCGGCTGAACTCGAATGATTTGAATTTGATCATGGGTTAGCCTGAAAAGCCCCTGTTTCCGCCTTTTTGAGAAAGCAAATGATATTAAAGAAAACGGTTGTATGCAAGAAAATATAGCGCGGATTTCCCAAAGTTATTCGTTGACAACGGAATATTTTTGTGTGTATGAAACCTGGAAACAACAAGAGCAAGGCTATCATCCGACAAAAGGAAACAGGAATGGCTTCGGACAAGTTGACCTCATCGATCGACGCTGCCCTGGCGCAAAGACTGCAAAATGCGCTAATCGCGGGTGAAGAAGTAATTTTCCAGGTAATCGCCGACCCCGATATGGAAGTTCTCCGGACGGTCCTGAAAAACCCGCGGCTGGACGAATCTCACTTGCTGGTTCTGCTCAGGAGGCGGGACCTTTCAGAAGACCTGGTAAGGGCAATCAGCAGACTGCCGCAGGTGGCGGAGAGCCACAGGCTTAAAGTCGCGATTGCATACAACCATAATGTCCCCGGTCCGGTTTTTCAGAGTTTTCTGCCTAACCTGCATCTTTTTGAACTGGTCTCATTCTGTTATCTGCCGGGCGCGACGGCCGATCAGAAACTTGCCGCCGAAAGGGCGGTGTTACAGCGGCTGCCGTCCACTCCACTCGGAAACAAAATTACACTGGCCAGGAGGGGGACCGCGACAATTGTCGGCGCGCTGCTCAGGGAAGGCGATCCGACGTTGACCGAAGTGTGCCTTTTCAATCCCAGGCTGAAGGAATCGGATATCTATTCTTTCCTGAACGGGCCGACCGTAACCGCGGAGACAATATCGGCGGTAGCCCGCAATCCGCGCTGGCAGGCGAGGCTGAATATAAAACTTGCCGTTCTCAAAAACCAGAGGACGCCTATCGTCTGGTTCAGCGTGATTCTTCCCAAGCTTCCCACCGGCGAGATCAGAAAACTGCTGCTGTCGCGAATGTTCGCGGGGGCACGGAAAGATGAGATCGAGAAGGAGTTAAAGCGGCGAGGCGCGGCCCGGTAATCTCAAGACGGCAGGCGGCGAAAATTCATGAACATCCGTTCCCGCAGTTCCACGCGGCAACTGTTCTTTTAACAAATCAGAAGATATTGTCCAGTAACTCAAGCAGGTATTTATTGAAATCGGAGGGTTTTTCCAGGTTGCTGGCATGCCCTGCTTCCGGGATGATACGAAATTGGGAGCCGGGTATTTTCAGGTGCATGGAATGCATGATTGACGGGGGCGTCAGGATGTCCTCTTCTCCCGCAAGTAAAAGAGTCGGTATGCCGATTTCGGAAAGCACCGGCGTCGTGTCTGTCCTGGCCGCCTGCGCCAGCAGCACGCCGCAGGCGGCCAGGGGAGATGTGGCGAGGATGGTTGCGCGAACGGCTTCCACGATTTCCGGCCCGGTGGAAAAGAAGGCGGGACGGAAAACCGTCCGCAGGAATCCCTCGGTGAACAGTTCGAGCCCGTTCGATTTTATTTCCCTGATCGCAAGTTCCCGCCTGTGCTTGGCCTCGTTTGAATCGGACGCGCTGTGTGTGTCGCATAGCACGAGTCCGAGTACCCGTTCGCGAAAGAGCTCGAAAGTCCGCAACGCGACTGCTCCGCCCATGGAAAGCCCGCACAGCACTGCGCGTTCAATGCGCAGGTGATCCAGAAGGGCCGCCAGGTCTTCGGCGAACATCCGGTGCGTGTATTGGCAGTCACCGGTATCGCTTTTGCCGTGACCGCGCGCGTCGAAGGCTATGACACGGAAACGGCCGCGAATGGCGTCGATTTGCGGGCGCCATGTCCGGTGGTCGAAGAGCATTCCGTGGATGAAAACTACCGGAAGCCCTTTCGGGTCACCTTCATCGATGTAATAAATTCCGCAGCCGTTAACAACTGTTTTCATGAAAACCTCCCGTCACAAACGAAACGGGGCCGGCGATCTCAGCACATGTCGCACCGGACAAATTTGAATTCCACGTCAACATAGTCCAGCTTGCTCAGCTCTTCCCTGGTAAGGTGCCGCCATTCCGAAAACCTTTTGACCCGGTTGCATCTGGGGCATCTGTACATGATGATTTTCACGGATTTCACTCCAAAACAGCATGAAATGTTGTTTTTGCGCCGGGATCTGCTGAAATGCCCGGGTAAATAATAATATATTTAAAAACATTTTAAAGCAAGTTTGAAGCCGAATATGGAATGCAACATATTGGTAACATAATTGCAACATATTGCCCGTCTGCTGAAGTCTCCCCTCGAATTCCAATAGAGAGAGGGGTAAGGGATAGGTAGGATCCTCCAGACCACCATCCCTTTTTTTTTACTTAAAAGCCTATTCCTCAAATCAACCCTGCCTAAATGCATTTGTCAAAGAAAAATTGGGAATAAGCTTTTCCTGTTCGGATCGAAAACGATAATATTATTTCGCTGCCTGACAAAAATTGGCAGGTCAAATTCTCTGTGAGATAATTCAGGTCAATAATTTGACAGTTGCGGATTTTTAAATGACAAGGAATGAAATATGTTCCGGATGTGGAACGCCAACTGGACGACGTTATATAACAGGCTGTAACGGAATCCGGAATGTGGTATCATCTTACTTAATTGCCTTGAATGAAAAATCACGGGAAAATAGACAGGTCGGAAAAATGAACAGGGAATAGCAATTTCCGCAAATAACAGATTTAAAGTGAGTCACTGCGAAAAAACATTTTCGACCGGAATCGGCGAAACGAAAAATGGAGGCAAGCAATGGAAAACGGCCCTTTTGCGGCGGATGATCTTCCCATTGTCAACGGGAGAGTATATCACCTCGACCTTGCTCCAAGGGAAATTTCCAGGAATATAATCATAGTGGGGGATCCCGACAGGGCGCCGTTTATAGCCGATGAATTCATGGAGAGCAGGGAGGCGGACCGTTTTCATCGGGGTTTTCGGAGCATAACGGGCGTCGCGAAAGAAACCGGGCAGCGGTTTTCCGTTATCACTTCAGGAATAGGAGCGCCTTCCCTGGAAATCGTTCTAAACGAGATTACGGCCCTGAACGAGATCGATTTCCGCACGCGCAGGAGAAAAAAGAATTTCAAGCCGCTGAACATAGTCCGGATCGGCACATCGGGCGGCATTCAGCCCGAAATTGAGATCGGCACCCTGATAGTGACCGACTATGTCATAGGACTGGACAATACGGGGCTTTTTTATGATGTTCCCTGTACCGACGGCTGCTGCAGGGTGCTGGAAGTACGGGTCAGGGAAGTGCTGGCGGCGTCCGTGGATTCCGCGGCGAGGTTCAAGGGAAGAATCTGCCCTTATGTGGCAAGGGCCCATCCGGAGGTAAGGGTTGCGCTGGAAAAGGAAGCTCTCCGTCTCGGCGTCAGGTGCAGAAAGGGAATAACTGTTTCAAGCTCCGGCTTTTACGCCAATGAAGGAAGAAAGATTTCCCGCATAACGCCTACCGCGTCGGACCTGACGGACCGACTTGCGGCAATGGATACCGGTATTTCCGGGCTGAAAGTGGAAAACATCGAGATGGAGGCCGGCTTCCTGCTCCATTTCGCGGCCGGTGCCGGCTACCGGGCGGGGGCCATCTGCGCGGTAATAGACAAGCATAACGACGGGTCTTTCGCTGCCGATTATCTGCAGCAAATCCGGGATGCGACGCGAATCACGCTTCAGGTTTTCAAATCACTGGATTAGTTCTTGTGTCCCGAGGAAAACGGGAGTAAAAATATGTCGGCGAAAGTAATTCAAAAACCGGAGTGAACATCAATGACCCCTGAAAACATGGCGGAAATACGCAAGTGGTTCTCCGAATACTGCAGGTCGTTTTATTCCGATTACGAAGATTTCCAGAGAAATATCAGCCTCAAGGAAGACCATACCTTCCGGGTCTGTTCCAACATTCTCGAAATCGGCCGGGGCGAGTCCCTGGATGAAGACGGGCTGGGTATAGCGGAAGCCGTTTCGCTGCTCCACGATGTGGGAAGATTCGAGCAGTACCGGCAATACGGGACGTTCAGGGACGCCGATTCGGTCAATCACGCCGAGCTCGGCGCGCAGATCCTTGAGGATTACGAAGTCCTTTCCCCCCTGTTTCCCCGCGAAAGGACGATAATTGCCCATGCCGTCGAGTTCCACAATGCCTTCGCCATCCCGAAAACGCTTACCGAAGAGGCGCGGTTTTTTTTGAAGATGATCCGTGACGCCGACAAGCTGGACATCTGGAGAGTATTCATCGATTATTTCAATAAGCCCGAACAGGAAAGGGCTTCGGCCGCGGGCCTGGGACTGCCCGACAAGCCCAGGTGTTCAGCCGTGGTCCTTAAACAGATTTCCGACCGCAAAATGGTCCGGCTGTCAACCGTCAAGACATTGAATGACTTCAAAATCATGCAGCTTTCATGGATATTTGACCTCAATTTCAGTACCTCCTTCCGCCTTATCAAAGACCGGAACTGCATTGACGGGCTGGCTTCGACGCTCCCCGCCGATGACCGGGTCGCCATCGTGGTCGGGCTTGTCAGGGACTACGTGAATGCAAAAATCCAGACGGAGGGAACGAGTCCGCCCGTGTTCCTGCAACCGTAATTCCGACCGGGAAAAGCCCAGGGAAATTAAGCCCATAAAAACCATCGATATCGATAAAATTTATCGTGAATATTCGCCGGACCGGATTCCGTGGAATGTGGAAGATCCTCCGGAAATACTCGTCGAACTTGTACGGAGCATGAAGGTAAAGCCGTGCAGGTCCGCGGACATGGGCTGCGGCATCGGCAATTACGCCATCTATCTCGCCGGCCGGGGCTTCGCTGTTACGGGAATCGACAGCTCGCCGACCGCAATAGGCCTGGCGCGGGAGAATGCCGTCAAAAAAGGGGTTGCGTGCGATTTTGTCGTTGCCGATGTCCTGGGCGATTTGAGCGGGTTTGCCGGGACATTCAGTTTCGTTTATGACTGGGAACTGCTGCATCACATCTTCCCCGAACAAAGATTATCGTACGTTGAAAATGTCCGGCGGATACTGAAGCCTGGTGGAAAATACCTTTCCGTCTGCTTCAGCGAAAATGACACCGGCTTCGGCGGAACGGGCAAATACAGGGAAACTTCCCTGGGCACGGTCCTTTATTTTTCTTCTGAAAAGGAGCTGGAGTCCCTGTTCTCAAGGTTTTTTACTATTCTGGAGCTGAAGACGGCCGAAATAAAGGGAAGATTCGCCAATCACCTTGCCGTTTGCGCTTTCATGGAAAGTAATTGACCTGAATCCGTGACGACTTCACAACTTCGTCTGCGCGGAACGCCGGCGGGATGAGGCCGCCCGGCGAAGTTCAACCGGCTTGAAAGGCGCGTTACTGCATCAGCGGCGTTTAACCACGGCATTCCGCTTGCTCGGCGTGAAGACGTCACGGATTCAGGATTGAAACAATCGACCCGTCGGAAATCCCGCCGTATGGCAATTTTCGCTGACCTCGGAAAATAATCCGACATTACAAATTTATCGACTGGAGAACCAATGGGAAGCCGCGCACTTCTCAATATAATAGAGGGCATCGAACCGGGAATCGTCATTCTGAACAACGATCTGACAGTTTCCCACATCAACAGGATGTTCATCCTGATGTTCAGCCATTTCGACCGGGAAAGGCTTTTCCGCGGGAATATATTTGAATTCCACGGCGAGGAAAATCACAGGAAAATGGCCGAACTGCTCCGCCTGACCAGGGAGGCCAAACGGCAGATTCCGCTTTCCCTGAAGATATTGAAGCACGACGGCCTGGATTGCTATTTCCTCATCAAGCTAGTTCCAATCATCGACCGGGACATGACGGACGAAAAGATCTGCGTGCTTTTTTACGACATCACGTCATTTGTATCGACGGAACGTAAACTGACACGGGTCCCGGTCACTTCAGGCGACGAGATCCATCTGCTCAAGCCCGAGGAGATCGTCTACCTGAAGGCGGATAACATCTATTCACGGGTGATCACCGCTTCCGGGGAATATCACTGCGACCTGTCCCTGGGCGCAATAGAAAAGCGCCTGGATCCGGAAATGTTCTGCCGCATCCACCGCAGCTACCTGGTCAATATTGCCAGGGTGCGGAAGGTACAGCGCGACCGTTCCGAATGTACCGTGGAAGTCGGCGGAAATGAAACGCGACTGCCTATCAGCCGCAACAAACTGCAGGCTTTCCTGGTGGAAATAGGCCTGAAGTAGCACCCGCGGAGAGCCGGGTCTCCATCATTCACCTGAATTATCCCTCCTTTCACAAGCCCAGAATGCCATCGACAAGATACCAGTCATAAATATTCCCGACTTTCATTAAAATGCAACTTAATAACATGAGTCTTGAAACCGGCTGTCAGGCTGCAGGCGCTGTTCATACCGGTCAGCATTTAAATGACCGTTTTGCAAACAAAAATAGTAATTAGGATTCCGTTTTGCGCTACCGCCAAAGCTAAGGCGGCGCGGGGTCGCGGGAATGCCGATATGGAAAAACCTGAAATCAACCTGTTGTGTGAACTAACTCTTGTCAAGGAGAACCCATATGAGTGAAGAAATTGCAGGCAAAAAGGACATGAGGAGCGCCGATCCGGCGGCCGTGGAGATGCTCCGCATTGCGGACAGGGAAGGGCATGAAACCCTTTGGGAAAGATACGAGAAGCAGCAGCCGCAATGCAGTTACGGACAGCTCGGCACCTGCTGCCGGATCTGCTCAATGGGACCCTGCCGAATCGATCCGTTCGGCGAGGGCCCGACCCACGGCGTCTGCGGCGCCACCGCCGATACCATGGTGGCCCGCAACCTTGCCCGCATGGCCGCTGTCGGCTCGTCCTCCCATTCGGACCACGGCCGCAAGGTGGCGCAACTGCTCAAGGCGGTGGCGACCGGCAAGAACACCGACTATCGCATTTCGGACCCGGAAAAACTCAAAGCCGTCGCGGCCCGGCTGGGGATTCAAACCGAGGGGCGTGAACTGAATGAAATAGCCGGCGAAGTCGCCGATACGGCTGCAAACTGCTTCGGCAAGCAGGACGAAGAGCCGATCGTCTTCCTGGAAAAATACATGCCGAAAAAGCGCTTTGAACGGCTGAAAGGGCTGGAGGACAGCCTGTTCGAGGCGACCGGCGCGAAAATCGGCTTCCTGCCGCGCGGCATCGACCGCGAGGCGGTCGATATCCTGCACCGCACCCATTTCGGCTGCGACCACGATCCGCTGTCACTGGTCGCCCAGTCGGTCCGCTGCTCGCTCGGCGACGGCTGGGGCGGATCTCTCATTGCCACGGAGCTGCAGGACATCCTCCTCGGAACTCCTTCCATCAGATCAATCAAGGCAAATCTCGGGGTCCTGGAAGAGGAAAGCGTTAATGTGATTGTTCACGGACATGAACCGGTCCTGTCGGCCAAGGTCGTGGAGATGGCTCAACTTCCGGAAATGAAAGCGGCGGCGGAAGCAGTCGGCGCGAAACGGGTCAACGTGGTCGGTCTCTGCTGCACGGGCAACGAAGTGTTGCTGCGACAGGGGGTTGGAATCGCCGGCAACGAGGCGCAGAGCGAGCTGGCCATAATGACCGGTGCGGTTGACGCGATGGTGGTGGACGTCCAGTGCATATTCCCGGCGCTGGCCGATCTCTGTTCCTGCTACCACACTAGGTTCATCACGACCAGCGAACAGGCCAAGATCCCCGGAGCGCTCCACATCCAGTTCGACGAGCATAATGCCGACGCCATTGCAACCCGCATCATAAGGACGGCTATCGAGGCCTTTCCGAACAGAAACAAAGCGAAGGTATACATACCGAAACACACCTCGAACGCCATCGTCGGCTTTACCGTCGAGGAGATACTCAAGGCCATCGGAGGAACTCCGCAACCGCTGATCGACCTCATCGTGAACGGTACCATCAAGGGTGTTGCCGGAATCGTCGGCTGCAATAACGTAAAAGTGCAGCAGGACCGGTTCCACCGCAGCCTTACCAGTGAATTGATAAAGCGAGATATCCTGGTGATCGGCACCGGCTGCTGGGCGGTAGCCGCCGCCAAGGCAGGTTTCATGGACCTGCCGGCCCGGGAGCTCGCCGGACCGGGCCTGCGGGCCGTCTGCGAAAAGCTCGGCGTCCCGCCTGTCCTGCACATGGGCTCGTGCGTGGACTGTTCCCGCATGCTGAACCTCGCCGGAGCTATTGCCGACCACCTTGGGGCCGATATCTCGGACCTGCCGCTGGTCGGTTCGGCCCCGGAGTGGACCACGGAAAAAGCGGTCGCCATTGGCGCCTATTTCGTCGGATCGGGAATTCCGGTGCACCTCTGGCCGTTGCCGCCGATCCTGGGCGGACCGGCGGTTACGAAAATCCTAACACAGGATGCCAAAGAGGTGCTCGGCGGTTATTTCTTCGTGGAAGAGGACCCGGTCGCCACCGCCGACCGGATGGAAAAGATTATCATGGAAAAGCGCTCGGCGCTGGGGATATAGAAAGGAAGGCTTAGAGATGTGTACGGTAAATAACGGTTTCCGGGTTGTAATTACCGGAAAGGGAGGAGTCGGAAAAACGACGCTGACGTCCTGTCTCGCGACGATAATGGCAAGGCGCGGGGTCAATATCCTGGCCGTTGACGAGGACCCCCAGATGAATCTTCCGTATTCCCTGGGCCTGGGTGTCGAGCGGGCGTCCGAAATTGTCCCGCTCAACCTGAACCGGGAATATATCGAGGAAAAAACCGGTGTCAATCCCGGAAAAGGCGGCTGGGGGACGATGTTCAAGCTCAACCCGGACGTGGATGACGTCGTGGAAAGGTTCGGCGTAAAGGTTGCCGATAACCTGAACCTGCTGGTGATGGGAACGGTGAAGCAGGCCGGCGGGGGCTGCCTCTGCGCGGAGAACGTGCTTCTCGATTCCACCATTCGTCACCTGTCCCTGCGGCAGAACGAAGGAATTATCCTCGATACCCAGGCCGGGGTCGAGCACTTCGGCCGGGCGCTTTCCAGGGGCTTCAGCCATTGCCTGGTGGTTTCCGACGATTCCTTCAACGCACTCAATGTGGCTTGCCATTCGGCCGGGCTGGCGCGGCAGATCGGTATCCCCAAAGTGTGTTTGGTGATTAACCGCGCCGCTGAGGGGACTGCCGAGAAGCTTGAAAGGTACCAGAACGAGACGGGAACTGATTTCAACTCGCTGTTCAGAGGTGTGGTGATGCTGCCCTCAGAGTCGCGTCTGCGGGAGCTTGAACCCGAAGTGGCCAGGGTCATGGAAATGTCGGACAGCGGCTATGCCGTGGCGGTTGCAGATCTTGCGGCGCGGCTGAATACTTACGAATGCTGCTGTTCGGCCGCTTGAATCAAAATCTTGAAAGTGATTTTCTCTCGCAAAGGCGCAAAGACGCGAAGAAGATTCTGAAGCAAAATCAGGTTGCGTTCGCGTGAAGCCACGGGCTGTTGAATAATCAGGGTCATACGGGAAGGCAACATATTTGACTTTCTTGGCGACTCTGCGGCTTTGCGTGAGCGGTTTTCAGCAGTGTTCGTCAGTGCCGATACAAATTGTTTTCCGGGAAATTGGAGAAATGACAATGAAAAAAATTTTTGTCGATTATAAAAAATGCCTTGCCTGCAAGGCCTGCGAGGCAGCCTGCGCAACGCGTCATCACCCTTCCGGGAGCCTGGTCGGGGCGCTGGGGGACCGCAAGACTGAAATAAACGTTCGGGTCCTCGGCATCGAGCACGAGGCTTTCCCGCTTTCCTGCAGGCACTGCGATCCGGCGGACTGTCTTAACGCATGCCCGTCAGGCGCGTTGGGGCGCGACCCGGAGACCGGCGCGGTTTTTATCGATTCGGACAAATGCAAGGCATGCGCGATGTGCGCCATGGTTTGCACCTTTGACGCCATCTCGTTCAAGGAAACCCACCGTTCCCGCTACGGCAGGGACGTCGCCTACAAATGCGACCTGTGCAGGGAACGCGTCAAGGACGGCGACGAGCCCGCCTGCGTAAGCGCGTGTCATTCCGGCGCCCTGGTATACGCGGAGTTTGACGGCGCCCGGGGCCAACGGGCGGTAAAGAGCCTGCGGACCTACCTGCTGGGCGAGGAAGGCGTTCCGCCGCTCGTGGAACTGTTCCGGGAATTGCGACGGAAAGAATTCGCCCGAAGGCGGGAGGGAAAATAGATGAAGGTAGTTACCGTCGGCACGGGCATGGCGTCCGCCGAGTTCGTCGAGCGCCTGAGACTGGAAGGGTTTAACGGTGAGGTCGTCATGTGCGGTGACGAGGATTTTGCCCCGTATTCGCCCTGCGTCATTCCATTTTACCTTGCCGGGGAACCGCTGGATACGGTCTTCTGGAAAGGAAAGGATTTCTACGGCAGATACGGCGTTACGGCCAGACTCGGCGATCCGGTCGTCGAGGTCGATGCTGAAAGTCGGCAGGTAAGAAGCGCCTCCGGGCGGAGCGAGTCCTATGACCGGCTGTTTTACGCCGCCGGCTCCAGCAACTGGTATCCTCACCCGGAATGGCTCGACACCGCCGGTGTGTTCGGATTCAAAACCCTCACGGACATGGTGGAAATCGACAGGTACATCAGGGAACAGGGAGTAGGGAAGGCGGTCGTTTTCGGCGGCGGCTTCATCGGCGTCGACGCGGCACTTGCGCTGCGGGCGCGCGGCCTGGATGTCGCCATTGTCCACCGGAACACCCGTCTCCTTTCGCAGATGACGGACGAGGAGGGGGGGCAGTTCGCGACCCGCAAACTTGCGGAAAAGTCCGGAATTGATATCCGTTTGAGGACAGTTGTTGAAGACATCGGCATTCGCGACGGTCAGCTTTCCGCCGTCCGCCTGGCGAACGGCGAGGAGATCGAGACCCGGCTCCTGATTGTCGCCGTCGGGGTGTCGCCGAACTCGCAGCCCCTGAACGGTGCCGCAAGGGGAGTCCCGAGTTCGGAGCAGATGCTGGCCGATACCTGCGTTTACACTGCCGGCGACGTGGCCATAACCCGCCATGCGGTTAACGGAGTCGACGGCATCTACGCCAACTATCCGAACGCGATGCAGCAGGCACGCACCGCCGCGCGGCACCTTGTGCACGGAGACGGCGCGTACGCCGGTTCGCTCAACACCACTGTACTGAGGAAGCATATGGATTTCCCCGTGATTTCGGTGGGAAGCTTCACCGGCGAGGCCGTCACCTGGCAGCGGGGCGATGTCTGGCGCAGAGTTTATCTCCGGGACGGCGTGATCAACGGTTACATGGTCATCGGCGATTCGCGCCTTTCCGGTTATCTGTACCAGCTCTATATGTCCAGGAAACGGGTTGATACTAACATCAAGTCAATTCTGTCCGAGCCGAGACACGACAGCTCCTATCGGGAGATGCTCGGGGTGGCTTCGGTATGATTTTGTAGCCTCGACAAATGGAAGGTTTCTACTTTTTAATTAATTTTACACTTCATAGTTTCTTTCACAATACCTGTCGAATTCCGGCCTTGTACATCTGTTAATAAATCGTGTGACGTGTCAATATGACTGCAGATATGTTGTCATTTCGAACGAGGGGAGAAATCTTGTGGCTTTCGCTGCATCCACAAAGATCTCTCCCTTCAGTCGAGATGACATCAAATTTATGAAATCATGTCATTTGTTTATACTGTTGACAAAACGCCTCGTCATGATTAGCTTCTAGTAAATGTCCACCAGTAAAATATCCGCCTGGAATGAGACAGGGCCTCACTCCTCTCTTCCCGGTTTTTTCCGGGCTGACGGACAAACAACAGATAACATCCAGCAAAAGGAGTTCACCTTCCATGACCGAAAAGGATAAAGAAGCATTGAAAAATGGAAACGGGCCTGAGGAAAAGAAAAACGGGGTAGGCGGGCTGGTTGTGGCCGCCGAAGTTCTTCCCAACTACATTCCCGTTATCCCATTGAAAATGAGGCCGGCTTTCCCGGGGATTCTCATGCCCCTGGTTGTAAAAGGCGCCGAGAAAGTCAACGCGATAAAGAAAGTCGTCGAAACCGGGGACAGGACAATAGGCCTTGTGCTTGTGAAAGACATGGAAGGCGAGGAGACGCCTTTGAATCTGCACAGGGTAGGGGTTGCGGCCAAGGTCCTGCAAATCGTGCACGCAGACGAGGACAGCGCCCACCTTCTCGCAAACAACCTGGAGCGCTTCATCATAGACGAGTTTTCCGAACTGGACGACGGCATTGTCGCCCGGGTAACCTATCATTACACACCGGAGCTTTCCGTCAATCCCGAGTTGCAGGCCTATTCCATGGCCATCATTTCGACCCTGAAGGAACTCATCCAGCTTAATCCTCTCTTTTCCGAAGAAACCAAGCTGTACCTGGGACGTTCGAGCATGGACGACCCGGGGCGGCTTTCGGACTTTGCCGCAAACCTGACGAGCGCGGACGGCCAGGAACTACAGAAAATTCTCGAAACGTTCGACGTGCGGCAGCGAATCGACAGGGTTCTGGTGCTGCTGAAAAAGGAGCTTGAAGTCTACCGGCTGCAGAGCAAAATTACAAAACAGATCGAGGAGCAGATTTCCGCGCGGCAGAGGGAGTTCTTTCTCCGGGAACAGTTCAAGATGATAAAGAAGGAACTGGGACTGGAGAAGGAAGGGAAAACAACGGAAATCGAAAAATTCAGGGAACGGATCAAGGACCTCAAGCTGAACGATGAAGCCACGAAGGCTGTGGAAGAGGAACTGGAGAAGCTGCAGCTGATAGAACCGACTTCACCCGAATATAACGTGAGCCGTACTTACCTCGACTGGCTGACTATTCTGCCGTGGGGGAAATACAGCAAGGACTCGTACAACCTGAACCGGGCGCGCAAGATTCTGGACCGCGACCACTACGGCCTGAAGGACGTGAAGGAGCGGATACTGGAGTTCATTGCCGTAGGCAAGATGAAGGGCGACATATCGGGCTCCATTCTCTGCCTGGTAGGGCCTCCCGGCGTGGGCAAGACATCTGTAGGCAAAAGCATTGCCGATGCGCTGGGACGGACGTTCTACCGCTTCTCCCTGGGCGGTATGCGGGACGAGGCGGAAATAAAGGGGCACCGCCGCACCTACATCGGCGCCATGCCGGGCAAATTCATCCAGGCGATGAAGCGCGCGGGCACCTCCAACCCGGTCCTGATGCTGGACGAGATTGACAAGATCGGCATATCCTACCAGGGTGATCCGGCCTCTGCGCTCCTGGAAGTCCTGGACCCGGAGCAGAATTCATCTTTCAGGGACCATTACCTGGACGTGCCTTTCGACCTCTCAAACGTGCTGTTCGTGGCCACGGCGAACCAGCTGGACACCATCCCGCCGGCGCTCCTGGACAGGATGGAGGTAATCCGGCTGGCAGGCTACATACTGGAGGAAAAGGTGGAGATCGCCAGACGGTACCTGATACCGAAGGCAATCGCCGGCCATGGCCTGAAAAAGGACCAGGTAACCATCGAAAAGGACGCCCTGGTGAACATAATCGACGGCTATGCGCGGGAGTCCGGAGTGCGCAACCTGGAAAAGAGAATCAAGAAGATCATGCGCAAGTCCGCGATGGAGTTCGCCGAGGGGAAGACGGATGCCGTCCGGATTGGCGTAGCCGAAGTGGAAAAATACCTGGGTAACCCGGTATTCAACCCGGACGAGCTGTTCGAGAAAACCGCCGGGGTGGTTACCGGCCTCGCCTGGACAAGCTATGGCGGCGCCACGCTGCAGATCGAGGCGACCGCCATGCCGACCATCTCCAAGGGATTCAGGCAGACCGGCCAACTTGGTAATGTCATGGTTGAAAGCTCCAATATCGCCTATTCATACGTGATGGCGCACCTGGACAAGTATGGGGCGCCGGCCGACTTCTTCGACAAGCATTTCGTCCACCTGCACGTACCTGCGGGCGCAACGCCCAAGGACGGCCCGTCGGCCGGGATTACCATGGCAACTGCCCTTGTTTCAATGATTCTGAAAAAACCGGTGGTCAGGAAGCTTGCCATGACCGGGGAGCTGACCCTGACCGGAAGGGTGCTGCCCATCGGCGGGGTAAAGGAAAAGACCATTGCCGCGCGCCGCTCCGGAATAAAGAACCTCATCTTTCCCGAGGCCAACAGAAAGGATTTCGAGGAGCTTCCCGCCTATCTGAAGAAAGGGCTGAAGGTGAATTTCGTCCGGGAATTCGAGGACGTCTACGGGATTGCTTTCGGCAAGGGAAAATGACGGACTTTGTCGGTTCGTAAAAGGGGCAGGCCGCTTGGAATGCGGCCTGTCCTTTTTTTTTACCTTTCTGGCATAAGCCCTGAATGATTCAGACATACCTTTCGGCACTCCAAGCACTTCTTCAACACTTGTTATTGCCAGGTTTTTTCCACCGGCTTCACCTTGATGACATTGGGTGTCCCTTCGGCTCCGAGGTAGAACACAGCGAGCTTTACCGGTTCGGTGCCGGTGTTTTTGCCTTTATGCAGTGTGTTGACCGCCTCGATGACGGCATCCCCTGCGTGGTAGGAGCGGAGTCTGCCGTCTTCCAGTTCGACGGTCAGGTTGCCGGTTATGACATAGGCAAATACGGGCACGGGATGTTTGTGCCAGCCTGTTTCGGCTCCGGGCGCCAGTTCGACGGTCATGGCGGTTACTTCGGCCTTGTCTGCCCCAGGGTAGGTTATCTTCTGGCCAATGTCGGTTACGGAGGTTTTTTTCAGTATTTTTGCCGTTACCCCGGTGCCGTAATCGGCTGGAAACGCCGGCGGCACGAACAGGAGCAGTCCGATTAGGCCGAAAAAAGCTGTTTTGAGACTTGGTGCAAGAGATGGAGTCATGATGGCTTACCTCGTTTTGTAATTTTCAGTATATTTGCTTTCGGAAAGACTGGATTAAATTGGGACGAACCTGACTAGTTCCCGGGCAATCTTCGGTAACATGCACAAGATTCCGGCATTCTTCATTCCCCACTTACAGACATCTTCAGTAACTATTTGAATTTATATCAAAAAATGCATTCAAAAAATTGGCATGCACTATGTAAAAGAAACCTCAAGGTGTCTCAGAATAATTGTGCAGGCAGGTTGACCTGCACTCGGAGGTATGCCATGAAACTGATTGAAGCTGTCATCAAACAACTCAAGCTGCAAGAGGTGCGGAACGCTCTCTATGAAATTGGCGTCGAGGAATTCATGGAAAGCGAAATAATCTGCCATGGCCCCCAGAAGGGACAGATAATGATCTTCCGCGGCGCCAGGTTCGTCGCGAAAATCGTCAAGAGGGTGAAGCTTGAGATCATCGCGGCGGACGATTCGGTGGACAAAATCATCGAGGCCATCGGCTCCATTGCCAGGACGGGAAGCAAGGAAGACTGCCGGATTGCCATACGTCCTTATCTGGAAGTAACCTGATTTATGTGGAGGCAACTTTCACATCATTCGCTAATTCCGTATATCCGGCTTTGCAGGGGAGTAATTTAAACGATGTGAATGTTGCCTCCCCGATCAATTCATGTGACCGTACCGTCCCTGTGCGCGATCGTTGTCTTTTTTACGCGGACACCCTGCCTATCAGGGAACGTTTCGAATCCCCGCACGACGGGCAAACATCGCCGCCGCAATGCGTGCAATACTTGGATCCGCAGATGCCGCATTTATATACTGAAAAGGATTTGTCGGAGGGATTGGAAGAACTGCCGTCGGCGGCGCGGGTGCAATTGGGGCAACTTTTGAAGATGTGCATGTTTGCTCCTTTCTTAACGGTAGTGGAGGTGGAATTAGATACCGTGGAGTGGGGTATCCCGTGCAAATTTGATATTTGCAGACGCAACTTTCCTTAAGTTACTTTAAGTTTTTGACGGAAATTTATAAGGTCACATAACTTACAGGCGTGTCCCTCAGGGTCCATATATTCTCCAATTGGTTATTTGATTATGCGAGGCAAGATATTTAAACCAAAGAAGAACAGAAATATCCCGCCTATAAATGGTATTGGTGATTCAAAAGGAAGCCTATCAATCACTGCTTCTGAATGTATCGCAGGATTATAATAAACACAGATGCAAGTTCCTATCTTATATTGCTCCAATATCTCAAATGGTCTGATCGTTGAATAGGAATCAGTTTTAGTTGAATAACGATTCGACTCAAATTCTTTGCCAAAAACGAAATATTTATACTTAAGCACCGGCCAGTAAAGTGCTTTACCAGTAGTTGACTTGCCAAGACATGATGTAGTGACAATCCCTGCTGTAGATGGCCATTTATAAGTCTGATAAATTTGGTAGAGATCAAAACTACCTTTGCCAATCATTAGAATTGAAATTAACAAAATCAAAGGCTGAAAGAACTTTCTGAGCGTATCAATATTTCCGATTTCCATTTGTATCCATGTGACAAAAAATTGTTATGTGATTAAGAAAATTCAGACATGGAAAACCATATAGTGTCAGGTTACGTATAGGACTTTGTTGCAGGAATAGACCTGACACAAGTGTTATCTACTATTTCCCCGCGCACCGGTCATCGTTACTCAGCTTATTCGCAACGCATTGTTTGAGGAAGTCACATAAGACCTCTTCGTCAACCCCGGCCAATGAGGCGATTCGGGAGGTCTTGACGAACACCCAGTCGCTCTCCGCTTCGGCCAGCAGTACACCTTCCGGGGAACGGATCGAGCAATGGACCTGGGCTTTGACCTTGTCATGGCTTACTACACGCCCTTCTACAATGACTTCCGTGTTGGTCGCCACCGGCTTGATAAAGCTCGTGGTCAGCTCCCGCGTAACGGCGAACCGGCCCAGATGAGCGAAAAGCGCCCATGCCGCTGTCTCGTCGAGGATGGTTGACAGTATCCCTCCGTGAACCAGGCCGTCAAAACCGCACAGGCTGTCGGGTATGGAGCACCGGGTTTCGCATCCCCGTTCCGCGTGACGGAAACGAAGCTTCAGCCCGATGGGATTGTTGGGTGAACATCCGAAACATGAACCCGGCCAGCGTGCGTTTATCTCGTTATTGCCCATGGGTATCCTTTAACTGATCAGTCTTCCAACAGATTATTGATCTGGTTTTTTAGATCAGCCGAAATATACTGCCGTTCATGAATTTAGTCAAAGAGGTTTTTGTGATGAAGTTGAAGGAAGTGGAATAGGGGAGAGACTCTTTTCGATTATGAATCGCGTTTACCTGCACAGGAGCCTGTAGGTCGCTTCATTGAGGGAGTGGGGCGTTACGGTATATTGTTTTGGTGAGTCGTAATTCTCAGAAGGCGTGAGATAGTTCCCCTTCGTGTCATAGGGAATGTAGGCAATTTCGTAAAGATTACGTCTGGCACAGTCCGCCGTAAACTGAATTTTAACCCCTCCGATTCCCTTCCGGGGTTGCTTGAAATGCCACCGGACCCAGACTGACGGCTTTCCGCGGAAAGATGCACGAGACAGGTAGTCGACGGAGGCTACGATGCTTTTGTCCTCCCTGTAGACCTGCCAGTTAGCGAATGTCGTGCCGGATGCGGCGATTACTATGGCGACTGCAAGTATCAGGCATTTCATGTCTTTTCTCCGTTATGGAGATTATAGCATGATGTCAACGCCTTGGCTTAATGATGCGGTATATAAAAAACGTAGGGGCGAGGCATGCCTCGCCCCTACGTATGCCGGTTACTTTGTATTTTATAGGTATTTTATAGGGACACTTCCCCATTTATTTTTAAGGAAAACAGAGAAGTGTCCCTATTTTCCCTCTATAACGGAGGCCGCCTGTCCGACAACCCTGTCTGTCAACTATCCTCTGGCTGTCCGACGTGCCATGGATACGTCGGGTAGTCATCTTAATTTTCAGAAGTATGTAACCGAACCACAATTTTCCAAATAGGCTTAGGGAAAAGGTATCCTGGCGATGTTGACATTCTGTATACACCTTGTATTATTAATAATGCTTATCGATAAACATTCCTTTTCCAAAGACAGGTCTATCCTTCATGAGCAAAGAATCAAATGAACAGATAGAAGAACGTCTGTCCCCGATACTCTCCAAAATAAAAGGCGGGGATTTCCGTATGACGCCGCAGCGTTTGGCGATCATAAAGATCCTGATTTCGAGCGAGAGCCACCCAAGCGTTGAAGAGATATACAAAGAAGTGAAGAAGCTTTTCCCGACCACAAGTCTCGCAACCGTCTACAAAACCATCACACTGCTCAAGGAGCTGAACGAGGTTCTGGAACTCGGGTTTCCGGACGGCAGCAACAGGTATGACGGAAACAAACCATACCCCCACCCGCATGCCATCTGCACGAAATGCAAGAAGATACTGGATCCCGAAATTTCAAGCGTTCACGATCTAAGCGAAGAGATGAGGCAAAAGACGGGCTTTGTCATATCATCTCACCGGCTTGATTTTTTCGGTTTGTGCCCAGACTGCCAAAGAAAGCCGTAACGGTTGCGGATTATTTTGCTTATTTCTTTATTTGAACTCACAGCATTTTCTTATCTCAACAATACCGGCTGCCCATAAACATCGAGAACAATGGCCCCATCACAAAAAAGAAAGGAGAATCATATGCCAGATATAATGGAAACAATCAAGGCTGATGCATCCCTGGGAACGCTGGCAATCTCGCTGGAAAAAACGAATCTTGCGGAAAGGTTGAAAGGAGCGGGTCCCTACACCTTTTTCGCGCCCAACAATGACGCCTTTACCAGGATGGACATCGAAAAACTCCTCCAGGACCCGAAAATTCTCGCTGATACGCTCACCTACCACCTGGTTGCCGGGAAGCATTCCGCCAAGGAAATTCACGAAATGGGTTCGGGAAAACTCGTCACTGAGACCGGCAAGGCCCTTACCGTAGAACTGGATGAAGGGGAAGCGGTGATTGACAACGGCAAGTTCGTCACCACCGACATCGAGTGCTCCAACGGCGTCATCCATATCATCGACAATGTCTTCCAGCCGCAACTGTCGGGATGGTACCGGGAGGATTTGTGAAACACCCATGCGCTGGTCACACGAAGGCCCGACTAGCGAGTACTACAAAACGAGGAAACGAATTCGAGAAAAGAAGGGGTAATGCATAATCAGGAGCAAGAACTCACGACCGGAAACGGCGCATCTCAAATCGACAACCTGAACGTCATCAATGCAACTAATTGAATTCATAAGACGAAAGGAGCCAATTTACATGAGTAACGACAAAAAGAGCCCGGCAACGGGCAAACCAGCCATACCCATGACCGGCAGAGGCACTACGGTCCGGGACTGGTGGCCGAACCAGCTGAACCTGCATATTCTCCACCAGCATTC
>DASRZQ010000142.1:0-22272 GCA_035686205.1 Geobacteraceae bacterium
GAATGCTACAACTGTCACCCGGGTCCGAAGACCGGATTTCTTCGCGGAAGCATGTTCCGGGCCGGATTAAGCTGCAAGGACTGCCATGGAGACATGAACGCCATGGCCGCTTCGCTCAACTCGGGCCGCCAGCCCTGGCTGCAGGAGCCGGGTTGCGGAACCTGTCACGGCTCGAAGTTCCAGGAGAACGCGAATACCCTGTTCCGTGATTCGGTGCTCAATAACTCGCGGGACTCCCTGATGAGCGGCAAGATCTATTGCGAGGCCTGCCACAACAGCCCCCATGCTGAATTTACCTCGTCGGGCACCGCGGACAATATCATTCCGCAGCAGCTTCAGGGCGACAGCTACTGGATATGGAACTGCTACGTCTGCCATACGGATTACGTGCCGCCGCCCCAGGTTCACATGTAAACCGCCTTATTGCTGATTATTGCATGCCTTCTTCGGAATTTAATGCAATACAACCGCCGGCGAATGCTGTATTATTGTGACATTTGAAGACCTGATCCCGATTTCCGGGGATATTCCTGGTAAGAAGGCGGCGTAATGGGGCAGTTGTGGGTTTATGTTTCGCTTTTGTCGGCAATAGGTGACGCCCTGCGGGACTTTTCCGCGAAAAGGTCTCTGACCGAGGTCGATTCCATCCTTTTTGCATGGCTTATTTTTGCCATACCTCTGCCCATAATTTACCTCGCCGATTTTATATGCGGCGTTCCCAAACCCGCTCCCGGCTTCTATTCGGCAATTTTTATCGCTCTGCCGCTGGAAATACTTGCCCAGATACTGTATATGCGGGCACTTCGCCTGTCGCCCCTCGGCCTGGTCGCACCCCTTCTTTCTCTTACGCCCGTTTTCATGCTGGTGATTCCCTACCTGCTGATCGGCGAGAAGATTGGCTTGACCGGCGGGGCGGGAGTACTGATGATCGCCGCCGGCGCATGGGTTTTAAACGCTGGCACGGCCAGAAAAAGCATCCTGGAGCCTTTCAGGGTGCTTTTGCGTGACCAGGGCGCCGTATGCATGTGCGCGGTGGCGCTGCTCTTTTCTTTTACGGCCACCCTGTCCAAAAAGGCGATTGCCCTTTCGTCCCCCGCCCACTACATGGCCGTTTACTGGACTTTCCTCATCATCGGGATGTCGCCGATAGTTTTGCTGACACACCGGGGCAGGTTGCGCGAGGTGATATCGGGAGGCGCGGTCGGAAAGGCCCTGCTGCCGGCGCTGATCTTCGTAACCGCCGTTTTTGCCGCCGCTTACGCCATGAGCCTGACCAAGGTTACCTACGTAAACACCGTGAAGAGGCTCAGCGCACTGTTCAGCATTCTTCTGGCGGGCGCTTTCCTGAAGGAGGAATCCATAAGGGAGCGGTTTTCGGGGGCGGCGCTGATGGCCTCGGGATTCGCGCTCATCGTGCTGTTCGGCTGAAAATGCCGGCTGATTTCGTTTTTGTTTTCTGCTAATATTTTTTTGAATCAGGATAATAAGATATGCCGTTTGCTGGATAAAGGGAATTTGCGATGAAACCGGCACTTGAAGCAGCAAAAAATTATCTGAAGTCGAAACGGATAAGGTACGAATCAACTGCGGCGAACTCCCTGTGGTTCTCACTTCTCGTTCCTACTCCTGAAACTCGGGAAACACCCAACAGGATAGTTTCCTGCGGCATCAGCATGCCGGAAAATAATGACACAATGATTAATTTCACCGCCACGGTGATGGCTGTGGAAGTTTCGGAGGAAAATACTGCCGGCATTTCAAACGCGCTGATTAAATTTCAGAGCTCCGAACTCAAGTCAGGGAAGATTGTCCTGCATCCAGACGGGACGATTCTTTACCATCTCACGCAATTCCTCTGTTCAGGGGGGACGACCGATGAAAGGGCAATCGGTGCAATGATCGCTACTGCCGTGCTCGAAATCGCGTCGATTTTCATGCTCCGCGACAATGCCGTAAAAATCATGCCTCTCGCCACGGTAACCCGCTTCGGAATGGCCTGAATAGGCGCCATACATTTTTTCCTTTCGCCCGAAACAAAAATATTTCGCTTATACACTCTGATGTCTGACATCCCCGTCAAATCCCAGGCTTTGCGCGACCCGCGAAAAATATGTGTCGAGGTCCGCTTCGACGAACCGGCGATTGGCGGCCGGAGAGAGCCTGACCTTTCCCATGTTGACGACCACGACCGTGGCGTTCGTCATCCTCGGCAGCATCGAAGCGGGATATACCTCCAGGGATGAGCCGAGGACCAGGAGCAGGTCGCACCGCTCGGTAATACCCGCGGCTTTTTCGAAGCCGCGTACGGCCTCCCCGAAAAAAACCACGTCCGGCTTTACTACCCCGTTACAATGGGGACAGGTCAGGACCGGGCACGACGGGCTCGTGCGGATAGCCTCGACCCACCATTCGTATGACTTGCCTTCAACGGAGTAATCGCGGCACCGGGTGCATGAGGCGGACCAGTAAGATCCGTGGAGTTCAATGACGTTCCGCGAGCCTGCGAAATGGTGCAGGGCATCGATATTCTGGGTGATTATTCCTTTCAGGATTCCCTTATCCTCCAGGATGGAAAGGAAGCGGTGGGTAAAGGTCGGTTGGATCTCTCTCAGCATGGCGGCGAAATCGCGGGTAAACTCGTAGAACGGCCGGGGGTTCTTTCTGAAATAGACGATGTTGAATACCGTATCGGGATCGTACTGTCTGGTAACGTAAAGGCCTTTCGGTCCCCTGAAGTCCGGGATGCCGGCCGCGGTCGAGATGCCCGCCCCCGTCAGCGCTACCACCGACGACGAGTTCCGGATCAACTCGGCGCATTCTTCGGGCTCAAACTGCACAATATCCTTATTCATATGTCGCAGGCTCCCGTTCTGTTTTCTTCGTTTACTTTTAGCAACCGGCAGCACATAATGTACGAGCATAGCTCAAACGGGCCACTTTTCAACCTGAATCCGTGAGCATGAAAGCCGCAATGGGTAAAATGCCGGGGTTTACTCGTGACCCGTGACCGTGATCTGTGTCCGTGAAATGACTTTGCGGGTTACGAAAACTGGACACGATTCTCGAAAAAAATCGAGGCATTCCAGGCGATTGAAGGCTTGCATGCTCAGGGATTCAGGTTCAAATAAATATCCCGGGAGGTATTTGAAAATGGGCAAACAGTACAAGTGTCTTACGGAAAAAGATATCGGATTTGCCGGGCGCCAGCATCTCTTTTTCATTGCCAGCGCCTGCGGAAAAGAGGTCAACCTCGCCCCGAAGGGCGAAGATTGTATTCGTTTCCTTGACGAGAAAACCATTCTCCTACTTGACTTTCCGGGCAGCAGCAACCGTACCGGCAGGGACATCGAGGCGGGCGGGGAAGTGACCCTGATGTTTTGTTCCTTTGAAGAGGAGCCGAAGGTGCTCCGCATTTTCTGCAAAGGCGATCTTGTTGAAAAGGATTCCCCGCGTTTCGTCGAACTGGTGAAAAATTTCCCGTCGGTCGATCCGGCGATCGTCCGTCAATTGTTCAGGCTCGACATTTACGCGGTGGAAACGAGCTGCGGATTGAGCGTGCCAGTGATGAGATTCGAAAAGACGAGGGAAAAGGGTGTAAGTCATTGGGCTTCAAAGAAGGAAAGCGAGGGAACGCTGGATGCCTACATCAAGTCCCACAAGGAGCCTCCCGCGCTTGACGATATCGGATAACATTCCGGTCCGTCCGATTTCGGACCGTGTTTTCTACCTCCAGTGAATTTTCTGGTTTTCAAAGTCTATCTTGTAGTGGAAATTGCGGAGAAAATTCATTCCCAGCAGTCCGTCATGGTTCTCCCTTGGCCCGTCGTGGGGGATGGCGGCAATATCGAAATCCGAAATCCTGTGGGGACCCACTTCGATAAAATCGATCCTGGCCAATCTCCCCGACACAATCCCACCACCTGCCACTCGCCCCGATATGGAGCGGGTTTTTGAATTCTCCACATTCAGGCCAGCGACAATATCCGAATCCACCGCCGTAACAGTCGCACCGGTATCGAGCAGCAAGGTGGCCTGTACCCGATTGCCATTGTATCCCAGGGTCACCGGGACGAGAACCTGGTTGCCGACTATGCGTACATCCGTCACATTTCCGGCCGCCTGGCCGCCTGCATAGCTTTTGGTCTTTTTTGCATATTGCCTGGGAATTTTTCCCGGGTCGTCTACGAAATGGATCGTCCCGTCCCTGTCCGTGTATTTATAGAATTCGGCGTCGGCAGATACGGAAATTGCAACTGAAACCAAAAAAATTATTAATGCCTGAATCAGATTGGCTGTTGTTCCGCACTGCATCGGGCAAATCCTCCGGAAAGTTGAATTATGGGATTTCGCGTAATGCAAGGCTCAAAAAACACGAAAAATGCAACATAGCATTTACAAATTAGTACGGTTTAAAACTACAAGGCAAGCTTATATCATAATAATTACCGCTTACAAATAAAAAAAAGTAATTTTAATTATATTTAATATATTTCTCGGTAATTTTATTTTCGGGGCGTCGAAAAAGAAAGTAAAACTTGCTATTTGTTTCCTAATATCGTATACATTACAAGTCGGGCTATTCATGCCTTGGCGGGCACGTGGTTTCAGGTTGTTTAATTTCTGATCACTTTTCTTTACCCGCCACGCTCAATCTGTCTCTAACCCTCCCTGCTTCAGCACTTATCCTGAAAACGCAGCAGTATTCCGGTTGGCGACGATATGTATATGCCATACCGTGCTGTTGCCGTTTCAATTTCCGGGTCAACGGTTGCCCCACCGGCTTGCGCGCCTAACCTCTTTCTTTATTAATAAGGAATTACCATGACATTTGCAGAACTGCAGCTTACACCGTCCATTCTCAAGGCCGTCAACGAGTGCGGCTACACCGAGCCTACTCCCATTCAGGAGCAGGCCATCCCGATCGTCCTTGCCGGACGCGACCTGATAGCGTCGGCGCAGACCGGCACCGGAAAGACCGCCGCGTTCATTCTCCCTTCACTTCAGCGGCTTGGCATGCCTCCCGCCGCCAAAGGCCGCGGACCGCGCGTGCTCGTGCTGACGCCGACCCGCGAACTGGCCGGTCAGGTCAACGACTCCGTCCGCGCGTACGGGAAATTCATGCGTGTAAGAAGCGCGACCATTCTCGGCGGGATGCCGTACCGTGAGCAGTTAAGGCTCCTGAGCCAGCCGGTCGACCTGGTTGTCGCCACGCCGGGCCGCCTGAACGATCACCTGGAGCGGGGACGCATCGACCTCTCCCGGGTCGAGCTGCTGGTCCTGGATGAAGCCGACCGAATGCTGGATATGGGTTTCATTGAGGATGTTGAAAGGATCGCAGGGAAGACGCCGGCGGGACGCCAGACGCTTCTGTTTTCCGCGACGCTTGACGGTCAGATCGAAAAACTTGCCAGGGGTTTGCTCAACCAGCCGGAGATGGTTCTGGTAGCCGGCGAGAAGACCGCCAAGCCGGAAATCGAGCAGCGCCTCCTCGTGGCGGATGACCTGGAGCACAAGAACAGCTTGCTGCGGCATCTGATAGGCGACGGGTCCATGAAGAGGGCGATCGTTTTTTCCGCGACCAAGCGCGACGCCGACAGCATTGCCCGGGAGCTCCGCTCCAGCGGATATTCCGCGGCGGCCCTGCACGGCGACATGAAGCAGCCGGCAAGGAACAGGACCATAGCGGACATGCGCAGAGGGAAAATCAGGCTGCTCGTGGCCACCGACGTTGCGGCAAGGGGCCTGGACGTGACCGGAATAAGCCATGTCATCAATTTCGACCTGCCCAAGTTCGCGGAAGATTACGTGCACCGCATAGGGCGCACGGGCCGCGCGGGCGCGTCTGGAATCGCCATCTCCTTCGTATCCGGGAACGAGGTGGATTGCCTGAAAAGAATCGAGCGCTATATCGGGCAATCCATTCCCCACCATGTAATTGAAGGCCTTGAGCCTTCCCGGCCTTTGCAGACGAAAGTGGAGAAACGGAATAATCGGGTCCGGACGGGAACCGAGGGCAGATCGCGCCGTTTTTCTCCGTCAGGTTCGAAAAATTTCAAGGGAGACGGCAATCGCGGGAGGAGTGGCGCTTCGGTGGGGAAGAAAAACCAGGCGCGGAGTCAGAATACGGTGGTTGTGGAGTACCGCAGGAGCGGATCGGGCAAGGCCGCGGTAAAGGCAAGCTGAGGACTTCCCGGAAAACGATAAAAGCTGAAAACAATTTGTGTTGTTGATGGAAGAAGGCCGCTATCCCTTGGGAAGCGGCCTTCTTCATTTTTCAGTCGCGTAAGCCACGTAATTACCGGCAAACTTTACGGCGGCCCTGGAATCCTTCATTATCCGGACCTCAAGGGCAATTCGCCCTTTTCCCGCGGCGCGGAACCCATCCACGAATCGTGAATACTCGGCCTCTCCGGGAATCGAGCATTTCGCTTCCAGTTCTCCGGTAACGGGGAGACGGTAATTGACGCTGCTTTCGTGGATCACGACATCGCCGGCCAGCTTTTCTTCCCTCAGCTTGATGGAGAGAAGTCCCCATCCCGCAAGCACCGCCAACGAGTAGAGACTGCCGCCGAAGGCGGTGCCCTTGTCATTGACATTCAGCCAGAGGGGCGCGCGGAGGACGAGAGTTGAACCGTCATAACCGGCTACCCTTATGCCCATTGCCTTTACCAGCGGGATCTTCGACAGAAGCGAACTTTCAAGATATTCGGCGAGCGATTGGCTGTCCATTCTTTCTTTCCTGTTTCAATTCGAAGCTTGCGAAATTGGAAAATATCGGTAAGGTAAAGACGATAGGATTCTGTATAACCGATAATCAGATTGAAGAAAACAGAAAAATGGAAACAGGTGAAATCCGACGCAAACTGACTCCTCTCGCTCAGGATGCCGTGATACTGGCATTCGGCGACAGCCTCACTTACGGGACGGGAGCAACGGCGGAAAACAGTTATCCCGCGCAACTGGAGCGGATTATCCGGCGCAGGGTCGTAAATGCCGGCATTCCGGGGGAGGACACGGAAAACGGGCTCGCCCGCCTGCCGAAGATGCTTGACGGGCATCACCCCTCGCTCGTTATTCTCTGCCACGGGGCAAACGACCTGAAGCAGGGGCTCGGCGATCTCCAGGCATCGGAAAACATCAGGGAAATGATCCGCATCGCCCGTCGCCGCAATGTTGACGTGCTCCTTCTCGGCATTCCTTATCCTACAGTCTTCTCCGCGAAACCGCATTTTTATGCGAAGATCGCCGATGAATTCAGCCTTCTGTTCGAGGGCAACGTGGTGGCGAACGTTCTTATCGACCCTTCCCTGAAATCCGATTCCATCCATCCCAATGCCCGCGGCTACAGGCTGATTGCCGAGGCTATAGCGGAGCTTTTGTTCAAGGGCGGATTGCTCTGAAGAGGAATGTTTACGGCATCCTGCACCATGTCCCGGATAACCCCGCCATCATACACCCCGGAAACTTACATGAAGGTCAGGGCGTACCAATTCTAAGCAGGTACCTGTTGTGCAATTTTGTCAGTAAGGCCAGAGCGGCAAGCGAGCCTATCAGACACCAGAGCATATCGGTTTGCGTGTCCCAGACATAACCCTGTGTTCCCAGGAAGGCTTCGGTGTCCGTTGGATTGGAGAGGGAAGCCACCCATTCGATTATTTCGTATAATGCTGAAAAAGCCAGTGGTACGGCGACAGATATAAAGCCAAGCCACTTGCCGCGCCTGAGTGGCGATGTTCGCGACATTATCTCGCGCGTATAAATTGCCGGGCCGAAACCCTGCATGAAGTGTCCGATCTTGTCATAATTGTTTCGGGTCCAGCCAAACCACTCTTCCATCCGGAAACCTATCGGCACCTTGGCGTAAGAGTAATGGCCGCCGAGCATGAGGATCATGGCGTGGATTGCGATGAGAGTATAGGTTAAATTTGTCAGCGGAAACCTGTTGTACGTAACCAGGATGATCGGTAAAGCGACCATGACCGGGAAGGTTTCCAGGACCCAGGTGAGGCGGGTATCTTCGAGCCCGATTCCCGACCAGGCCCAGAAGATTAATACCATTACCAGCAACATGGCGGGATACTTATTTGATGTCATGCGCTATCTCCTGTTCAATCTGAAATCCGGGATGGGTCAAGGTGTATCTTCCCGGTCGGTCTTTTTTCCGTTCTGTACGAAGTAAGCCGTTCTTCAAGAGTTCCGGCGTGCAGTTCACAAGGGATAAGAGTGTCAGGTCTACACCTTGACACTTTTATCTCGATATTCACCTGACTTGTCAATGTGTAGACCTGACACCCTTATCTTCTTTTTAGTTAAGTCAAAGGGGAATTTCCCTGCTCCGAATTCCGAGCTTATTCTGTGAAAAGCTTAAGGGGAAGAAACAGACGGAAGAGCAACGAAAGCATGCGGCTCATGCTGTTTCGCTATATTTTGAAATGCCGGAGAATAGAGTTGCAGCTCTGACGAGTGCGTCTCCTGCGAACCCTGACCGCAGGTCCGAGGAGCAATCATATTATGTCTTCGAGGAAGCGCCCCGATATTCAAACAACCGGATCCGGGGGGACGCCCATAAAATATAAGTTAATGCGAATTGGCCGGAAAGAAACTTATAAATTCATGGGCGTCCCATTTGGATTATTTAAAATATCTCATGCAACCTTGAACCACTTTACCGTTTCCCTCAGATCATTCGCCATTTGCGACAGCCTGCCCGCGGAATGCTCGATATTGTTTACCGTGTCCTCGGTAATCCTGGTAACCTCTGCTATGTTCTCCACGTTCATCGATACCTCGCTCGTGGTAGCCGACTGTTCTTCCGTCGCGGTGGCGATCTGCTGGATCATTTCCATGCTCTTCTCGGCCGCGGTCACAATCTGTTCCAAGGCATTATTAGCTTCCTGCACTTTCTTCATGCCGTCGTTGACCTCCTTCTCGCTTTCGGTCATGCTGGCAACGGCTTTAGTGGTATCGCTCTGAATCTCCTTGATCATTGATCCGATTTCCTTGGTCGCCTTTGTGGTGCGCTCGGCAAGCGCACGGACTTCGTCGGCCACAACCGCGAAACCTCGTCCCTGCTCTCCCGCCCGCGCGGCCTCAATGGCCGCGTTAAGCGCAAGAAGGTTCGTCTGGTCCGCTATGTCCTCGATCGTGACTATGATTTCGGCAATCTGTTCACTGGAGCGCCCGAGTTTCGATATTGTCGCGGATGAAGATTTAACGTCATTTACGATTTCATGCATTCCGTGTACAACTTTCTGAACAACCTCCGAACCGTTCAGGGCATATGAGCTGGTTTTTTCCGATGCACTGGAAGCAAGCTGGGCGCTTTGCGCCACATCTACTACGGTCTGGCTCATCTCCGTTATGGCCGTTGCCACATGGGCCGCCCTCTGCGCCTGGTCACCGGCCCCCGCGCTCAGTTCCTTGGTAGTCGAGGACAGCTCTTCCGAATTCTCCGTCAGGGCTGTCGACAGCCCGTCCAGTTTTGCCATGATCTCAAGGAACTTGTCCAGCATCCGCCGCATGTCCCCGAACAACTGCCCTATCTCGTCTGTGCTCCGCTGCCTGATATTCGCCGTGAGGTCCCCTTCCGCCAGCCGGTTCGCGACATCGAGCAGGATATGAACGGACCGTGTTATTGTCTTGGCCACGAACAGGGCAATGGACCATCCCAGCGTTATGCTGAAAAGAATCAATCCGATTATCAGGTTTCGGTAAATAACATACCTTGAGTCGGCCGCTTCCTTGATCGCGGTAATCTTGACGGCCGAAGATGCGCTGTTTGACGATATTCCCGTTGTTCTGGCGACTTCAATGGCATCGTTAATTTTCACATGCAGGCCGTGTAAGGCGTAGATGGAGAACAGACCCATTACGACCGCAAAAAACGCGATAACTCCAAAACCGAGTCCAAGCTTCCTGTTTATTTTCAGATTATAAAACCACTGCATGATTCTGCTCCCCCTTGAGATTTGGAATGTAAAGCGCACCTGACCGCCGCGAGAAGCGGAATGGCGGAATTGCTTATCGTAACCGGTAATCAGTGAATTGATTTATGATGTGCGAATTGATTGACGAATGCCGACTGGTATTGATATCGGCCTGCTGAAGGGATAACTTTAGCGAAATTAAAATTATAATTGATACACGAACGGAGATTCAGGTTCCCGGCAGGAAAGGATCTTGTGAATTAAGGGTTGAATCTGGCATGTGGCGGGTAATGTTACTATCTCAACTTTCATGCAGGAGGGCCTCTATAGCGAAGCTCAACGGCTGGGTGATGACCCGGCGCAGGTTATCGCGATCGGGTACACTGGCCTTGTCAGCTGTTTTTCTTCATTAAAAGCCGGTAAAGAGGAAGTCTAACGCTGCAATAATTTCGGTGCGGTGCTCCTTGAGGGAGCAGACTTTGTCTCCCAGGACATGGAGATTGACTCCAGCAAGTTCAGCCGTTGACATAATCACAGTGGTTCGTTTTACCTTGAATTGGGGGTTCAGGTACTTGGCTGCCTTACCCATGGCAGCAACAGTGAACAGTGGGACAACCACCCGCGTGGTGAGGTTGTCGAGGAGGTCCGCCTGCAGGTCGAGCAAATAAGGAATAGACTCTTTTGTTTCCGGATTTTGATTTTCATAAACGTCGAACTGTGCCATCAGAAACGCCTTAATCCATCGCTGAAAGTACCGTGAGCTTCAATACGACGGTTATAATCTTCAATGGCCTCCCGGTTTTCTTCCTTCCATATGCGACTCTCTTCCTCCCGTAGCAACTCGGTAAGCCGTAGTTCTAATGTCTGCGAAATATTGATTCGGCGCTCCTTGGCCTGGCGAAGCAAATCACTGTTAATGCCAAGATTTATAGACTTTTTTGGAGCATTCGGATCAAAAAATTTGGTTTGCATGTATACCTCCTTTGCGCATGCTTTATGCACATAAAATACCCTCATTATAGCTGAAATACAATATTTTTTGGATTCGGCCAACGGGAGCCGGGGACCAATGGGGACGCCCAGGCCAAGAAATATAAGAAACATGAGGTCTTAAAATATCACTTTTTGTGCCTTTTCCTGATAAAATTCTTATTTTTCAAGACTTGACCCTTATTGCTTTTTGTATTTTTGGGCGTCCCTTATGCCTTTCCGGAGTATATAGACTATTCCGGCGGCTCAAGAGGTCCATACCATTCGGAGCCCAGCACGTAAGAAACCGAAATACTTGATTCATGGTCAAGCACATAAAAATCTCCGTTAATTTCTTGAACATCGAGAATAAATTTCCGCCCTGCTTGCCTGACCCAATAATATCCGGGCTTGCCCGGAAAACTATTCGACCATTCCAAAGATTTATCGCTCATTTTTCCCTCCCTCAAATTTTTACAGTAAACGACAGGAATTCCGGAAACGCCATCCTTATTCCTGAAGCTTGCAGACCGCCGATCGGCATGGCGCCCGCATTTAGCTCACGGATTCTTTAGGAATCTCAAATAGAAGGCGGCAAACACCAAAACAATGCCAATATTCACTATCAACCGCTCCCAGAATCGATTCTTAAAGAACAGTAAATCTACGCTAACGATAACTGCTATCAATACCAAAATGTAAAGCACTACACAGGTATTCCTTGGCATTTCAATCACCCGTTCGAATATGTCAGCAGTCGCCTTTTCTTGGAGTATGAGCCACGAGATGATGGACCTGCTTTTGAGCTCGACAGCGGCGCGCAGTTTGCGCCGTCCGCTGGTGCAAATAGTCAGGTGGCGCTTCCGCCCAACCAAACTGTCAAGGTATAAAGAAAACTTACAACATATAAACTACCAAATATGTGCTTATTGTATCGCGCAAGCCATAACGGCAGATATATATCGAAATTGTCTTGGCGGTTCTTGGTATAGCGCCCGGCAATGTCAGTTAGGGGACACCGCATCCGGTTGGCTACGAGCACCGCAACCTCAACGAGAACGAAGACTATAAGTGCCCATGCTATTGTCATCTGTCCGTTATAAGTAAAGACCGGGGTTACAAGGATTGAGCCAGCAAAGACCGCCCATATCAATGTGTGAAAGCTTTTAATAATGCGCAATTTACTGTCCATTCGCTTCATCACTTAACACCATACTTTAACAAGCCACTTAACCAACGAGTTCACACACCGCGCTGCGGTCGGCGTGGAACGACAATTTATACCTTCCGATTTTCTCCGCAGTTCAACCCGCATATGGAGTCTATTTCATGACTTGAAAAGAAACGAGCTAGAAATCCTGAGCAAAACAAATATCAATAAAATAGATGTAATGACCAGTACATATTTTTTCCTGAATTTAACCGGTTTTTTAGCTAATTTTTTATTCTGCCACATAACGATAGCGGTTGCGATTACAGCGTTCAGAATATAATAAAGAAAAATATCAGTAATGCCTGAACTCGTTGATTGTTTAAGAGGACTGATGCCAAATAAGTATTTTCCGATAACTATCAATATTGGGATTAAATGAAAAAATACAAGCATCCATGTACCGAGAGACGATCCCACCTTCAGCATATATTGGCCGTTATTATCTAAACTATCTGAAATTAAATATTCTCTAAGTGTACTCATTTTATCTCTGTATTACTCGTTATTCACCGGTTAGGTGTAGGCATCTAGTATTACATGCTTTTGGAGTTATTTTTGGTAATTCGGCTTATCTACTTGGCATCTACTATTATATGCTTTTCCAGCAGCGTACCTTTGATCTTTCCGTACTGGATTAACCATAGTCTCTTTTCCGGGTCCCATTTCCCTCCGGCTGCCTTTGCCATTCTTTTCATCTCGCTCTCTCGATAATTTCTACTGTCTTGACCCGTGCCCGGCTTTCCTCGTCATACCTGTACCGGACGCAAACCAGTGCATCACCATAAATGTCGACAAGCTTCCTGGTTCCTTTCTGTCCAGGTTTCAATTTCAGCCGCGTCTTCATTCGCGCTCTCGGCAGGAAAACTTTAATTACCGGAACATATACCATAATTTTTGCAGTCGAAAAATATTTTATTAATGCATTTTGTTGACAGCTTCGCGGTTTTAAGCAGGGTTGTCATATGATAATCATAATGTTTGTCTAACAAACCAGCAAGGTTAATGAGGTCAACCATGCTTCCTGTTTCTGATGCCATCCCCCGACTTTGCATGTTGCCTTGATGTTTTATGCCGATGTACGACCAAATTATAAAATTTTGGAAAAGGAAAGAATAAACTGAATCCGTGAATTCCTGGATACCCGCTTTCGCGGAAATGGCGGATATTAAGGTTTGAATGGAGCTTGCTTTGAGACGAAGCTTCCAAAATGCAACAGCAGGATTATTCCGGTCACTTTGCCACGAGGTGCCGCACCGCCTTTTCCAGCCCCTCCAGGTTGAGTTCGAACATGGGGATAATTCTCCGGATGAGGGTAATCGTGTCGCCGTAGTTCCAGAGCGGGGAAGGTTTCGGATTGAGCCAGGCCGCATGGCGGAAGGTCTTCGCCAGGTGCTTCAGCCGGTCGATGCTCGGCAGCTTCTGCCGGTATTCGACGGATATGGAGCCGTTGATTTCAAGCAGTTCCTCGGGCGCCATGCTGGCGTCGCCGACGAAGATCAGCCTTGTTTCCGGCTCGTGCCGCGACAGCTCCTCGACGGACACCGGCCGCGCGCGGCGCTGCGGGTCGAGCCAGACCCTGTCACCGATGGTGTTGTGGAAGTAGAAGATGGCCAGGTCCCTGAACTGCGACCTGGCATAGTGGAACAGCACCTGGACCGTCTCCACGTAGGGGTCCATGGACCAGCCGCCGTTGTCGATCAGGAGCAGCACCTTCAGCCTGTTCGCCAGTCTCCTGTCGAAAACGATCTCGATTTCGCCGGCATTGCGTGTCGTCTGGTAGATGGTCTTGTCGACGCTCACCCTGTCTTTCGGTCCGGCCGGCGCCATGTGACGCAGGCGCTTGAGCGCCTCCCCGATCTGGTCGCGGGTGAGCGGCGCGGTGCGCGAATAATCCCTGTAACGCCGTTCGAGGGCCACCTTGATGGCTGAATGGCTTCGAGAAGCCCCGCCGATCCGCATGCCCCCGGGGCGAAAGCCCGAATGCCCGACCGGCGACGTCCCGCCGGTCCCTATCCATTTTTTCCCGCCGGAATGCGCCTCGTCCTGGTCTTTCAGCCGGTCGAGAAAATACCGGACCAGTTCCTCGCCGCTCATCCGGCGAAGCTGCTCCTCGCTGAGGCCGAGCGCCCGCGCCAGTTCGACGGGGTCCCTGAGCCATTCGTCGAGCATTGCCCGCAGGGAATCGTCGATATGCAAACCTTCCGGCGGATGGTATTCGACTCCGGCGAAAAAACGGGCGAAGACCTGGTCGTAAACGTCGAAGTCACGCTCGCTCTTGACCAGAAGCGCCCGCGCGACGGTGTACAGTTCGTCCAGGGAGGTGATCAGCCCCAGGCTCAGGGCCTTCTGGAGCCGCAGAAAAGCCGTCGGCGTCACGGGAATGCCGTGTTCTCTCAGGTCGAAAAAGAATGTGACGAACATGGCAGGGCCTCCTTAATTTCATTCCGTGAAATGGGTAACGGCCTTTTCCAGATCGCCGCTTTTTTTAAAGAGGACCCCCGGGTACGGGACTGATCCCCCGGACAGGGCATCCTGCCGGAAATCGGGATCGGCCCGGAGCGCCCTTATCCAGTTGAGCAGCTCGCGCGTGGCAGGCTTTTTCTCGATCTCCTCGATTTTGCGCAGACGATAGAAAGCGCTTATGCAGGCGCGGGCCATGTCGTCGCTGAGGTCGGGGAAGTGCACGGACACGATACGGCGCATCATGTCCGGTTTGGGGAAGGCGATGTGGTGAAAATTGCAGCGGCCGAGGAAAGGGTCCGAAAGGTCTTTCTTGGCGTTGGACGTGATTATGACCACCGGCCGGAAGCGGGCCTTGACCGTCCTGTCGATTTCGATGATGTCGAACTGCATCTGGTCGAGTACATCCAGCATGTCGTCCTGGAAGTCGGTGTCGGCCTTGTCGATCTCGTCGATTAGAAGGACCACCCGTCGGTCCGCGACAAAGGCCTGCCCGATTTTCCCCATGCGTATGTAGTCCGATATGTTGCTCACATCCCGCGTCGAGTCGCCGAAACGGCTGTCGTTCAGGCGGGTGAGTGTGTCGTACTGGTAAAGTGCCTCCACCAGCTTCATGCTCGACTTGATGTTCAGGACCAGGAGCGGCATGTCGAGGCTTTCCGCAATGGCATGGGCCAGCATGGTCTTGCCGGTTCCCGGCTCGCCCTTCAGCAGCAGCGGCATTTCGAGAGCAATCGAGACATTGACGATCTTGGCCAGCTCATCATCCAGCACGTAGCGGCTGGCGCCGCTGAAGCCGTGGAAATTTTCCTGCGCCATGGTAAGCCTCCTTGAGTGTTTTCAGGATAATTTTATCCCGGAACGTGAATTTACCGCAAGCATTCAGTTTGTCCGCGATTTATCCGGAATCGCATAAAGCTCGGCCGGCGTGTCGGGGCCATTCGACGGCAGCCGATAAGGAGCGGGATAAAGGCTTGTATTCAAGCAATTCTCTTTGTTTCACCGGGTTCGACCGGCCGGTTTACCGGGGCCGGATTTGACACGTATTCACAAAGAGATATATAATTTGAAATATATGAATGAGAGGAATTAAGTTTGGTCATAAGGGGGTAGTAAAATGACTAAATCGAAGGCAATTCTTTTGCTTTTGGCATCGGTATTTCTCCTGCCCGTCGCGGGTCGGGGTCCCGGCGCCTCGGCAGCCGAGAAAAGCGGGACGGAAACGGCCGACAAGATTAAAGAGATGCCGCTGCTGACCGGTTACACATGGCAGAAAATGAGCCAGGATGAAAAAGTTGCTTTCGTCTGGGGGATGGGACACGTCGCCACGATGGAACGCGAAGCCGCAGAGAAGTACCCTGAACTGAAAAAGGAAAGTTTCGCGATGAAGCTGTGTTCGGGCATTGCCGGCATTCCGATGAACAGAATCATCGAGAATGTCGACGGCTATTACCGGGAAAATGCCGACAAGACCACGGAACCGGTAATAAAGGTGATCTGGGACAGGTTCGTTGTTCCCAGGCTCAAGACGGAGAGCGCGGATCTTCCGCCCAAATAAACGGGGCGAGGTCCATCCGGAAAGCATATGCCTGGAAGGAGAGGAGATAATATGAAAAAAGCCAGATTATTTACGGCGGTTCTTTTAACCGTGTTCACGCTTGGATGCGCCGGCATGACTCCGACCCAGCAGCGTGCCCTGAGCGGCGGGGCGATAGGGGCCGCGGGCGGAGCGGCACTGGGCGCCATCGCTGGTGGCAGCGCGGCGGTTGGAGCGGCCATCGGCGGCGCCGCCGGTGTTCTTACCGGCACTCTCATAGGCGCATCGCAGCATCACAGGTAACGGACCGTAAACTGCCTGTTGGAGTCTATACGGCCCCGCCGTGCGGGAAGCACCTGATTCCCGTTATCGGGCTTGACAATAGAAGAGAAAGGCCGCATGCCGCATTTGATGCGGCCTTTTTCTCTGGTATTCTGTTTACGTTTGACTTTATGAAATTGCGTCTTAAAATGCATTTCATATACGGCGAAATAAAGGAAATATGATGAGGGAAGCTGAAAAGACGACATACGGCGTGAGGTCTTTGAAGCAGGAGTTGTTGCAGGCGTGCAAGGCCATGCTGCCGGTCGTATGTTCCCACTATTTCGGATCACATGAGGGAGACAGGGTCATCGGAATTGCCGAAAGGGCAATCGCGAGGGCCGAAAAACGCATCCCTGATGGGACCGGACTGGTCCGTCCCGACAAAATGTCGGGCTGCTTCGGCAAGGTCGGCAAGCATTATGATTTCAAACTCAGGATCGACGGGGTCCACACGCTGGGCCGGGAGATCTACCTTGAAGGTGAGGACCGCCTGGGGAGAAGAATGTTTATCCGCATTACGGATCAGGAAGAACCCGTGACGGTCGAAGCGGGAGAATCCGTTCTGCTAAGGGGCAAAATTCTTGCACACGACTTGTTGTTCGGGGTGCCCTTTACATTTATTGAACTGACTTCTGAAATAACCAAGATCTGACGGTACCGGGTTGATAAAACGGATAAAAGCGCCGCTGTCGACATTATCGACAGCGGCGTTCCTGTTTGCGCTGGCAAATGGCTTCAGAATTTCAGCCTCAGCCCCACCACGCCGTTGTGGCTCTTCAGCTTGACATTGGAAGTGTTCAAAAAGCCGGAATTGAAAGTGGCATTGTCGGTCTCGAAATACCGGTATCCAACATCCACGGACATAAACGGGGTGAGGGCAAACTCCAGGCCGGCGCCAAGCTGCCAGGCGAATACGGTGTCATCGGCATCGGGGTACAGGTTAACACGTCCTGCAGGCGGCCTGCTGTCGAACCCCGTAACGTTATCCATGTGCAATACGGCAAAGCCGATTCCGCCGCCAAGGTACGGGGTGATCGGGGACTGGTTGTGCAGGTCGACGAAGCCGTTGACCATCACCGCAAGAGCTCCGAGACCTCCGTTTATATCCGTGAACTGGAAACCGCTCGGATTGTCGGTGACGTTTTTTATGTCAGAGAACCTGTAGGAAACCTCTCCTTCCAGTCGCACGAAGCCGAAATCAAACCCCGCCGTACCACCGGCATACACGCCAGTATCGAATTCAACATTTTCATAGAAGGTCCTGTTAACGTTTGAATCAAAGGTAGTCGCGTTTGTGTTGTTGGGGATGCTTGCCCCCGCGAAGAGGGACACGTACGGGCCGGGACGGGGAGGCGTCGCGGCACAGATTGACGGGACCATGAAGATTGCCAGGACGGTGATAACGATCAGGCTGCTTTTCATGACTGTACCTCCTTATTATTGCCGGAGCCGGTACCATGCCGGACTTCCGAGCATGAACACCCGGGGATGAGTCAGGCTCCCGTGGCTATACAAAACAGTTGCATATCCATAATCCGCGCATTCCTGAAAATAGAGGGAGCAGCCAGGGGTGCGAATGAGATCCGAATTGTCGGTAATCCGCGCTTACATGGCACCAGTCACCGGAGAAAGGGCCACCTGGTCGCCATCGTGCAGGACCGTGTCGGTCTCCGCTTCCCTCCCGTTCAGAAAGATGATCTTCACTGCCTCCAGGGGCAGGGAAAGCTTCTCGATCAGGTCGTGTACGGTGGCCCCTTCCGGCAGATCGTAAGGGGTGCTGCCCTTGTAGTCGCAGGTGTCCGCCTTAACCATCGTGGAAAAACATTTGACGTTGACCCTGATCGTGGGGTGTCCCTGTTCCGAGGTCGGCATTCCGACAGCCTTTACGAAAAAAGATTTTGCCAGGCCGCATTGGGGGCAAACCCATGTGTCGGGTAGCTGTTCGAAAGGGGTTCCCGGCGGGATGCCCTGTGAGGGATCGCCGACCGCCGGATCGTATACATACTGGCATCTGCATTGGTATTTGTCCATTTCTTGCTCCTTCCTCAATCACTCTTTCCAATGGATGCATTCGACCGGACAGACGTCGATTGCCTCCGACTGGATCTGCTCTTCGGACGCTCCGTTAGGGTCGTAGCATTCCGCTTTCCCATTGTCGGCGTAACGGAATACGCCCGGAACGTTGCTTACGCAAAGTCCGCAACTGATGCACACATCCTGGTCGACCCAAGGTATTTTTGCCATCTCTGCCTCCACCTCCCTTCGGAAAAGTAACAGTTTAAATTATAGCAGCATTGTGGCCGATTTCATTGCGGCACTGAAAGATTGGGACCCGTACTCAAGATTCCCTCCTGCCCGCGTCCTGAAATTTCTGTGGTGCCGATGATTGATGATTCGTTAATTTTAGATATAGTGTTGAAGTGTGCCGACGTGAACGATAAACGAAGGGATTAAGGAGGTAAAAGAAATGTCAGAAATGTTTTGCAACCAATGTGAACAGGCCTCCAAAGGAGTGGGCTGCGATATCATGGGCGTCTGCGGCAAGAATCCCGAAGTGGCAGCGCTGCAGGACCTTATGCTGTACGGCCTGAAAGGGATCGCCATTTATGCCGACAAGGCCCGCGAGTTCGGGGTAAAGGACGAGGAGATCGACCTCTTCATGTTCGAGGGTCTTTTCACCACCGTGACCAACGTGGACTTCGACCCCGTGCAGATTGCGGCCAAACTGCGCAAGTGCTTCGATCTCAAGGAAAAGGCCAGGGTCATGTATGAATCCGCCTGCCGTGAAAAAACCGGTAGTCAGGCGCCGAAGATTGATGAGGGCCCCGCCGCATGGGTGATTGCCGACAGCCTGGAAGGGCTGGTAAAGCAGGGACGCGAACAAGGGGTTAAGTCCCAGCACACAGACCCCGATATTCTTTCGGCGATAGAAATCGTCGTTTTCGGGCTCAAGGGGATGGCCGCCTATGCCGACCATGCATACGCTCTGGGCAAGAAGGATGAAGAGGTTTTCGCCTTCTACCATAAAGCCCTGGCGGCCACCGCCGACAAATCCAATGGCCTGATGGACTTCGTCGGCCTCGCCATGGAAATAGGAAAGATGAACCTGAAGGTAATGGGCATGTTGAACGAAGGACACGTGGAGCGCTTCGGCCACCCGGTCCCGACCAAGGTGCAGCTCGGAACAAGGAAAAACAAGGGAATCCTCGTTTCCGGCCACGACCTGCGCATGCTCGAGGAGCTCCTCAAGCAGACGGACGGGAAAGGGATCGACATTTACACCCACAGCGAAATGCTGCCGGCCCACGCCTACCCGGGGCTCAAGAAATACCGGCACCTGTACGGCAACTTCGGCGGCGCCTGGCAGGACCAGTTCAAGGAACTGCCCGATTTTCCCGGCGCGATCATCTTCAATACCAACTGCATCCAGCGTCCGGCCGACGCCTACAAGGATCGCCTGTTCACCTGGGGGCAGGTCGGCTGGCCCGGCGTCAAGCACATCGGCGCATGGGACTTCAGCGAGGTAATCGGCAAGGCTCTCGAATGTCCGGACCTTCCCGATGCGCCCGGCAAGGAGATACTGGTCGGCTTCGGCCACAATACGGTGCTGGGCGTAGCCGACAAGGTAATCGAGGCGGTGAAGGCCGGGGCGGTGAGGCGATTTTTCCTCATCGGGGGCTGCGACGGCGCCAAGCCGGGCAGGAACTACTATACCGAGCTGGCGGAGAAGGTCCCGAAGGACTGTATAATCCTGACTCTCGCCTGCGGCAAGTACCGCTTCAACAAGCTGGAATTCGGCGAAATCGGCGGCATTCCGCGGCTCCTTGACGTGGGGCAGTGCAATGACGCCTACTCGGCGATCCAGATCGCCCTGGCCCTTGCCAATGCCTTCAACTGCGGGGTGAACGATCTCCCGTTGTCTCTGATCCTCTCCTGGTACGAGCAGAAGGCGCACGTCATCCTGCTCACGCTCCTCGCCCTTGGGATCAAGAACATCAAGATAGGCCCGGCACTGCCGGCCTACATCACCCCGAACGTCCTCAACTTCCTGGTCGAGAATTTCAATATCGGCCAGATCACTACTCCCGAGGCGGACCTCAAGGCCGCGCTGGGCGGCTGACGCCCAAAACGGTACCGCGGATAACGGAAAAGGCGCCATGCGGTTGGCGCCTTTTTTTATTTGGTATTATCAAACTCAAGGATATTTCAACCGCACTAAAGTGTAAATAAAACTCCGCGAAACCAAATTCAAAAAAATTGACTTGAATCAATGCCCGCCGACCGTGCTTCGGATATTTTGTCCCTGCGTCGGGAAAATCAAATCCCATCGCTAAAGCGGAACTGATCGACGGACACAATCAGTCCGGCAGCATATAAAACCATGAGGAGGTTACACAATGTTTTGTCATCAATGTGAACAGGCGGCCAGGGGAACAGGGTGTGAAGTTTCAGGTGTATGCGGCAAGATCCCGGAAGTATCGGACCTGCAGGACAACCTGCTGTACGGCCTGAAGGGCGTCGCATTTTTTGCCGACAAGGCGCGAGGGCTCGGCGCAAAAGACCCCGAAATCGACAGATTCGTCGTCGAGGGGCTGTTTGCCACGGTTACCAATGTCGATTTTGATCCGGCAAGGCTTAAAAAACTGATCGGCGACTGCGGCAAAATGATCGTCAAGGCCCAGTTGATGTACGAAAAGGCGGGAGGTGTTGAAAAACCGGGATTTCTCGCCAAGCTGAAGGCGTTTTTTTCCGACGCCGATACACCTGTGACTAAGTTCACGGAAGGCCCCGGCTCCTGGACGCCTGCGGTCGACCTGGTGAAACAGGGCGGGCAGTTCGGCATCAAGACACTCCATGAAGACGCGGACATCCGCTCCGCCATCGAGATTCTCACCTACGGCCTGAAGGGCATGGCGGCATATGCCGATCACGTCCGGATCCTCGGCAAGGAAGACGAAGAAGTAAACGCCTTCTTCCACAAGGCCCTTGCCGCGACTACCGACAAGAACCTTGGACTCATGGATTACGTGGGTCTCTCCATGGAGTGCGGGAAGTTGAACCTGAAAGTAATGGGGCTTCTGAACGAAGGCCACGTGGAACACTACGGTCACCCCGTACCGACCAAAGTCCAGCTCGGCACGAAAGCGGGCAAGGCGATCCTCGTCTCGGGTCACGACCTGCGCATGCTGGAAGAGCTCCTCAAGCAGACCGAGGGAAAAGGGATCAACATATACACCCACGGCGAGATGCTTCCCGCCCACGGTTACCCGGGTCTGAAGAAATACGCCCACCTCGCCGGCAACTTCGGCGGCGCATGGCAGGACCAGCAAAAGGAATTCCCAGATTTCCCCGGCGCCATCATCTTCAACACCAACTGCATCCAGCGTCCTGCCGACTCCTACAAGGGACGACTCTTCACCTGGGGCACGGTCGCATGGCCGGGCATTCAGCACATTGACGGCTGGAATTTTTCGGCGGTGATCAAAAAGGCCCTTGAGCTTCCGGGCTTCCCGGATGCTCCGGGACAGGAGATTCTGGTGGGCTTCGGCCACAACGCGGTGCTGGGTGTCGCGGACAAGGTAATCGAGGCAGTAAAGGCGGGAGCCGTTAAACACTTCTTCCTCATCGGCGGCTGCGACGGCGCCAAGCCGGGCAGGAACTACTACACCGAGTTCGCGGAAAAAGTGCCCAAGGATTGCGTCATCCTTACCCTTGCCTGCGGCAAGTACAGATTCAACAAGCTGGAGTTCGGCGATATCGGCGGCATCCCGAGGCTTCTGGACATCGGCCAGTGCAACGACGCCTACTCGGCGATCCAGATCGCGGTGGCGCTTGCCGGAGCG
>DASRZQ010000143.1:0-6366 GCA_035686205.1 Geobacteraceae bacterium
ATCATAAAGGGCAAAGAGAAATCCACGAAACAGTTCACACAATAAATTTCAGAGCGAGGTGATACGATGAAACTTCCTTCCGCAATAAAATATGTGCTGTCAAGTGCGGCTCTGCTTGTGATCTTCGCCCATGCCGGGTTCTCGGTCGCGGGGGTCCCGACGGAAGTGGTGCTGAACAAGAGCGTGCTGCTGAACCTGAAAAACCCGGCCGAAAGGATTTCGGTCGCCAACCCGGCCGTGGCCGACGTAAACCTGATCTCGCCCCGGCAGGTGCAGATCAACGGCACCGCCATCGGCGCCACCACCATGATAGTGTGGGAACGGGGCGGCGGGAAGCCGGTCTTCTTCGACCTGAAAGTTGTCGGCGACCAGGCACTTATCGAGTCGCAGATAAAGGAGATTGCTCCGGAAGACCCGATATCGGTCCAGTACTCAAATGACACGGCGGTTCTGACCGGCAAAACGAACAAGTACACGACACGCGCCAAGGCGGAGGAAATAGCCAAGTCTTATGCAAGCAAAGTCCTCAATTACATAAACGTCGATGAACCGCAACAGGTGCTGCTGGAGGTGAAGGTTGCCCAGATCGATAAAACCACCAGCAAAAAACTCGGTCTCAGCGGCATGATAAAGGGAAAAACCGCTGAAGGGTTCTATAATCTCATTGGCGTGCCGAGCGGAGGTTCGACTACGAGCACCAGCGTCACATCATCCACAGGCGGTTCAAGCTCGCAGGTCGGCAGCGGGACCGGCATATCCGGCAACGTCGCCGGGCTGGGCAGCTACAATCCGCTCGATGCCTTTACTGGCGGCGTATCATACTTTCCAGGCGGGATAGGCGCTGTTATCCAGGCTCTTGCTTCGAAAGGTCTGGCGAAAATACTGGCCGAACCGAACCTGCTGGTGAAGAGCGGGGAGAAGGGAGAGCTTCTGGCGGGCAGCAAAATCCCGTACCAGGTGCTTATATCGACCGGCGGGGCCGCCACGCCTTCCATAGTTTTCCAGGATGTGGGGGTTAAGCTTAATTTTGCTCCGGAGGTCCTGGACAATGGAGTCATAAGCCTGAAAATCGACCCGGCGGAGGTCAGCAGCCTGGGCAGCACGCTGCAGGCGAACGGCTACCCGATCATCAACACCAGGACCATGAGGACCAATGTTGAGATGAGGGAAGGCGAAAGCCTGGTCCTCGGCGGCCTTCTCCAGGAGAGCGAGATTAGAAACATGTCCAAGATTCCACTTCTGGGCGATATCCCGATCCTGGGCGCGCTGTTCCGGGCGACCGATAAAGAGATACAGGAAACGGAACTGTTGTTTTTCATCACTCCCAAGATTGTCAAGCCGATCGCTCCTGGCGTAAAAACCAAGTTGCCGACTGATAACCGTCCGACGCCCAGAGAAGAGAAGGAGTTGCAATGGATACCGCTGGGAAGCTGATGAATCCGGTCAGGAACAACAACGGCATTGCTATAGTATATACATTGCTCTCATTATTATTTTCCTGATAGCTTTTGTCGGACTGGCGATAGATATCGGCTATATGTACGTTACAAAGGGACGTCTGCAGAACGCAGCTGACTCGGCAGCGCTGGCTGGCGCCGACAAGTTGAAATCATCAGGAACCGGCACCGCCAGCCCGACGGATACCGTTCAAACGGCGGCAAGACAGGAGGCGGTCGCGTTTGCGGCCAAAAATCAAATGATTAAATGTCCTGTATGGAAAGCTTAAGAAATAACGGATTTTAAGATATAAAAAGGAGCACCGGACAAGCTATTATGCCTCCACACATTTCCTTAGTGATAATTGACAGCGACAGAAGTTCAAGGGATGCCTTCGCGGCTGTCCTAAAGCCTTTTGCCGATACGATAAGGATTGACGGTTCGGTCGCCGAATTCGGAGAGGGCCTGAGAATCATCCAGAAGTCGAATCCGAACGTGGTGATCATCGAGGTAAGCGACGTCCAGAAAGGCGTCGATGAAATCACCTTCATAACCTCAAGGTTCCCGCGCACCTCCGTAATCGTCAGTTCCGAGGAAAAGAGCTCTGAAGGCATCCTCAAGCTGATGCGGGCGGGCGCGGTGGAATACCTGCTGCGTCCCATAGACGAGGAAGAGCTTAGACAGGCCCTGCAGAAAGTGGGAAGGTTCTGGTTCTCCGAGGTGCCCGACGAGAAGGCAAGGGGCAAGGTTATCGCCGTCTATTACCCGACGGGCGGAGTGGGGACTACAACCGTGGCGGTGAACCTGGCGGCGGTGCTGGCGGAGAACGGCACGAATGTCGCCTTGGTCGACCTGAATCTCTATTCCGGTGACATTTCGACTTTTCTCGACGTGAACCCTACTTACACCCTGAGCAGCGTCACCAGCAACATAGCCAGGCTGGACGCGAATTTCCTGATGAGCGTCATGACTAGGCATTCGTCCGGTCCTTACATCCTTACCGAACCCACGGAAGTGGATGAATCGATATCCGTGACGCCGGAGCAGGTGTCGCGCGTCCTGGAGTTCCTCAAGGGCATATTCTCCTACGTGGTGGTTGACTGCGGGGGACAGCTGGCGGGCTGCACCATGGCGATTTTCGAGCACGCCGACCAGATCCTGTTCACGACCGTGCTGAGCCTGCCCGCGATCAAGAATGCCAAGCGATACCTTTATGCCCTCGAAAGAAGAGGGTTTTACAAGGACAGGGTGAAACTGGTCGTGAACAGGCACCTTCCCAAGGCGGACATCCAGATCAGGGACGCGGAGAAGGTGCTGGGATATCCCGTTTACCAGTCCATTCCGAACGAATACGCGGAAATCATTACGTCGATAAACAAAGGGATACCCATAGTCAAACTGTTGCCCCGTTCGAACGTGAGCAGGGCTATCGTTAATCTTGCCGGAATGCTGAAGCAGCAGGGTTGATATCGCGCATGGCCGCGACCGGTCATGCAAATGATGAAATGAAGAGGGAAGCCAATGAGACCTAACGACATGTTTACACCCCAGACCGGCCAGGTCGTGAAATCGAGGGAATTTTTCCAGGAACTGAAGACCCGCATACATCGCCGCCTCATAGACAGGCTCGATCTCGGGAAGCTTGACCTGGTCGGAAGCAGCGACCTCACGAGAGAGATCGGCTATATCATCGAAAGCCTGATAGCCGAGGAAGGAGTCCCGCTCAACCAGATGGAAAAAGAGCGTCTCGTGGTCGAGATCCAGCACGAAACGTTCGGTCTGGGCCCGCTGGAGCCTCTTCTCGCCGATCCGGAGATTTCGGACATCCTGGTCAACAACAGCTCTAATGTTTACGTGGAGCGCTTCGGCAAGCTTTCCAGGACGGACATCTGCTTCCGGGACGACAATCACCTGATGCAGATTATCGAACGGATCGTGTCCAAGGTGGGAAGAAGGATCGACGAGTCGTCTCCGTACGTGGACGCCAGGCTTCCGGACGGCTCCAGGGTAAACGCGATCATCCCTCCGCTGGCCCTGGACGGGCCGGTACTTTCTATCCGCCGATTCGGGCTGGAGCCGCTGAGGATGACCGATCTGCTAAGGCTGGGCACAATGGACCAGAGGATGCAGAAGATTCTTGAAGGCGCAGTCAAGACAAGGCTCAATATTCTTATCTCCGGCGGTACCGGCACGGGCAAGACGACACTTCTCAACGTGCTTTCGGAATATATTCCGAACAATGAGCGGGTCGTAACCATCGAAGATTCCGCGGAACTTCATCTCAAGCAGGAGCATGTCGTGCGGCTCGAAACCAGACCGCCGAACATCGAGGGCAGGGGGGAAGTGACCCAGAGGGACCTGTTGAGGAACGCACTGAGGATGCGGCCGGACCGGATCGTTCTCGGCGAGGTGAGGGGCGGCGAGGCTCTCGACATGCTGCAGGCCATGAACACCGGCCACGACGGCTCGCTTTCGACGATCCACGCCAATACCTCCAGGGATGCCATGGCGAGGCTCGAAACCATGGTGCTGATGGCGGGCATGGACCTTCCTGAAAGGGCCATCCGCGAGCAGGTCTCATCAGCGCTCAATATTATCGTGCAGCTGGTCCGCTTCTCGGACGGTACGAGAAAAGTGGTGAAACTGTCCGAGATAACCGGCATGGAAGGAAACACCATCGTTATGCATGATGTTTTCGTCTACGATCAGAAGGGGGTGGACAAGGACGGAAGGGTCATCGGCGAATACCGGGCGACCGGCGTGCGTCCCCTGTTTGCCGAGAGATTCAGGATTTTCGGGTATGAACTCCCGCAGGGAGTTTTCGAGAACTGATCGCCAGGAGGTAAAACGTGCCTTTGCCAGTTGTGATAACAATATGTTTTGTTGCCGTCCTGCTTGTAGTTGTCGCCTTATATCTCGGGACGTCGGCAATAAAGGATTCGCCGAAGGCGGAGCTGAGAAGAAGGCTGCGCCGCATGGCCAGGGCCGATAGAAGCGGCGCCATACCCGACGATGTGCGCGCCGAAATCGTAAAGGAGACCCCGAAAGTCGAACGCTTCATCGGGGGAGTGCCCCTGTTGTCCAACCTGGACAGGAAACTCGATCAGGCCGGCTTGAAAATAACGGTTTCGAGGTTTCTCCTGATCGCCGCCGCGGTGGCGGTCGCCGGATTTATCCTGGGGCTGCTGATTTCCTTTAGATGGGAAGCCGGGATCTGGTTAAAGCTGCTCATCGCGGTGATCGTTTCGGCAATAGCGGTGGTATGCTTGTACCTGTATCTTGGGTTCCTTAAAAGGAAAAGAGTGGAAAGATTCACCGAACTTTTCCCTGATGCCTTGACCATGATCAGCCGTTCACTTCGGGCCGGGCATTCATTTACCAGTGCCATTGAACTGGTGGGGACGGAAATTTCCGAGCCGGTCGGCAGCCTGTTCAAGACCGCCTACGACCAGCAGCAGCTCGGGTTGAGGATTACCGAGGCGCTGAATAATATGAATGAGAGGATGGACAGTATAGACCTGCGATTCTTTACCATGGCCGTGGGGATAAATACCGAGGTCGGGGGCAACCTTGCCGAGATCCTTGACAAGCTGGCGGCGACTATCCGCGAGAGAATCAAGATCAAGAGGCAGGTCAGGGTATTTACGGCCCAGGCGCGCATGTCGGGCTATGTCCTGGCAGTCCTCCCCATTGCGGCTTTCGTCCTTCTGAACATAGTTCACCCGGGATATGAGGAGCCGATGCTCAAGGAGAGTTTCGGGGTTTACATCCTGGTATTCGCCGGAATCATGCAGTTTATCGGTTTCCTGATAATACGCAAAATAATCAACATAAGGATCTGATGCCATGATCTATCTAGCAACCGCCGCCATTTTTATCGCCGTAGCTCTACTGATCTGGACCGTGCTTTTTCCGCTGCTGACACGCCGGACGGTCATTCTGGGGAGACTGAGCAGGTTGACGACGGGAGATGCTTCAATTCCCGCTCCCGTCAAAGAGACAACCAGGATTAAGGATGTGCTGAGCGATATCGGATCGAAAATTCCCATGTCGCCGAAAGACCAGTCCCAGTATACGAGGCAGATGATAGCGGCAGGATACGGAAAAGGGGCGCTGCCGATTTTCATGGGCAGCAAGCTTTTGCTTGCCGTCGGGCTTCCCGTTCTGTACATTTTGGTTTATTCAGTCACCCGGGAAAATCTCCAGAGCACGCAGACACTTCTGATCCTTGTCGCCCTTGCCATTGCCGGGTTCCTTCTGCCGACATGGTGGTTAAGGTACAAACTGAACAAGCGCCAGACGCAGATATTCCATACCCTGCCCGACATCCTGGACCTGATTACCGTGTGCGTGGAAGCAGGGCTGAGCATGGACGCGGCGTTGATAAGGGCTACCGAGACGCCGCAGTTCGCCGCTGATCCCCTGGCCCAGGAAATCAAGATCGCCACCCGCGAAGCGAGGGCCGGCAAGCCCAGGGCCGAAGCCTTGAAGGACATGGCCGAAAGGACCATGGTGGATGACGTTAAATCCTTTGTTACGATGCTGGCGCAGACCGAGCGGTTCGGCACCAGTCTGAGCCAGGCGTTGAGGGTGCATTCGGATTCCCTGCGCACCAAACGGAGACAATTCGCCGAGGAAGCGGCGGCGAAAACTTCTGTAAAGCTGATATTTCCTTTAGCTTTGTTCATCTTCCCGGCCCTTCTGGTCGTCATTCTGGGGCCGGCTATGGTCCAGATCCACAAGTTCATGGGTGGGATGTGATAGGCAAATCCACGCGGAAGGAGGGATGAACCAATGTTCGATTTGAGCGCGGCTCTTCTGTTGGTCATTGCTGTCGAATTGGCTCTTGTTTACGTCAAAATAGGCAAGAAATAATAGTATGTTATTTTATTGCTTAGCCATCCGGCTATCTATTGCGGATGGCTAAGT
>DASRZQ010000144.1:0-19362 GCA_035686205.1 Geobacteraceae bacterium
GACCGAGGTTCCCAGAAATACCCCGTTGCCTACCGCGGCCATGTCGGCAGTTTCGGAAAGTTCGCCGGGGGATTTCTCCACCGGATACGGTTCGCCGGTCAGCAGGGCCTGGTTGACAAAGAAGTCTTTTGCCTCCAGCACGCGTCCGTCTCCGGGGACCAGATCGCCCGCTGAAAGGAACGCCACATCTCCCGGCACAAACTCTGCCATGGGGATCTTTCACTGTTTGCCGTCGCGCAGCACGCGAACGCGCACCGCCACCGATTGACGCAAGCGTTCCGCTGCCTGTCCAGCCCGGCATTCCTGGACGGAATCGAGGATTACGCTCATGAGAACAATTGCGGCGATGATGAAGAAGCTGGTTGCATCTCCGGTGAAGGCCGAGATGGCGCTGGCGGCGAGGAGGATGATCACCAGGGGATTGCGGAACTTGGCCAGAAATTGCAGGAGCAGTGCCCGTTTCCGCTCCCCGTGAATCAGGTTGGGTCCGAAACGTGCCAGGCGCGCGGCGGCTGCCTCACTGCTCAGCCCATCGGCGTTTGAGTCCAGTTGTTCCTGGAGCGCTGCGATGGGTAATTGCCAGAAAGCCGGTTGTGCTTTGTCAGCCTGACGCGCCATGGAAGCTCCGCATGCCTCAGAGAGGGTATATAGCTTCTAAGAAGTAAACCAGATAAAGGCTTGAAGGGCAAGGTTATTGCAAAACTTTACGCCAATCCATTCACTGAATCATGTTCTGGAGCTTTTCTTGTGCGGCACGAAAGGTTATCGACAGGAGGGTTTATTGAATTTGGCCGACTGCCTTCAGTGAGCGAAAACTGACCAGCTTTTTCCGCTTTTCATCCCAGAGGTTTAACCGCAGGGACTTCAGGCTGTTACGGATGGTAAGCGGTCTGACCGACTGCAGGGCAGGTATGTCGTTGCAGCACTGTTGCAGATGGTAATTGGGGATGCCGGGTCGAACATGGTGGACGTGATGAATGCCGATGTTGCCGGTTATCCATTGAAGCACCTTCGGCAGCTTATAGTACGAAGCCCCTTCCAGCGCCGCCCGCATGGGGTCCCACTCTGCGTGGCGCGCCCAGTATACCCACTCGAACTGATGCTGAATATAAAACAGCCAGACGCCGATGGTCGCGGCAATGAGGAGAGTCGGCAACTGGACCAGAACATATGTCTTGAAGCCGATGGTCAGGCTCGCTGCCGCGGCAATGGCCAGAATTGCCAGATTGGTGAAGATAATGCTATAGACATCGCGCTTTTTGGCCCCTTTTGTGGGAAGCCGGTTTCTCAGCAAAAAGTAGTACCCGGGACCAAGTCCGAACATGATGAAAGGATTCCTGTACAGCCGGTAACCAAGTCGCGTCAGCACCGGTGCGGTCAGGTACTCCTCCACGGTAAGCGTCCAGATGTCCCCGAAGCCGCGACGGTCGAGATCTCCGGCCCTGATGTGATGTGCCGCGTGGGCGCGCCGGCAGTCGTGAAAAGCCGTAAAGGTGAGTATGCCGCAGACATACCCCAGGTTCCTGTTCCACCGCGGCGAGGCAAAGAATGAGCCATGGGTGCAATCGTGGAAAAAGATGAAGATGCGGGTGAGGATGGCGGCCGCCGCCACGGCCAGCGCAAGCGTAATCCAGTAGGAATAGCCATGACGGACCGTATAGGCCATCAGTATCAGAAGGAGAAAATACGGGATGAATGTATCGAGGAGTTGCAGGATCGCTTTGCGGATATTCCGCTGCGCATACCTGGCGGTGATTTCATACCAATCAGGTTTTTCGACTTTGATTGCGACGAAAACGGGATTAAATGTCATGGCAAGCCCCCTAGTGGCTGAAGTATGGCGCTGTTATTTCCTATATATGTAAATTTAACAAAAAAATCTCCACTGGGGAAGGGTACAGTCCTGTTTATTGTTCTGTTTTTCAGGAGCTTTTATTTGACCCTCTATATATCAGCCGGATAATCTATCAAATCGTCCCTCAAACAGAAATTAAGAGAGCATTAAAACGCCCTTGACCTTGGGAAATCGAAGGCTAGACTTAAATTATCTGAAAGATTAATATTTTTCGACTGGAGGAATCATTTTATGCAAACATTCGTCATGATAACTCGTCTTTCACCCGATGCGCTGAGTTCACCGGCGTCTTTGGAAGAATTGGCGCGCACGGCAATGGAACATATCAGCTCAGAGTGCCCCAAGGTAGAATGGCTGCATAATTTTGCCATACTCGGACCCTGTGACTACCTGGATATCTTCCTGGCTCCAGATGCTGAAACGGCCATGAAAGTTGCAACCATTATCAGAACTTATGGACATGCAAATACTGAAATCTGGACTGCCATCGAATGGGACAAATATAAAAAAATAGTCCACCGCTTAAAAGAATCACCGCAATCACAGCCCAGAACCAAGGCTCCCAAGACTTATTGAAAGGAATGAAAACAGGAGGAGTGGTCCATTGGGTTATGATAGATGTGCTTGAATCTAAGGATAGATTCCCCGTACCCTGGCGGCCTCGGCAACCCTTCCTATACCGAGAACCAGTGCCGCTGTACGGTTATCTATTTTAAATTCCTCCGCTATTGACATTACTTTTTCAAAGGCGCTAACCATGATCATCCGCAACTTGTTGTTTATCTCGTCTTCGTTCCAGAAATAATTTTGCAGGTCCTGAACCCACTCAAAATAAGAAACCGTAACTCCGCCGGCATTAGCCAGGATATCCGGCAGTAAGAATACACCTTTTTCCTTTAATATTTCGTCGGCTATGGGGGTCACCGGGCCGTTGGCTCCTTCAGCAAGCAAACGTGCTTTCACATTGGCTGCGTTGTCCTTGTGAATGGATTTTTCCAAGGCGGCAGGAACCAGGATATCGCAGGGCAGGGCGATCAGTTCTTCGTTTGTGACAGAGTCACATCCCGCGAAACCAAGCAGGGTGGCGTTCTTCCTGTAATATTCCTGAAGGGCTGATGGGTCGATGCCTTTTTCGCAATAAACGCCACCTTTTGAGGTGCTGACAGCTATTATTTTAACACCTTCGCGGCAGAGATACTTGGCCGTTGCAGCACCCACGTTGCCGAAACCCTGTATTACCGCGGTTGCCCCGTCAAGCATCATCCCCATTTTCTTGGCCGCTTCAACTACCATAAACACCACTCCTCGGCCAGTCGCTTCGCATCTTCCTTCCGATCCGCCAATGGAGATCGGTTTGCCCGTTACTACGCCAGGCACTGAATGACCCACCTGCATGGAATAGGTGTCCATCATCCAGGCCATTATCTGTGAATTTGTGTTGACATCCGGCGCCGGTATGTCCTTATCGGGGCCGATGAAATTTATTATTTCCGCAGTAAATCGCCGGGTAAGCCGTTCCCGCTCGCCGGTGCTCATTTCTTTCGGGTTGCATTGCACCCCGCCCTTCGCTCCGCCGAAAGGAATATTCATGACTGCGCATTTCCAGGTCATCAACGCGGCCAGTGCGGTCATTTCATCCAGATCGACATCGGGATGAAAACGGATACCTCCTTTGGCAGGTCCCCGGACGGTGTTGTATTGTACCCGAAAACCCTTGAAGACATTCAATCTCCCGTCATGCATGATGACCGGTATGGAAACCAGGAGAGCTCTCTCTGCGTGTTTGAGTTTTTCCAACAGGTTGTCGTCGTACTCAAGGTACTTGGCTGCCTTGTCTATCTGCGCCAGCACCATGTGCAGGAGATTCATCTTTTCTGAATCTTTAGAGGGCATAATTCCTCCGGTAATAGATTGTCATTTCGGACAAAGAAAGCGTAAAGCTTAATCCACAAAAGCACGGATACCGGCTTTGCGCCGCCGATGAAATTATGGCGAAACGCGGTTGTGGAGATGGCAGCACGTGAGCATTTCAATGCAACATGGTTTAATAACGTTCTATTTTGAAATCGGAAAATTCAACACCATCAGGAGCTGCAAGGTTTTCTTTGCAATACTCAATAATTTCCACATCGGTCGGATTTCCGAACATGGCGTTATTACCATAGGCATCTTCATGACTTGCACGAGCGTAAATTATTTCTTTTTCGTAATCGACAGTGATTATTGTCAGCAATTTTTTTCCCCCACCGTTAGTTAAGTATTCGCCCATTTGTGCCTTATTTTCTGCGAGTCAACTCGGAAACCAGAATATAATGCCCATCAGACTCTTGTTGCATTACGATAACCTGACCATTCCGAAGATTGCGTAAATTTTCAAACTCCTCAACGCTCCAATGGAACCAACGCATGAGAAATAGCCGAAGCGTCATCCCATGTGTCACAATAAGTACATTCCGGGGAAAATCCGGCTTGTTAAAATCCCGATGCAGTGTCTCAAAAAATGTGCTCACCCGATCGTAAACATCGGCGCCCGATTCACCGTCCGGGATCCTGTAATAAAAAAGACTGTAAATGTGCCTATTCCTGACTATATCCTCGTTTGCATTCGCGCTTCTCAGATGCCCCCAGTCCTGCTCCCGTAGTCGCGGGTCCTCAACCGCTTTCACCACGTTTGTACCGACAGACTCTTTTATGCATTGATATGTCTGGCGTGTCCTTTTGTATGGTGAGACATATACGTGCAATGTTTCGCTCCCAATCAAGTTTTTTATTTCCGCGCCTGCTTGTCGAGCTTGATCAATCCCTTTCGGTGTCAGGTTCAATGCATAATCCGGTACCGTTTCGTACTGGTTCTTGTCAAGATTTCCCTCTGATTCTCCATGACGTACTAAGATAATTCGCTTCGGTCTCATCCCCATGCCTTTTAATTGTAATGCCTGTAAAAACAGCACCGCCTCGCTAATAGATTATAACATGTCAAACAACATGCCCCACTATCCCAGAACTCTTTTGAGATTTCTGCCATTAAAATCGGGGAGTGGGACCGGGAATAGGGGCGACTACAATGTGACCGGTTCTCAATCGTGACCCGCATCGGTGCTGAAGTGCAGCCTGTGATATTTGTAATAAAAAAACCGGGACTCCCTCGATAAGAAGTCCCGGTTTTAGTGTATTGGCGCCCAATTGTGGCCGCTATTCGAAATTATTGAAAAGTATTATAATTGAAAAGCCACACCATGGTCAGTCTTTGAATCCGGGAATACGCAAATTTTCCATAAATATCATTGAACAGTTTCGATGACAAAGCGTCAGCGGGAATGCATGCGGTTGACGTCTGGCCGCGAAGAAGCGGCGGCACGAGTCGTCCGGCCTTGTTGTTTCGGCGCGTGATCGACGGTTTTGACCTTCGCCTTGTCCGGTTTCAAGGCTTTTTCACATGTTGCCCTTCCCTTGGCTGTTGCGACAGGCTTGCGTGCAATCTGCGGTTGCCGCGGGGGGCGGGCGAATTCCGCATCCTTGTTGGGCGCCGGAACTCCGTAATCGAAGCCGGCCACCGTTCGGCGCTCCAGGGAAGCGTTCAGCGCCCGCTCGATGGTGCGGACCATGACCGCATCCTCGCCGGTCACCAGGGTAAACGCGTCGCCGCTCCGGGCGGCCCGGCCGGTCCGGCCGATGCGGTGAATGTAAGCCTCGGCGGTGTCGGGAATATCGTAGTTGATGACATGTGATACCTGTGACACGTCGATACCCCGTGCGGCGATGTCGGTAGCGACGAGGATCTGGAACGTGTCGTTGCGGAACCCCTCCAGCGCCGCCTGGCGCCGGTTCTGGGAAAGGTTTCCCTGCAGCGATGTCGCCCGGTATCCCGCCTTTTCCAGCTGTTCGCCCAGGCGTTTGGCGCGGTGCTTGGTGCGGGTGAAGACCAGCACCGACCCGGTGTCCGTGTGGCGCAGAAGCTCCAGGAGCAGTGACGTTTTGAGATGCTGCCCGACAGGATAGAGTGCGTGGCTGACTGTGGCCGCCGGGGCGGCGGAGCCCGCCTGCACCGTGACCGGATTGTTCAGGATTTCGTGGGCCAGCTTGCGGATATCGGCGGGCATGGTGGCCGAGAACAGGAGTGTTTGCCGCTCCCGGGGAAGATGCTTCAGGATGCGCCGGATGACGGGAAGAAAACCCATGTCGAACATCTGGTCCGCCTCGTCCAGGACCAGCGTTTCCAGCCGGGAGAGGTCAATGGTCCCCTGGGTAATGTGGTCAAGGAGCCGTCCCGGGCAGGCCACGACGATCTCGGCGCCGGCTTTCAGCTTCTGTATCTGGGTGTGGTTGCTTACGCCGCCATAGACGGTGACGCTCCTGACTCGGGTCTGACGACCAAGGGCGCCGATTGCCCCGTTGATCTGCTCCGCCAGTTCGCGGGTGGGGGCGACAACCAGCGCGCGGACGCGACCGCGTTCGCCCTGCGCCAGTTTATGCAGTATCGGAAGGACGAAAGCCGCGGTCTTGCCGGTTCCGGTTTGCGCCAATCCCATGACGTCGTGTCCTTCCATGACGCGCGGGATTGCCTGTGACTGGATCGGGGTCGGCTTGGCGTAACCCGCCGTCGCTACCCCTGATGCGATGTGGGGGTGAAAATTGAATGATTTAAAACTCATGCTGCTCCTTCTCTATGTTCGCCGAAACAAAAAAAGCCCCGGTTCATTCCGGGGCTTTTACGATAATGTGTTATCAGGTTGCGGCGGTTTATGATAAATAACCATAACAGCTTTAGGCAGGCTGTGTCAAGCAGGTAATTCGTCGGGCTCATCAAAACCGAGCCTGACACACAAGATTCGGAGATTCAGATATTTACCCTTACCTCCGGGAAAGTGTGCTAATGTGTATAGCGGCAAAAACGATTGTTTCAACGAAGAGGAAAAACTGAAATGACTATAAAATGGTATCCAGGCCACATGAGCAAGGCGCAGGAGGATGTATCCGAGATGATCCGGAAGACGGATGTGATCATCGAGGTCCTTGACGCCCGACTGCCCGACTCCAGTTGCAATCACACGCTGGAAGAGTTGCGTCGGGACAAGCCCTGCATCAAGGTAATGAACAAGAACGACCTTGCGGATCCCGCCGTCACCAAGGCGTGGGTCCGCAGTCTCGAAAAGAAGACGGGGATTCGCGCCCTGCCGCTGTCGGCCAGGCAGCACCGCGAGGTGAATCATCTGATCAGACTCTGCCTGCAGCTTGCGCCCACCCGCGGTAAACCCGGCAGATCACTGCGCGCCATGGTCGTCGGCATTCCCAACGTCGGCAAGTCAACCCTGATCAATACCCTGGCGGGAAAGTGTGTTGCCAGGGTTGGCGATAAGCCTGCCGTCACCACCTGCGTTCAGCAGATCGACCTGCGTCACGGCATTACCCTCTCCGATACGCCGGGATTGCTGTGGCCCGACATGAGCGACCAGGTTGCGGCCTGCCGGCTGGCGGCCAGCGGCGCCATCGGGGCGGGTGCCCTCGACAGCGCCGAAGTGGGGCTCTTCGCGGTGAACTTCATGATCCGGCGTTATCCGGAACAGCTGAAAAGCCGCTACGGGCTCGCCGACATGCCCGAAAGCGCCATCGATGTTCTCAACGAAATCGGCCGCCGGCTCGGTTGCCTGGTTGCCGGAGGGGAGATTGATCTGAATCGGGCCGGCGAAGCTTTTCTGCGAGAGCTTCGGGCTGGAAAAATCGGTCGGGTCAGTTTCGAAGAGCCGGGGCTTTTTCCCGATTCAAATCTTTTCCAGGACTGAATGTTTCGATCAAGCTACCGGTTCTTTCGTCTTTTTCTGACTTTTTCGAACGGCACAAACCTTTTTTACTTCCGGAACTATTTCCGGAGGCGGCACATAAGAAGCAGGGTCGGCCGGTTGAAGGGTAGTGTAATGGGAAGCAGCGATTTTTCTGATTATTCCATCACTGAACTGGATCGTCGCCCTGTCGTCGGCCACCATTACAACCAGACCGGCGCCCCATTCAATCATTGCCGTATGGCTTACTACATTTCCGCGCTTGACGTTCATTTCTTTCTCCTTTTTGTAAGGGCCTCTGTTATCGCACATCTCACTTCGTTAAACAGGGTCTCCCATTCGGACGAGGACCTGATGCTTGATCAAACCACGTTCCAGCGGGATGACTCCATCGCGTATGTGTTGTCCATCCATCTCCACCCACGCTACCCCACGCTCGCTTCCGTGCGGATTTTCGACACGGATTTCGTAGATAGTTTCACCGTGACGATAGCGGATGCTGAAGCCCTCCCACGCCGCTGGAATAACCGGATTCACCAGCATCTGCTCTCCACGTATTTGTAAGCCTAGTATCTCTTCTACCCAGGCCCGGTACATCCAAGCCGCCGAACCGGTATACCAGGACCACCCCCCCCGGCCGACCCGCCCGGTCAACCGGTACACATCGGCGGCGATCACGTAGGGCTCGACCCCATAATTCCATACCGATTCCGGATCACGCGCGTGCTCGATCGGATTGAGCATGCGCAGCATTTTCACCGCCCGTTCCCCGTCCCCCTTGCGCGCCAAGGCCATGGCCATCCAGAGGGCGGCGTGGGTGTACTGGCCTCCGTTCTCCCGTACCCCGGGAGGGTATCCCTTGATATAGCCGGGCGAAGGCTCCGTTTTGTCGAAAGGAGGCTCGAAAAGCAGCACCAGGCCTTCATCCTCGCGGACGAGACGCCGCCATGCCGACTCCAGGGCCTTTTCCGCACGCTCCGGGTCGGCGGCGCCCGAGAGCCACGCCCACGATTGGGGCAGTGAATCGATCTTCGCTTCCATATTTGCGGCGGATCCGAGAGGGGTGCCGTCATCGAAGGTCCCCCGCAGATACCACTCCCCGTCCCAGCCTGCCTGCTCAACCCGCCGGAGCAGGGCATTCCTCTCCTCCTGATAGCTCCGGCTCAGCTCCAACTGTTGCAGGAGGTTCGATAATTCGACCATTCCCTGCAGCAGATCCGCCAGGAACCAGGCAAGCCACACGCTCTCACCCTTGCCTCCGGCGCCCACCAGGTTCATTCCGTCGTTCCAGTCTCCTGTCCCGATCAGCGGCAACCCATGGGGCCCGGTCGTCAGGCCGCGGGCTACCGCGCGTCGGCAATGCTCGAACAGCGTTGCGCGTTCGAAAGTTACCTCCGGAGTGGAGAATATTTCCTGTTGGTCGTCTGCCAGCGTCGGGGCGTCGAGGAAAGGAATTTCCGCCTCCAGGATGCCGGAATCGCCGGTGGCCCTGACGTAGTGGGCGACCACGTAAGGAAGCCAGAGGAGGTCGTCGGAGATGCGCGAGCGGATCCCCGCCCCGGAAGGTTCATGCCACCAGTGCTGAACATCCCCCTCTTTGAACTGGCGGCCTGCCGCCAGCAGGATCTGCTTGCGCGCCAGATCGGGATTGGTAGAGAGAAAAGACATGACGTCCTGCAGTTGATCGCGGAAGCCGAATGCGCCGCCGGACTGGTAAAAACCGGAGCGTCCCCAGATGCGGCAGCTAAGGCTCTGGTACTGAAGCCAGCGGTTGACCAGGAGATCCGCGGACGGTTCGGGGGTGTGCACTTCAATGTTGCCCAGAAGCGCATCCCACCAGGCTTTGGTCCGGGCAAGCGCGTTCGCCGTCGCCGCATCCTCCCGATAGGCGAGGACCAGTCCGCGGGCCTGTTCAACCGACTCGGCCTGTCCCAGCATGCAGGTGATCTCACCCCTCTCGCCGGGAGCCAGCTCAAGGGTAACCCGAAGCGCCGCGCACGGGTCCAGTCCGGCCCCGGTCCGCCGTGACAGCCTGGTCTGCTCCATGGCCGCCGGGTTGGCCGGCGAGCGGTTGCGCCCGATGAAGGAGGTACGGTCGCCGCCGTGGGAATCGGCAGATGGACACATGGATACAAAAGTAATCCGCTCCCCGTACTCGGGGTGGAAGCGATTCCGTGCCAGGAGGGCCTTGGCTTCGTCATCCCAGTGAGTGATGACGTGCATCTGGGAGGACTCGCGGTGCTCGCCCAGGGTCAACTCTACGTAGTAGGTTACCGAGATCCTGCGCCGACGGGACGTGTCGTTCTTCAGCCTCAGCCTCTGCAGCTTGACCGGTTCCCCCCCGTTCTCGTCCACCGGAACGAAAACCGTCAGCTCCTGTTCGATCCCGTGGCTGTTATGTTCGAAGACAGTATATCCCGCTCCGTGGCGTGCCCGATAAGCGATCTCCTCGCGAATCGGCGCCGGGGTCGGCGTCCAGAAGGCGCCGCTTTCCTCGTCGCGGATGTATACCGCTTCGGACGACGGGTCCATAACGGGGTCATTCGACCATTGTGTGAGGCGATTGCGCTGGCTGTTGCCATACCAGGTGAAGCCGGACCCTGTTTCAGTTACAAGTGTTCCGAAAGTCGGATTGGCGATGACGTTCACCCAGGGCGCGGGCGTGTGGGTGTCGGGGCCGAGATAGATCGCGTATTCACGACTGTCCGGGGTAAAGCCGCCCAGGCTGTTGAAATAGTTCAGCTCCATGAAGGGGAGCGGGACCGAGGGGTCGCGGAAAGCGTGTTTTCGGGCCAGAGGTTCGGCGAGATCGGGAATCTCAATGGGCATGCCCAATTGTTGGGGCAGAGTGCCGCGCGCCGCCACGAGCACTATGCTTGCCGAGGCCTTGAACAGCCTCAGATCTTCCTCGGGGATTTGCGCGGCGCTGCGCAGGAATATCCCGCCCGGCCGGTTGGTCGCTGCATGCATGGAACGCGTCCTGACCAGGCGTTCGAGTTGTTCACGCAACGGCTGCTCATAGCCGCCCGCTTCCTCGTTGAGGATCACCAGGTCTGCCGTAAGTCCGTGCAGCCGCCAATAGGTGTGAGCCCGGAGCATCTGACTAACGAGGCCGATATCACGCGCTTCCTTGATGGTGACCATAGCGATGGGCACGTCGCCCGAGATTCCGTAGGGCCACAGCCCCGCCTGTCCCTTGCGGTTCTCCGCAAGGCGTTCGGCGGGCGGGCGCAGGAGCGGGTTGGGAAACAGCAGGTGGCTTGCCAGCTGCTGGAATCGGCGGGCTTCTTCAGGCAGCATGTGCAGGACCTGCAACTCCTGCTGGGCCAGACCCCAGGCGAAATCCATCGTCCGCTCGATGACATGTGGTTCGCTGAACTTGTCCATCAGCCGCAAAACCTGCTCGCGCGTTTCTCCGGCAGCGAGGACAAGGGAAATCCGGACTTGCCGGCCCGGCTCCAGGGTCAGGCTGTGACGGAGACTGAGAATCGGGTCCAGAACAAAACCCTGGCTGTTACCGAGCGATTGAAGAGCTCCCATGGGGTCGACGAGGGTCCTGCCCCGGCCGATGAACCTTCCCCGGTCGGTTTCAAACTCAAAGGCCTCATGCCCGGCATTTTCGCTTGTGAAGCGGTGGCCCACATACATGGACGGGTCGTTTTCACCGCGTGGTCGACGGCATGCGAGAATGGCCCGCTGCTCAGGGACCGCTTCCGTCTGTACGAAAAGCTTGCTGAAGGCCGGATGCTGCCGGTCCGCGTTGTGCGGTGCCATGGATAGTTCGATATAGCTGGTGAGATCGAGGCGGCGGACGCGGCCGGAGCGATTATCCAGTGTAATCCGACGAATCTCCACGTCATCTTCCTGCGAGACGATTACTTCCGTTTCGCTGTGAAGACCTTTGTCGACGCGCCGGAACACGGCCCGGTCGAGGGCGAAGTCGACGGAATACGACTCAACCTTTCCGCCGACGGGGTGCCAGGTGGTGGACCACAAGCTGTCCGAATCGGCCTCGTGGATATAGCAGAATGTTCCCCACGAATCGCGGGTGCGGTCCGACCGCCAGCGGGTGATTTCACGGTCGCCCCACTGGCTGTAGCCGCCGCCGCTGTTGGTGACCATCAAGCCATAGCGGCCGTTGCAGAGCAACAGGCTCCTGGGGGTGGAGGTATGGGGCGTTGTGAATGTGGTTGCTGCCGGCGCAACCGTCTCCGGGCTCATCAGCATGGGGGCATTCTCCCGCGTGGAGATGAGATGCAGGGGGGGAAGATTCGGGATCCGCTCCTGGAGCAGGGACTCAAAGGCACGTACCCGCGCATCGGCGTGGAAACGGCGCGGGAACGGGCTGTCATGGAGGAAGTTGGTGAGGGCGAGAAACCCCATCCCCTGGTGATGGGCCATGTACGCTTCTATGACCACCCCGCGCCCGCCGTCACGATGCTGCTGACGGCTGAAGTCCATGGCCTCGTAATAACCGTAATCGCCCAGAAGTCCCAGACCTGCCAGTCGATTCAGGTTCCGCACGGCCTCATCAGGCGCTACGTTAAGCGCCAGAAGTGTGGCATATGGGGCGACTACAAGCTGTTCATCCAGTCCGCGCTTCAGCCCGAGAGCCGGTACGCCGAAGGCCTTGTACTGATAAGTCTTGTTGATATCCAGATCGGCATAGGCGGACTCGGAGATCCCCCACGGCACACGACTCTTGCGGCCGTAGTCAATCTGTACCGCCACCGCTTCACCAGCCGCTTTATCCAGGAGAGAGTTACCATAGGAGCGTTGGAAAAGGAGCGGCATCAGATATTCGAACATGGTGCCGGCCCAGCTGAGCAGCACCCGGTCCCGGCCGACCGCGCCGTAGGGGCGGTTCATGGAAAACCAGTGTTCGAGGGGGACATCACCCCGGGCAATGGCCGCAAAACTCCCAAGCCTGGCCTCGCTCGCCAGGAGATCGTAGAAGGAGCTGTCAAGACGGTCGCCGGAAACGTTGTAGCCGATGGAGAACAGCTTTCTTTCCGGGTCATAGAGGAAACCCATGTCAATCGCCGCGGATAACTCCCGTACGGCGCTGATGAGCCGTTCGCCCATCCCCAGTGTTTCTCCGGCCAGCCATTGCGACCTTGCGAAAGCCTCGAGGACACGAGCGATCCATTCCGCAAGGGGGCCGGGGGCTTCAGCGGATTCCCCGAGTATGGATTTCAGGATCGGGATGGAAACGGCCCGGCCGGCGGCAAGCTCGGAGAGTGACGGCGCGCGGGCCAGGTCCTCGCGGATGGCGTTCAGGGCCTCCGGACCAAGCCGGGCGATCTCCTCTTCCGGTTTTTCGACAAGGATTTCGATCCAGGAAAGATAGCGGTCCGCTATGCTGAGCAAGGCCGACACCTGACTTTCCATCTCTCCGGCCCACGAGGACTCCTTCGCCAGGACAAGGGGAACCCTGAAGCTTCCCTCCACCCGCCGCAAAAGGCGCAGCGAGTCGACGACGCGGTCCGACGGCGCTTCCCAGTCGTGCAACAGCTCGTCCAGGATGCGGGGATCGAAACCTGCAAGGCGTTCGCGGCCGGCCACCTGTTTCAGGATTTCCCCGGTGTCGGCCATGCCGGCAAATGCTTTGCCGTCGAGGACGGGCGCCCGCAGCAGCTCCTCAAGCCCCTGCTCCAGCGCCCAGAGGGCGCCCAGCAGATTGCCGCTGTCGACGCAGGACACGTACCGGGGCTCGAGAGGAGCGAGGGTCCGGATATCGTACCAGTTCAGGAGATGCCCCCGATAGCGTTCCAGGCGGCCTATGGTTTCCATGGTAAGGGTCAGCTTTTCGACGGCCTGGTTCACGGTCAGGTACCCGGAATCATAGGCGCCGAGCACACTGGTCATCCAGAGACCGATGTTGGTCGGGCTGGTGCGCATGGCCAGCTGGTTCTGATGGGAAACCTGGTAATTGTCGGGTGGCAGCCAGGACGTCTCATCTCCGACAAATTCCGAGAAATAGCGCCAGGTCCGTCGTGCAATATTCCTGAGGAAGCGGACATCCTGCGCCGGAAGCGGGTATTGGCGACTCTTCACATGGGGCCGCAGGTTCAGGAGCCAGCCGAGCAGGGGTGAAAAAAACCACAACAGGAGCCAGGGGCCGGCTATCGCCAGGCTCGAAGGCATATGGCGAAATATCGCCCACCCCAGCAAAGCGCTGAAGATGCTTCCCAGTGCCAGTGTCGCTACAAAAAGCGGCTGCCGTCTGGAAGCGCTCCAATGTGTCGCTTGGGCCGTCCATTCCAGTAATCCCCGCCGGGAGACAAGACGGCGGTACCATACCCGGGCGATTGCATCGAGGGCCACCGCGGCCTGGTGCGGAAGCAGCGCGGCATCGGTAATGGCCCGCAGCAGGTCGTGCTTCACCTTCGCCATGGAGAAGTGTCTTAATCCCTTGCGGGTGGTCGCCATGGTGAAGGGCTGCGCCAACGGGTGGAAGAGCAGCTGCATGGCTACCACCAGGGAAGCAGCCACGCCTGCCCGTGGAGAAATGAGCCAGGAGGCTGTCAGCAGGCCGAGGCCGGCGGCGGGGATCAGGCTTCGGCGCAGGTTGTCGAAAATCTTCCACCGGTCGAACAGGGAGAGCGGGTTGGCGCCGCGCCCTCCGGCCGCCAAAGGAACACGCGGGAAAACCCACCCCGCGATCTGCCAGTCACCGCGAATCCAGCGATGCGCCCGTTTGGCGTAGCTCTGGTAGCCCTGCGGAAACTCGTCATAGAGTTCGATATCACTGGCCAGGCCGACGCGAACGTGGGACCCTTCGATCAGGTCGTGGCTCAGCACCCACTCTTCCGGGAACCTGCCCGACAGCACGCGACTGAAGGCGCGCACGTCATAGATCCCCTTGCCGTGGTAAGAGCCCTCACCGCAGAGGTCCTGATGGACATCGGAGACGGCCTGGGTGTAAGGGTCGATTCCCACCGCGTCGGCGAAGAGCCGGCTGAAAGTCGATGCGCTCGTGCTCGTCAGGGTCGGGCTGACGCGCGGCTGGATGATGGTGTAGGAGCCGGCGGCAATTCTCCCATCGGCATCGAAGCGCGGCCGGTTCAGGGGGTGAGCCAGGGTTTCGATCATCCTGCGGGCCGTGCCGTGGGGCAACTGGGTGTCGCTGTCCAGGGTGATGACGAACCTCACGTCCGCAAGGTGTTCCGGGTCGCCGACATATACCAGCCGGGGGGCGGCTTCAGGCCGCGTTCCCACGATAAGGTCATTGAGTTCTTCGAGTTTGCCCCGTTTGCGTTCCCAACCGATGAATTTCTGCTCGGATTCACTCCATGTGCGTTCGCGATGGAACAGGAAAAAACGCTCACTACCATGGCGCTGATTTAGATCTTCGATAAATTCGATTGCGGACCGAAGCAGCTGTGCGTCGTCTTCATGCCGCAACTGATGCGAATCGGTGTAATCCGTGAAAAGGCCGAAGAGCAGATTGGCTTCCTTATTGGCCAGGTAGCGTATTTCAAGCTTCTCCACCTCGGACCGGACCGTTCCGGCGTCCGCCAGCATCATGGGCACGACAACCAGCGTGCGAAAAGCGTCCGGAATGCCCGAATCCTTGAAATCCATCTTGGGCAGGGTACGGGCAGGCAGGAGCCGCGTAACGAAATAATTGATCACCTCGATGGAAAGCTGGCTTACCGGAACAAGCAGGAGGAGTGTCGCGAACAGCCGGATTCCAGGCGCCTGTCCGGTCATGGCGAAGCCGATTATCAGGGAAATGAACAGCGCGGCCAGGGTGCCGATTCCCAGGAAATACACAGCTGCATAGTGGCGGTATACCCACTGCAGGACACGGAAACCCGGTGCTTCGCGACATTCCGTGAGCCGCGCGAATTCACACCTTTTCTCCCCGATCAGCCAGGTCCCGACATGGTAAAGCCGCTCATCCTCCGCCGAGTCCTGGAGGGATTGCGCTGCCATGCCGATTGCGCGCCGGGCGAGCTGTTCCTCCGACTGGCCGGACCTGCGGGCCAACTCTTCAATCGTCCGTCGGCAACGGTCGCGGGTGTCGAAATCCATCTCCGGGTAGACGCCGGACGGGTCCAGCCGGAGCACTTTCTCCACCCGGCTGAGCTGCTCGAATACATCCCGCCAGTCCAGCAGTTCGAGCTGTCGCAGGCTGGTAAAGGCATTGCTGCTCGCTATCTGCTCCATCGTCCGGCGGTTTTGCTCGCGCAGGTTGAGATCGTTCATGGATTTCCGCAGCGTGCGTTCAAGCCAGCTTTGGACAGGTGCCAGGGCGGCTGCCTCGTCATAGAGATGACCAACGAGTTGAGCCCCGAAATAGGGGCTGGGACTCGGCTCCGCCACGGCAAGTTCCGCCAGGATCGAGAAGAGCTGGTTAGGATCCCGTCGATTGGCGGCAATGAGCCTGTTAGCCCAGAAGTCGGCGAGCTGACGCTCGCGCAGGTCTGTCATGGCCGTTGTGGCCAGATTCTGAATGCTTTCGTTCAGGGCGATGCGCAGCATCTGGGGTACTGCCCAGAGTTCGCCGATCGTCAACGTGTGCATGGTTTGATAGGCTTCGATGAATACCAGGATGTTCTCCCGCTCCAGCCGCATTTCCGTATGCGAAACGAGTTCCTTCGCCAGGCCGTAGATGCGCGGCAGACCCCGGTAGGGAGCAGCCGAGAGCATGGGGAGTTTCCGGTAAAAGCGTTTGGGAAGGTTCAACAGAACGTCGCGGACGCTCTCCTCGATGATGTACTCATTATCAAGAATCCACTCGGCGGCCGGAGTTGCGCTCTGTTCCAGGCGGGTCGCCGCTGACAAATCCGAGCAGGCTTGACGCACCCACAGCCGGGCCTGTTCGAGGCGCTTGAGCAGCGCGTTATCCCGACTCGGCTTCGGGTCGACCTGGTGGTCCCCGGCTATGCGCAGGGCATGCTCCCGGACTTGCGGGGGAGAGAGCATCACGCTGGAGCCCCGAACCTCATTCCGCCTCTCGCGTTTCGGATGCATGACGAAGACCGCGGGAGGGATGTCGCTGCTTTCCCGAAGCACTGCCATGGGAATCTGCAACGTGTCGATGGAGGCCTGGAGGATCAGGACGGTCTCCCCGGGCATCAGCCAGCGGGCGTGATCCTGCATGAGCCCTGGTTCGATACCATACCTCGAGCGCCGTATCCACGCCAGGCACGCGAGAATTCCCGTTGATCCGCCGGCAATGGTCAGGATTGAGAGGCTCCCGCCCGGAAGGTGAAAGAGCAGGCTGGCGACTCCGGCGAGCCCCCCGAACAGGATTGCCGCCAGGGTTGCCCGAAGAGCACGGCGCCAAGGGAAATGGTCCGACATGCGGACATCTCCGTTCACCGTCCTGCGTATCAGGGCGGCGCGGCAGAAGCCCTTCCTCCTGAGCTCCCGGAGAGCCCCACGGGCTTCATTATTATTTACAAAGTAGCCTGCAAGAATGCTTGCACTCACATTTTTTCCTTTTATCGCAACGCAGTCCGGGCTTCCGGCCATTGCGAAGGATTTCGCCGGAGGAGGTCGCCCGGAAAGGAACTGTAAAGGCTGTTCCAGAGGATCTTATAAAGAAGTGAAGGAAGGTAAAACTTTTGACAGGTGGACGAAGGTTAAGCGGAAATCAGGAAAGCTATTCGGTAACGATAGAGAAGCACCACTGGGAAATAACCCGGCTCTCCCGTCAGATATCACGGATATGCCTGACCAGGGTCTGATGGCTGCGGTAAGCCGCTAGGTAGCGCGCATCCTCCGCATAGTTGGTCGGGTAGACCGGCGGAACCGGCTGGCGTGCCATTGCCTGGTCAACGTTGACAAAGGTGAAAAAGCACGAGTTCGACAACGCCCTGCTGGTCTGGTCGCGGCTGATCCGTTCGATTCCCGCCTCGACGCATGTAAAACTGCCATTGGTGTATACCACCCGCGAAGTATAGTGCAGTTTGTCACCCATCCGCACCGGCTGGAAGAAATTGATCCGGTTAACGGCGACAACTATGGAGCGGTTTGGAGCCACCAGTTCGGAACAGATGGAGGAGAGCTCGAAGGCACGACGGATCAGGTAGCCGCCGAAAATCTTTTGCGGCACGTTCTCCTGCTCCGGATACATCATTTCCCAGGAATCCGCGATCAGGCGTCCGGTGAGCAAACCGGCAAAACCCGGCGTTTCCTGCGCCATGTGAAGCCCGGTCAGCATCTGGTATTCCTCGCGGCTCGGCGGCTCCAGAAGATCAGTCTGTTGCTGCTTGTAGTCCTCACGCCGGGCGAGGGTCTTGCGGGCCCTTTCCTTCTCGATTTCGTCAATGTATTCCAGTGGCGGCAATTTGACGCTGACAGCATCTTCCCCCATGCCCGAGCGGGCCACCATGGTGAAATAACAGGAGGCGATGTGGCTGGCTGGCTCTCCCGGCTGCTCCACGCGGATGCCTACCTCCAGGGAAGAGCGTCCCACATGGTTGATCCGGGCAATGAAGACGATGTCCCTGGTCACGTCGGTGTTGTCGCGGACGAGGATGTTGTCGATGGCCGCAGTGACCACCCGCGCTTCCGGATGGAACCTGTTGACATAGTTGAGAGCCGTCTCTTCGGCAACCTTGTCGAGGACCTCCAGAAGCAGGCCGAAGCGGGTGTTCGCCGGAATCGGCTCGTCAAGAATCATGAAGCGGCGGCGAAGGGCATGGTCGCCCTCAAGGGGAAGGGTCCGGGTCAGAGAGGTATCAATGGGTCTGATCCCGGGTTGTTCCTGGTGAAGCTTTTTCTTATTCATTACTTTCCTTTTCGCTACCTGTTTTGAGCATGTAATCGTTACACTTGTTATTTCTCTCTGCTTCGGGTTTGTTGCATGTTCTTTTTGCAATGCAGAAAGAGCATGGTTTAGTTACGGGCGCTTTGTTGTTCCTTTGCAATACGATGAGGGGCCTGTTCAACAACATTTTGCCGTTAAGGGCTTTCATTGCTTTCTTCGCCTCCGCCACGGTAGCCATTTCCACAAAACCGAACCATTTCGGCTGAAAAGAATACTGATCCGTCATGAAGCGCATCGATACTACCTGACCTATTTTGCAGAGGAGCTCTTTAATACATTCCTCCGCCACACCAAACGGGATGTTCCCGATATAAAGTGTTGTGCTCATCGACTGGCCTCCTTTTGCCGCAGTCAAAACAAAAAACCCGGAGACCTTCAAAGTCTCCGGGTTTCATTGACTCCTGTAATTTTTTTTATTTACAATATCATAATAAATTAACCGGTGTATACAAAATAATTTTTCCTCTCAAGGATTTTGGACTGAAACGCATAAACTCTTGCTGTAGTGCACTTCGAACGGAGTTGTGGAAGAGATTTGCTTCAATGGACAATCTAGGAGGAAAACCCAGAGCAGTTTTTTGCATGACGTTCACAAGGTCAGCGTATTTTCCGCACATTCTGACATTTAGTTACGATTTGTTTGTGCCCAAGACCTTGGGGACCATTCAATTAACTGTATAGTTGATAGTATAGTTGGCAGGAATGACCGGGCAGCCTTCCAAAGACGGATGCACTCCATTGATTCATTTTAAAAATGCCTTTTTGGGGATAACTGTAACCAGCATTTCATCTTTTATATTGAGGAGTTACGCTAGACAGGTTTATCCCTTGAATCGAAGCTTCAATGGCTAGTCTACCGGGTGCGCAGAGGGTTTGACGTACTTCCGCCAAGCATAATAATATCAACAACTTATAACAAAAACGCTTTACAATGACTTTCGCTA
>DASRZQ010000145.1:0-8168 GCA_035686205.1 Geobacteraceae bacterium
TTCAACCTAGAAAAAGCAGTTTCTCGCAAAGACGCTAAGGACGCAAAGTAAAATCAGGAAGTTATCAAGGTGAACGAATTACCCAAATGGTTATTTTCATTATTTTTACAACCAGTTGAATTTCTTAGCGATCTTTGCGCCTTTGTGCGAGCAAATGCCGTTTAGGTTCAATTTTTCTCTGCCGTATGAAACTGGAGGACCGTTAATGCTGAAACGCTTTCCCCCGCTCTTCAAAACAGCCGATGAACTTCAGGACCTGCAGCTGCGGGGACTTCAATGGACAGTTTCCCACGCCTGGGACAATTCCCCTTTCTATCGGCGGAGGTTTGAAGAAGCGGGCGTTGTCCCCGGTGATATAAAATGCCTGTCCGATCTGGAAAAGCTTCCCTTTACCACGGCGGACGACCTGAGGGCCGGTTATCCCCTGCCCCTGCTGTCGGTGGAAATCTCCGACATCGTGCGCGTCCATTCTTCATCGGGAACCACCGGCAAGAGAAAGATACTCTGCTACACGCAAACGGATATCGAAAACTGGTCCCACATGTTCGCCCGCTGCTACGAAATGGCCGGGCTCACCCGCGAAGACAGGGTCCAGATCTGCGTCGGTTACGGGCTGTGGACAGCCGGAGCGGGCTTTCAGCTCGGCTGCGAAAAATACGGCGCAATGGCTATCCCCGTCGGGCCCGGCAACCTGGAACTGCAGACCGCCTTTCTCATGGACATGCAGTCGACGGTCCTCTGCTGCACGGCCTCCATGGGGCTGCTGCTGGCGGAGGAGGTCCACCGGCGCGGGCTGAGGGACAGGATAAACCTGAAAAAAGTAATCCTTGGGGCCGAGCGGACCAGCGACGCCATGCTGGCTGAGATCAAGAGCCATCTCGGAATCGACGAGATTTACGACATTCCCGGGCTGACCGAAGTCTACGGGCCGGGAATCGGCCTTTCCTGCCGGTTCAACACCGGCATCCACTACTGGGGGGATTTCTACATCCTGGAGCTGCTGGACCCCGAGACGCTGAAACCGGTGCGGCCGGGGGAAATCGGCGAGATGGTCTATACCACCCTGCGCAAGGAAGGGTCTCCCCTTATCCGCTACCGTTCCCGGGACCTGACTCGCCTCGTTGACGGCGAATGTCCGTGCGGCTGCGTCCTCCCCCGCCACGACAGGATCCTCGGCAGGTCGGACGACGTCATAATATTCAGGGGGGTCAACATCTATCCGGGGCAGGTTGACGAGATACTTTCAGGCATAGCCGGCGTGGGATGCGAATACCAGGTTGTCCTCGATCACGGGGAAGACGGCAGGGATTACATGCAGGTGAGGGTGGAGCGGGCCAAGGACGGCGACGAAAGGAACGACCAGATGCTGGGAAAAGCCGTCACCTCGGCCATAAAACATTCGCTGCTGGTTTCCTGTTCGCCCGAGATCCTGCCCCACGGGACACTCCCGCGGTCGGAGCGCAAGACGCCGAGGATGTTCGACAGGAGGAAGTTCTGAGTTTCCGCGGTTCACCTGAAAGCGAAACCCAGGTTGACCCCGATAATATCCGAATCGGACTCCGGCTGGAAAAGGCCGCTGGAAGGCGGTGAATCCGCATACCTGAAGCCTTCGTAGAAAACGCTCGGCCTGAACCATTTGTACTGGGCGCCGAGCTCGGCAAACGCGGACCACCTGCCGCCCGGCTTTACCGTCACGGAGCCGACCCCCGGGAAATCGGTGCTGTTTCTCGTGTAAAACGGGTACTTCGCCCCCCCCTCCGCGAAAACCCTGACATTCCCGGATACGTAAAATCCTCCACGGAGACCGACCCTTGCGTATGCGCTCAGCCAGTCTTCCTGATAGCCGGCGACCTGTACCGTATTGCCGTTCGCATCCGTGCTCGTGGTATCCTGGAGGTCCCTGAGCCACCACCGGATACCCAACCCTCCAAATGGTTCAAGGTAAAACTGGCCGACTGTATACCGCCACCCCAGGTCTGCTTCGCCTTTGGTCCCGAAATAATCGACATCGGTCTTTATGGGGAACTGTTCTCCCGTCTGCAAATCCTGGGCATGCCCGTCATAATCGATCACGCCGCCGAATAATTCCCCTTTCGCCTTTAACGTAAAGAAGTTGTTATTGCCCAGTTTCGGGCCTTCGAGGCCTATCGCCGCGCCGGCACCGAACAGCGGACCGGTTTCCTTGAGGAGCCGCTGGCCGGCGTGGTATTCTTCCCACTGAAAGTACTGGAATGACGGATAGACATAAAGCTCATTGATGCCGGTAGAATCGGCCGCGAATGACGGGACCGCGGCAAATATCCACAAGATTGCCACTAATCTGCCAAGTTTCATTTTCCCTCCCGAAAAAATCTCGCGCAATATCAAGATCAATATATTTAATTGTCATTTCGAACGTAAGTGAGAAATCTTGTATTGGTTATTAAATATGTCTATGTTTTCGTCCGACATGGCATAATTTATACCTGTTTTGCTACAATTTTGCCTAACAACACCCATTCATAAATTCAATGACATATCAATATTTCGGCGGAAATGATGTCATTTCGAACAAAGAGAGAAATCTTGCTGTTTTTCATATGCATTAAGATCTCTCCCTTTGGTCGAGATGACATCAAATTTATGAAATCATGTACTAAGCCTAAGTTTTTGTTTAATAAATTCCAATTAGAAAACAAAATCTTTACAACGCTGAGATAGTATGTACGCTTTCTCATAGCTTCCGTCAACAGTTAAAGGTGAATTTTCACTGGGGTCATCTGCCACGATTTAATCGCCTGGACTCGCCAAACGACCTGTACAGCTCGTACAGCCCCGCGTAATCGTTTCTCTGCACATATCCGAGAACGCCGAACAACGCATCGCCGGGCATTGGATATATCCCTTTTTCCAGGAGCCAGGTGAAGAAATCCACGAGGTTGCCGTGGGACATTATGCCGGCCGTGTATGTGTCGCCCTTTTCCTTGGCGATATTCTGCAATTTCAGAAAATCAATATTGATTTCGACTTCCCGGACCTCGCTCCAGCAGAGATCTTTTCCGACGTAGCGGATGTAAACCCGGGGTATTATTACGACGGTCCAGTCCTCTCCGCCGTTTTCGGAACATTTGCCGTATTTCGGCACATACGCGTTCCAGCCCGGGCCTGGATGAGATGTATCACCGGCCCATAAATGAGCGGACATGCCGCACATGCACGAGATAACAAATATGGAAAAAAACGGTTTTTTCATATTCTTTAAATCCTCGGAATACACGCCGTGATTGAAAAATTTCGATGCAATGCATACCGTTAAATGGTACATTCAAAATTTGAGATGTCAAAACAGGTGGGGGATTTACTACAGAGGCGGACAAGATGGTGAACAGCAAGATAGTGATCAAGGGCGCCTGCGAGCACAACCTCAAGTGTATCGACGTGGAAATCCCACGCGACAGGCTGGTGGTGATCACCGGCATTTCCGGCTCGGGAAAATCGACCCTTGCCTTCGACACCATTTATGCCGAGGGGCAGCGCCGCTACGTGGAATCGCTTTCCGCCTATGCCCGCCAGTTTCTCGAACAGATGGAAAAACCGGATGTGGAGTCCATCGAGGGTCTTTCCCCGGCCATTTCCATTGAACAGAAAACGACCAGCAAGAACCCCCGTTCCACCGTCGGGACCGTTACAGAGATATACGACTACCTCCGCCTGCTTTTCGCCCGCGTTGGCAAACCCCACTGCTATAACTGCGGCAAACTCATTTCTTCGCAAACGGTGACCCAGATGGTGGACCAGATCATGGATCTGCACGAAGGGACGCGGCTCAGCCTCCTCTCCCCCATGGTGCGGGGACGGAAGGGCGAATACCGGAAAGAACTGTCTCAGCTGCGCAAGGACGGTTTCGTCCGGGTCATCATCGACGGCACGCCCCATGACCTTGCCGAGGAGATAACTCTCGACAAGAACAAGAAACACGACATAGATATTGTTGTCGACCGACTGGTCGTCAAGGAAGGCATCCAGCGTCGGCTGGCCGACTCCCTGGAAATCGCCCTGCACCACGCGGAAGGGGTTGTGAAGGTAGCTGTAACCGACGGCGAAACGTTTCTTTATTCCGAGGCCCTCGCCTGCATCGACTGCGGCATCTCCTACCCGGAGATGACCCCGCGCATGTTCTCCTTCAACAACCCCTACGGCGCCTGCCCCGACTGCACCGGGCTCGGCACCCGCATGTATTTCGACCCCGAACTGGTCGTCCCCAACCCCGACCTGTCGATCCGGGAAGGGGCAATCGCGCCATGGGAAAAGAGGCTTTCCGGCTGGTTTCACCAGACCCTGGAAGCCCTGGCCAAAGCCTATGACTTCGATATACGCACTCCTTTCAAGAAGCTGCCGTCCAGGGTCAGGGACATCGTCCTCAACGGTTCCGGGAGGGACAAGGTCGAATTCTGGTGGGAAGAGGACGGCGGCCGCAAGCATTTTTACTACAAGGAATTCGAGGGAGTGCTCAACAACCTGGAGCGGCGCTACCGGGAAACCGAGTCGGAGCAGGTGCGCGAAGAGCTGGAAAGGTACATGAATGTCATGCCCTGCCCCACCTGCCACGGCGCCAGGCTGAAAAAGGAGGCGCTGTTCGTTAAAGTTGCCGGCCGCAACATATGTAACATCACGGCGCTTTCCATAAACGACGCGCTTGTTTTCTTCAGCGATCTTTCACTGTCGAAGAAGGACGAAGAGATTGCACGACGCATCCTGAAGGAGATCAGGGATAGGCTGAAGTTCCTGGTCGACGTGGGGCTGGATTACCTCTCCCTGGACCGCACCTCCGGTACCCTGTCGGGGGGCGAAGGGCAAAGGATCAGGCTTGCCACCCAGATCGGATCCAGCCTTGTGGGGGTACTCTACATCCTCGACGAGCCGTCCATCGGCCTTCACCAGCGGGACAACGCCAGGCTGCTGCAGACCCTCAAGCACCTGCGCGACCTGGGAAACACGGTGCTTGTCGTAGAGCACGACGAGGAGACCATCCTGGAAGCGGACCATGTGATCGACATGGGTCCGGGCGCCGGTGTCCACGGCGGCGAGGTGGTGGCCCAGGGGACGCCGGCAGAGGTAATGGAAAATCCGCTTTCACTGACCGGACAGTACCTGTCCGGCGCCCTCTCCATCCCGGTGCCGAAGAAACGGCGGAAACCCGGCAAGTTCCTGAAAATAACCGGTGCGGCTGAAAACAACCTCAAGGAAATCGAAGTGGAAATTCCCCTCGGAGTGATGACCTGCGTTACCGGCGTTTCCGGCTCGGGCAAATCGACGCTGATCATAGACACCCTCTACAAGGCACTCTGCCAGAGGCTTTACCGGAGCAGGGAAAAGGCTGGAACCTACAGGGAAATAAACGGGCTCGATGCCTTGGACAAGGTCATCAACATAGATCAGTCGCCGATCGGCAGGACCCCCCGTTCCAATCCGGCCACCTACACCGGCGTCTTCGCCGAAATCCGCGATCTGTTCGCCCAGCTGCCCGAGTCGAAGATGCGCGGCTACAAGCCGGGGCGTTATTCGTTTAATGTCAAGGGGGGCCGCTGCGAGGCCTGCTCCGGCGACGGCATCATCAAGATCGAGATGCACTTCCTGCCGGATGTCTACGTGCAGTGCGAGGTTTGCAAGGGGGCCAGGTACAACCGCGAGACCCTGGAAGTCCACTATAAGGGAAAATCAATCGCGGACGTCCTGGACATGACCGTTTCCCAGGCGGTCCGTTACATGGAGAACATCCCGCGCATCAAGGCGAAACTGCAGACGCTGGAGGAGGTCGGCCTCGGCTACATCAAGCTCGGCCAGTCGGCCACCACCCTCTCGGGAGGCGAAGCGCAGCGCGTCAAGCTGGCCAAGGAGCTGTCCAGGCGCGCCACCGGCAGGACCATCTACATCCTCGACGAGCCCACCACTGGCCTGCACTTCGCCGACATCCACAAGCTGCTCGAAGTGCTGGAAAAGCTCGTGGCGGCGGGCAACACCATCGTCATCATCGAACACAACCTGGACGTCATCAAGACCGCGGATTACATAATCGACCTGGGACCCGAGGGCGGGCACCGGGGCGGCGAGGTCATTGCCACAGGCACCCCCGAACAGGTGGCCAGGGTTACCCGTTCGTACACGGGACAGTTTTTGAGGAAGATGCTGTAGGGGGAAAAGCTGAATGGCGGGAACAATCGGCGCGATCTGGGGTATCACCGGAGTCTTTCTGCTCCTCGCCAGTGCCATATATCGCCTGACCCCTCTCGCCCTGGCCGCTTTTTCCGCCACCTTCCGCTGGTACCACTGGCTGGCATGGTCGGCCAGCATTCTGATAATGGCCCATGCGGAGGGATACCGCGGCTTCCAGCAGCGTTTCTCCCCACGGGTAGCCGCCCGGGCGCTCTACCTGCGCTACCACCCGAAGATCCTCCACATCGTTTTCGCGCCCCTGTTCTGCATGGGTTATTTCCACGCCACCCGGCGACGCAGGGCCGTTTCCATTTCCCTGACCGTCGGTATCATCGTCCTGGTCCTTGCGGTCCACCAGGTGCCCCAGCCCTGGAGGGGAATAATCGATGCAGGGGTAGTTGCCGGACTCGCCTGGGGACTCGTCTCCCTCCTCTGGTTTGCAGCAAGGGCTGCCGGCGGCCGGTGTGGGTGTTCTCTCGAGGTTCCTGAAAATTCTTCTGTTAAACCCGGCTGAATTACGTCGGAATTTATGTGTTCTTAAAACCAGATTAATGCCTGGCTTTTCAGGCATGTTTCACAATATCATTCCACAACCACGGTAAACACGGCTTCCTTCACCGGGGGAACATCCTTTTCCCACGGACGCACATATTTCAGGGCTATTTCGGTCTTCCCCTTCCCCACTGCCTTGAAGGTCCAGATCTCCTTGCCGCCCGCCCCGATCAGCTTCGTATCGGGGACCTCGTATTTGTTCCCGACAAATTGAACCACTGCTTCATCCGGGGATTTGGCCAGTTGCCACTGGTATCCCGTTGTCCTGTTGGATTCCAGCGTCAGGGTGAACTCGCTACCAGCCGGAATTTTCACCGGTTTCGCCGGGTCGCTGAAGTTTTCCGCCGTGTTAACTTGTGAAATGGTGCAGGAGCAGAGCAGGATGGTGAAGATTACAAGCAGTTTCATGTGATCCTCCTTTTTCGGGTTACTGCCGCCACAGATAAAGAAACTGCGGCGACGAAAACATTTCAAGTCCGTCCGCGTTGATGTTGATCAGGTTCACGGCGGTCGAAGCATCGGTATCGGCCCCGGAATAGATCGACCCGCGATAGCTGCCGGGCCGGTAGTAGGTGACCACCCTCGCCTCCCTGATGCCCAGGGCTTTTTTCATTTCGTTGATGGTATCGTCGAGATACTCCGTCCGGTCGATGAGCTTCGCCGCAAGGGCCTGTCCGGCCGTGTAAACGCGACCGTCCGCCAGCTTCTCAAGTTCCCTGCGCTCCAAACGGTTGTTTTTGCGAGCCATGATCACGTCGAGAAAACGCCTTGCGAAACTGTCAATTATGTCCTGCATGATCTGTCGTTCCTCGGCGGTGCTCGCCCTGAACGGCGACATGATATCTTTTTTCGCTCCCGATTTTATCGACATTTCGCTTATGCCGACCTTGCCCAGAAGCCCCTCCAGATTGAAATTGAGCAGGATTACCCCGATGCTTCCGGTTACCGCGGTCGGGTGCGCCACAATCAGGTCCGAGGCGGTGGCTATGTAGTAGGCACCCGATGTCCCTACTCCAGTGATGCAGGCATAAACCGGGACTTTTTTCCGGCTCTCGAACCCTTTTATCTCGTGGTAGATGATATCGCTGGCTGCCACTGTCCCGCCCGGAGAATTGATCCGCAGGATCACACCGGCTATGTCTTCATCCTTTTCCGCTTTCCGCAGCGCCTCTTTCACCCGAGAGACGATCGAAGGCTTTTCCTTTGCCAGATGGACCCCGTCGGACTCCTTTTCCGAAATGAACCCGGTAATATCAAGAAGAAGCAGTTTCGGCCGCCCTTCCCCCTCGACGACCTTTTCTTCCAGGGGCTTGACCGGAGGTATGATATTGACGTTGAAAAAAGTGCAGCCATACAGCAGCGGCAGCAGCAGAATGGCAAAGATCAGACGGAATTGAATCGACATTCAACCCTCCTTTGAAATT
>DASRZQ010000146.1:0-26170 GCA_035686205.1 Geobacteraceae bacterium
CGGTGTTCGCCTTCTGGCAGCTTCAGGAAACCGTCGGCAAACACATGGGCAATAATACCCTGCAGATCAAGAACGCTAAAAGGGGACTGATACACAGCCATGCAGGGACGGGCACTTACATAACTGTATCGATACTGGAAAGAGCATAAACAAAAGACAAAGCGTTTTAACAGGGATATTCAGGATAGACGGGATAAAGTCACAAAGAATTGAAAGAAATCCGGTACTGCTTTGAATTTAAAAAAATTATTCAGGTTGGCCTGAATGAACGGCAAAAATTACCATAGCAAACCCTTTTTCGGGTTCCGGGTTTTCCATCCTGAATATCCTGGTTATCCCTGTCAAATTCAGTTTTGCTTTTAATTAACAATGGAGGCCGTCGTGAACAAAAACGCCAAACTGCCGGAGACAGAGGAAGGGACCATCCTTTTCAACGTCGACCCGATTATCATAAAGCATCATTACGAGGTCGACTATATTCATTCTTACGCCCAGGATTCGCCGTTTTTCGCCGGTCTGACGAAGAAGAAACTATTAGGCAGCAGGTGTGTTTCCTGCGGGTACAAATACGCCACCCCGCGGGGCCACTGCATGGAGTGCGGGTCGAAGACCGAATGGTTCGAACTCCCGCTCCGCGGGAAGGTCCATACCTTCACCACCTGCTATTTCGGCAGCGAGGCATTCCTCAAGGAAACGCCGTTCACCCTGATCCTGGTCGAATTCGACGGGGTCGACACCCTGTTCATGTCCCGGCTGATCGGGACGGAACCCGACGAAGTCAGGGTCGGCATGCCGGTACACGCCCGTTTTCTGCGCAACTGCAAGTTCAAGCCGACAGATGTGTACTTTGTGCCGGTGTAATAGGGAATCACAATCAAGCAATTACCCGTTATGTCATGTCGAACGCAGAGAGACATACTGATTGACCCGGTTCAAGATTTCTCGCTGACACTCGAAATGACAACAAATTGATTGCATCAAGAAAAAGTGGCAAGATATGATCTTCCTGTTTGCAGCCAATAAGAAAAGCTGCCCGTTTCCGGGCAGCTTTTTCGTTTTCGACCAGATATTCGCTTTAAATCAATACCTGTAGAACTCCGACTTGTAGGGGCCTTCCACCGGAACCCCGAGATATTCGGACTGTTCCATCGTCAGCGTGGTAAGCTTCACACCGAGTTTCCCGAGGTGCAGGCGCGCCACCTTCTCGTCGAGGATCTTGGGCAGCATGTAGACCTTTTTCCCGTATTTCCCGGGGTTGGTCCACAGTTCGAGCTGAGCCATGACCTGGTTGGTGAAGGAGTTGGACATGACGAAGCTCGGATGGCCGGTGGCGCAGCCGAGGTTCACCAGTCGGCCTTCGGCGAGGAGGATGATTTTCTTTCCGTCGGGGAAGATCACCTCGTCAACCTGGGGCTTGACGTTTACCCACTCCAGCCCGCGGATTGCGGCGACATCGATTTCGCTGTCGAAGTGACCAATATTGCTGACAATGGCCTGGTCCTTCATCATCTCCATGTGGGCGCGGGTGATGACCCTGCAGCAGCCGGTCGCGGTCACGAAAATATCTCCCACCGGCGCCGCGTCTTCCATGGTGGTTACTTCAAACCCTTCCATGGCAGCCTGCAAGGCGATGATCGGATCGATTTCCGTAATCAGTACGCGAGCGCCCTGGGCGCGCAGGGAATGGGCGCTCCCCTTGCCCACGTCGCCATAGCCGCACACGACGGTCACTTTTCCGGCTATCATTACGTCGGTGGCCCGCTTGATCCCGTCCAGCAGGGATTCCCGGCATCCGTAAAGGTTGTCGAATTTCGACTTGGTAACCGAATCGTTGACGTTGAACGCGGGAACGGCAAGGACTCCCTTCCGCACCATATCATAAAGACGATGCACGCCGGTGGTCGTCTCCTCGCTGATGCCGCGCACGTTTTCCAGCATCTCAGGGTGGCGGTTATGGAGAATGGCGGTCAGGTCGCCGCCGTCGTCCAGGATCATGTTGAGCGTGGAGCCGTCCGGCCACCTCAACGTCTGTTCGATGCACCAGTCATATTCTTCTTCCGTTTCGCCTTTCCACGCGAAGATCGGGATGCCGGCGGCCGCCATGGCAGCGGCGGCGTGGTCCTGGGTGGAGAAAATGTTGCAGGAAGACCAGCGCACATCCGCTCCCAGCTCGATGAGCGTTTCGATGAGGACGGCGGTCTGGATGGTCATGTGAAGGCATCCCGCGATTTTCGCTCCCTTGAGTGGTTTCGAAGGACCGAACTCTTCCCTCAGAGCCATCAGTCCGGGCATTTCCTTCTCCGCCATTTCTATTTCCTTGCGTCCCCATGAAGCAAGGGATATGTCGCGTACTTTATAATCGCCGCAACCTTCAGGCGATTTGGTTTTCTGTGCTTCTTTCAAGGCCATACATCTCCTCCGGCAATATTTTGATCAGGGAAATCCCCGTTTTCTGTCTAGTTTTATACCAGTTAAACACTGCCGGGTCAACCGGAACTGTTTTCACGCGGCCTTTTCGACGTTTTCCCTCGCGAAAAGCTCGTCAAAGATTTCGCTGACCGGGACGATGCGATCGGCCTTGAAAGCGTTGCTTCCGCAAAATATGAGGCCGGTTTCCACATCCCCACGCTGGGCGCGGTCCAGGGCCTTTACGATGCAGAAGCGTTCCATGGATTCCTTATAGGTGCATTTTTTCAAACAGGCGGTGCTGCACCTGATCCCGTTATCCCGGTCGAAGCGGGAAATCTGCTCCCTGTTGCGTATAATGGCGCGGCCGGGAAGCCCGGCAGGGCTCATGATCAGGCCGATATCCTCTTTGCGGCAATCAATGTAAGCCTTTTTGAAGCTTTCGTCCGCATCACACTCAACCGTAGCCACGAAGCGGCTGGCCATTTGAACCGCGTCGGCTCCGCGCTCCAGTGCGTCGAGAACGTCCGCGCGGTCCCAGATTCCGCCTGCCGCAATGACCGGAACATTTTTTTCATATTCATTGAGAAAGAATTCCTTGACCGCGCGAACCGTCGCATACTGGTCATATTCGCCAGTGCCGATATTTTCCATTTTCTCGCCGAGATGGCCGCCCGCGGTTTCAGGGTCTTCGACGATCACCGCATCGGGAAGCCGGTTGTAGGATTTGTCCCATTTCTTGGCAATCAGTTGCGCCGCCCTGACCGACGATACGATGGGAACCAGCGCCACGTCCGGAGCGTACCCGGCAAGTTCAGGCAAGGTGAGAGGCAGCCCGGCGCCGCAGATGATAATCTTCGCCCCGCCTTCTATGGCCGCCTTTACCAGCGATTCGTAATCGGACAGCGCCACCATCACATTTACCCCGACGACCCCGCCGGGGGCGATTTCATAAGCCTTCCGCAGCTCCGACTTCAAGGCTTCGGAATCAGCCGCCTGATAATTATTCCCTTTGAAATGTGGGCTGTTCATGGCGATTCCCGCGGCGGCAACGACTCCCACACCGCCGCATTTAGCGACGTGCCCCGCTAGGGAGCCGCCGGAAATCCTCACACCCATGCCTCCCTGAACAATTGGATACCTCACCTCGTGTTTGCCGATTACAAGTGAATTCATTTCCGCGGATGGCTCCTTCCCGACAAGTTGCTTTCAATTCCCGTGAACCGAGTTTACTGGAAAAATGCCGTCTTTTGTGTAATAGTACTGTAAAATCAAACGGGATCTGTGTAATTGTGGTTTCAAGACCATGATCTGAATCCGTGACGTCTTCACGCCTTCGTCTGCGCGAAACGCCTCGGTTTCTTGCATTCCCGTGGGATGAGACCTCCCGGCGAAGTTCACCCGGCGTGACAGGCGTGAAAGGGTGTCAATGGCGTTCAAACCCCGGCATTCCGCTTGCCTGGGCGTTCAGACATCACGGATTCAGGCATGAGAATGTTTAAGAAAATATTTCATCCCATTTTCGCTCTCATCGGCATCCAGATGGTCTGGGTCCTTGTCGTTTTTTTCTGGATATACTGGTTCGTGGGGCGGCACAGGGAATTTCGAGAGCTCGCGCAAAGATACAAACCCGGACCCGTTGGGCACGGCCTCGACTGGTTTGTCCTCGTGCAGGGCTTATTGCTCCTGCTCGTGATGCTTGCCGGGGTTTATGTCATTTTCCTGTTCTGGAAACGGCAGTCAAACCTTTACAAACAGCAGAAGAACGCCATATCGCAGATAACACACGAATTGAAGTCGCCCCTGGCGTCCATCCAGCTGCATCTCGAAACGATCCGGATGCGCAGACTGCAGCCGGACAAACTCGAGCGGTTTGTCGACACGATGTTGTCTGACATCGACAGGCTCAACAGCCTGATCAGCAACCTGCTGACCGCGGCGAAACTCGAACAGCGCGGACGGATGATCCCTCGGCAGGTAGTAGATTTTTCGGCATTCGTGAGGAACATAATGGAGCAGAAAAGGGAAAAGCTGCCGAAAGGAGGAAGCATTTCCGTGGAGGCGGATGCCGGCATTCAAACATCCATAAACGAGGAAGACATGGAGACGGTGCTCAGGAACCTGTTTGAAAACGCCGTTCTCTACAGCCCTTCCGCGCCGGAGATCGTCGTGCGTCTTGGCAGGGAGGGACGGCACTGCCACCTCGCCTTCCGGGACAACGGCATGGGACTGGAGCCCGGCGACTTAAGAAAGATATTCAGGAAATTCCACAGGGTCCGGCGCCACGGCGAGAATCTCCGGGGAACCGGGCTCGGACTTTACATTGTCAGGTCCATCGTAGTAGAACACGGCGGGAAAGTCTGGGTGACAAGCGAAGGGGCCGGGAAAGGATCAACCTTTCATATCTGCCTTCCCCTTGCCAGGAAGCGGTAATTGTTCCATGAACGATGAAAAACAGCATATCCTGCTGATCGAGGACGAAATAAATCTCGCCAGGGGCATCTGCTTCAACCTGGAGCAGGAAGGATACCGCGTAAGCCACGTGGAGAGCGGTGAAGAAGCGCTTGCCATTCTGCAGTTCAACCGGTTTTCCCTGCTCATTCTCGATATCATGCTGCCCGGCATGGATGGCTTTTCCGTCTGCGCCGCCGTCAGGAAACTGGACGCGAGGGTGCCCGTGCTGATACTTTCGGCCCGCGCCGAGGAGGGAGACAGGATAACGGGACTCGCCAGCGGCGCTGACGACTACCTGACGAAACCCTTTAATCTCAGTGAGTTTCTGCTGCGGGTAAAGGGCATGCTGCGGCGGTCTTCCTGGTATCGCCCGGAGCCGGTGGAAGAAGGATACGTTTTCGGCGACAACGAAGTCTACCTTCTATCCTATCACGCCAGGACCGCCCAGGGCGAAATTGATCTCACCGACCTCGAAGTGAAGACACTTGCGTTATTCTTCCAGAACGAGGGACAGGTCATACCCCGGAAAACTCTGCTGGAAGGCGTATGGGGATATTCCTCGGAAGTTGAGACAAGGACCCTGGACAATTTCATCGTCCGCCTCAGGAAATATTTTGAGCCTGACTCTTCCAAGCCGGTCTACTTCCAGACCATTCGCGGAGTCGGATACCGTTTCAGCCGGAAGCCGTCAAGAACAGACGGGTAATATCATGGTATAATTTGGTTGCAATCCGGTTTTAATTCATCAAGAAGGGGACAGATATGGATCTTGAAAAGGGGCTCGAAATTCTCGTTCAGGATTGGCGGGATCTTCACGAGGACGGCGGAACGCCGCTGTCCGTAGAGGAAGTTGTCGCGAACCTGGGCTTGGGCGACAGGTATGCGATAACTCCGGAAATGAAACCCGGGCAGATAGCGGAACTGATCATTAACGCCCTACGCCGGACACCGGGTTCTTTGGAAAACGTTGAAAAATTCATGGCCCAATTCGAGTCGGCGGAAGAGCTGCTGGAGGAAATAGACCTGGACTGCCTGGTTTCCGACCTGTCTCTAGCGGAAGAAGACCTCTAGCAAAAGAGAGGACAAGCTTTTTTTTCGTATCGCGTAAAAAGCAGCCTGCCCCCTGAATGGAAAGGCCGGCGGGAATCCCCGCCGGCCTTTGTTTCGCAACTCCGATGCACTGCTACAGCCCTGCTTTTTCCCGGAGTATATCGATCTTGTCCGTTTTTTCCCAGGTAAACTCCGGGAGATTGCGGCCGAAGTGCCCGTATGCGGCCGTCTTTTTGTAGATGGGACGGAGCAGGTCGAGCTGTTCGATTATCGCCCGCGGCCGCAGGTCGAAGACTTCCCTGACAATTTCGGCTATCCTTACGGTCGGGATTTTGCCGGTTCCGAAGGTATTAACCATGACCGAGACAGGCTCGGCAACCCCGATCGCGTATGCTACCTGAACTTCGCATTTGCTGCACAAGCCGGAGGCAACGAGGTTCTTTGCCACGTACCGCCCCATGTAAGAGGCCGAGCGGTCAACCTTGGATGGGTCTTTGCCGGAAAATGCGCCGCCGCCGTGAGACCCCTGGCCCCCGTAAGTATCGACGATGATCTTGCGTCCGGTCAGGCCGCAGTCTCCCATGGGGCCGCCGACGACGAAACGTCCCGTGGGATTGATAAAGAACCTGGTATTGTTGTCCATAAGTTCGGCAGGAACGACCTTTTTGATGACTTCCTCGGTTATTCCTTCCTTTATTGCCTCATAGGTGACTTCGGGTGAATGCTGGGAGGAGACGACGACCGTGTCGACGTGGACGGGCCTGTCATCGATATACCTTATGGACACCTGCGACTTCGAGTCCGGGCGCAGGAAATCCAGGACCCCTTTCTTGCGGACGTCCGCGAGCTTCATGGTCAGCTTGTGGGCAAGGGTAATCGGCATGGGCATCAGTTCGGGGGTATCCGTGCACGCGTAGCCGAACATGAGCCCCTGGTCGCCGGCACCCTGCTCCTTGAACATTCCCTCGCCTTCGGTAACTCCCTGGGAGATGTCGGGCGACTGTTTATCGATGGAGGTAAGAACCGCGCAGGTCTCCCAGTCGAATCCCATGGCCGAATCATTGTAACCAATCTCCTTGATGGTTTCGCGGGCGATTTTCTGGTAATCGACGATTGCATTCGTGGTGATTTCTCCGGCGATGAATACAATCCCGGTCGTCACCAGCGATTCGCAGGCAACCCTCGACTTCGGGTCCTGCGAGATAATCGCGTCGAGAACCGCATCTGATATCTGATCGGCAACCTTGTCCGGATGGCCTTCGGATACCGACTCTGATGTAAAAATAAAATCAGTCATGCCCATAATTTCGACTCCTTGAATGCAGAATTATTGCCGGTTGCGTGGACAAAGCAAAAGACTCTGAATATTAAAACCTGCACGGACTAATGTCAAGAAAGAAATAGTTGGAAAAGAAGAACCGCTTTAATCGATACTCTCGGAATAACGGGCGGTTATCTGGCTCTGCAGGTAGGATTCAACCTCGGTTGCGGTCGTGAATTTAAGCGCCTGCGTGACCAGCGCCTCGGCCTCGCTCCTGGAACAGCGTCTGAGGACCTTTTTCACTTCGGGAATGGATACCGCGTTCATGGAAAGCTCCTCATAGCCAAGTCCGAGAAGGATCGGAAGGTAGGTGGGCTCTCCTGCCATCTCGCCGCAAATGCAGACGTTGATGCCGGCAGCGTGGGCCGCGTCCGCGACTATCTTGAGTGCCCTGAGCACGGCCGGATGGAGCGGCTCGTAAAGATGTGAAAGATGTTCGTTGGTGCGGTCAACGGCAAGAGAGTACTGGATCAGGTCATTGGTGCCGACACTGAAGAAATCCACCTCGCGGGCCAGAAAATCCGCTACGATAACCGCCGACGGCGTTTCTATCATGATTCCGATTTCGATGTTTTCACCAAAAGGAATGGAACGTTGCCGCAGCTCTTCCTTGGCCTCTTCCAGCAGGGCCTTCGCTTCACGGACTTCGCCAACCCCGGAAATCATAGGGAAGAATATCCTGACCTTTCCGAAAACACCCGCCCGCAGTATGGCGCGCAATTGCGTCTTGAACATCTCCGGTTTGAGCAGCGACAGTCGTATTGCGCGCAAGCCGAGGGCCGGGTTGAGCTCGTCGTCGAGATTCAAATCATTGACGAACTTGTCGCCGCCGACATCCAGTGTGCGGATGGTCACCGGGAGGGGCGACATCTGCCTGACCACTTCGGAATAGGCCCTGTACTGCTCTTCCTCATCCGGAAGAGTATCACGGTTGAAAAAAAGCATCTCCGTCCGGTACAGACCTACCCCTTCACCGCCATGCTTCTTGATTGAAGGAATTTCCTCTATGAACTCCACGTTCCCTTTTAAACGGATGCGATAACCGTCGAGCGTTTCCGCCGGAAGGTCCCTGAGCTTCAGGAGTTCCCTCTCCCGGTACTCAAGGTATTGCTTTTTTCGCAGGTAATCGCGGAAAGTCTCTTCGTCGGGGGTCAGAATCACCAGCCCGTTCTTGCCGTCGACAATGAGCGGGTCACCGTCCGAAACTTCCGAGGTGATCTTCTCGAGCCCCACTACGGCGGGTATTTCCAGCGAGCGGGAAAGAATGGCCGAATGCGATGTCTTCCCGCCCAGTTCGGTGACGAAACCGATGACTTTCTTTTTGTCTATCTGGAGAATATCCGCCGGCGACAGGTCGTGGGCGACGATAATAACCCTTCCCCCGGATTCCATGAGCGGCTCATGGCGTTTGCCGACCATGTTCCTGAGAACCCGCTCAACGACCGTTTCGATGTCTCCGCATCTTTCCCGCAGGTATTCGTCTTCAATCCCGGCGAAAAATTCCTTGAATTTCCTCAGCGTTCTCTTCAGGGCGGCTTCGGCGTTGATCTTCTCCCGCTCGATAAAGCCGACGGTCTCGCTGACCAGCATGGAGTCTTCGAGGATGAGCAGGTGGGTATCGATTATATAGAGATGCTCAATGCCCCTGCTATCCGCAATCTCTTCCTTCAAGGCCCGGAGCTCGGTTTTCGCGTCATCCAGGGCCTTCCTGAATCGTTCGATTTCCGATGGGATTTCCGACGGGGAAACAGCCACCTCAACAACAGATACACGGCTCCTGTCGGCGACCCTCGCCTCTCCTATTATGATTCCCGGAGAAGCTCCGATCCCGTGAAACACCCTGTTGTCACTCTTCGCCGAACCCATCCCTGATAAGATCCCCCAGAACCTGCATCGCTTCCGCCTCGTCCTCTCCTTCTACCTTGACCTGTATGGTCGTCCCTTTCGCGGCGGCCAGCATCATGATGCCCATGATGCTTTTGCCGTTTACTTCTATGTCTTCGCGCTCGATCCGGATATCCGACATGAACCGGCTCGCCGTCTTGACGAGCAGTGCGGATGCCCTGGCATGGAGACCCAGTTTGTTCACTATGGTAAATTCATTTGAAAGCATATAAGTAGTGCCGTACGGCGGCTCCGTACGAATCTTTTGACCGGACGCGCGCCCCCCCCAAAAAAAAGTTGTAAGTCGTGAGAAGTAAGACACTAGACGCGGAGGCGAAACCCATTTTCAACATCTCACGTCTCTCATCTCACGTCTTGCGTCTCACGTTATTTACTTCAGATAGTCGCCCGCCACGGAAATGCTCTCCTGGCCGCATTCTTTCAGCATCCGCGCCAGGTCGGAGACGCCGGCCTTTTCCCGTTCGGCGGCGAATTTCAGCAGCATCGGCAGATTGACTCCGGTCAGAACTTCGACCACGTTGTCTTTCAGGAATGACAGGCTCATATTTGACGGGGTCCCGCCGAACATGTCGGTCATGATTATCACCCCGTCAGGGGAGACCTTTTTTATCGCTTCGGTCACATTGGCCCGAATATTTTCCACTGAATCATCAGGACTTATGCCAACCGCTTCCGCAAGTCCGATTTTGCCCACAATCATCTCAGCCGCGGTCAGAAGCTCCTTTGCAAGCCCGGCATGAGCCACCAGTACCAAACCAACCATACACTATCCCTTCCCGATATCCCGATGTGTTACTTTCAGGTTCATCCTGTGGTCCCTGAAAAAATTACTCATTTCTTCGGCAATCACGACGGACCGATGTTTGCCGCCCGTGCACCCTATGGAAATTGTCAGATAAAATTTGCCTTCCTTATGGTATCCGGGAAGGAGAAAATCCATCAAATCCTTGAACTTCCCGATGAATTCCAGCGTTTCCGGTTTTCCCAGAACATATTCGCGGACCATCGGGTCGAGCCCGGAATATTCCCTCAATTCCGCCACAAAGAAAGGATTGGGCAGAAAACGGACATCCATGACGATATCCGATTCGAGCGGTATGCCATACCTGTAGCCGAACGACTGCAGGTGAACCAGCATTTCCCTGTCGCCATTTTCTCCCTTGACCCTGGAGATGACCATTTCCTTGAGTTGGTGGACATTGAGCTCCGAAGTGTCGATTATGAGGGTGGCCATTCGCCGCAACCCTTCGAGCTGCTTCCTCTCGTAACTTATACCTTCCGGAAGTGTGCCCTTGTCCGGGACCGGATGGCGGCGGCGGGTCTCGGAATAGCGCCGGATCAGGACATCGTCGGACGCGTCGAAAAAGATTATCTCGACCTTGTGCCCCGATTCGCGGATCTCCTGGAGGACCTTTTCATATCCCTGCAGGGAATCAAGCTCGCGAATATCCATGACCAGCACGACATCACGAACTCGTTCCCTGGACTTCTCGACCAGTTCGGTGAAGGTCGGGAAAAGACTGAGCGGAAGGTTGTCTATGCAGAAAAATCCCTCGTCTTCGAGCACGCGTACCGCGGTTGATTTTCCCGAACCGGAAAGACCGGTTATAATAATTATCCTCACGGTTCTATTCCACCTCATCGCCCAAAGGCCGGCATTCCATTCGGGCAAGCAGCTTTTCGTGAAATTCCCTGGCAGGGTGGCATCCCATGCCCTTCAGAACGTAATTTCTTGCCGCAACCTCGATTATGGAGGTCAGATTCCGGCCCGGTCGGACCGGAATCTTCAAATGATGCAGATCGACGCCCATAATATTGTAAGCCTTGTCGTCTATACCGAGCCTGTCATATTCATGGGAAGGGTTCCACTCAACCAGTTCGAGGACCATGTCGATAATCTTCTTTTCCCTGATTGATGATACGCCGAAGAGCTCTTTTATGTTTATTATCCCCAGACCGCGTATCTCCATGTGATATCGAAGGGCTTCCGCGGCATTTCCCACCAGGGCCGCGGGCATTTTCTTCTTGATCTGCACGACATCGTCCGCGACCAGCCTGTGCCCGTGCAGAATAAGATCAAGCGCGCATTCGCTTTTGCCGATTCCGCTTTTGCCCAGCAGCAGGACCCCCACTCCAAGCACATCAACCAGCACGCCGTGAACGTGCGTTGACGGAAGGAGCCTCTCCTCGAGATATTTCGTAAGAAGTGAAATGAAAACCGAGGATGCGTGCGGAGTCACCATCAAAGGTATGCCCGATTTATCCGCGCATTCTTTCAAGTAAGGAGGCGGCTCAAGTCCGGTGGTCAGGATAAAGCAGGCGATGGGAAAAGAGCAGATTTTTTCCAGGCATGTTTGCGACACCGGTTCGGGAAGCTGCTTCAGATATGAAATCTCGGTATTCCCCAGTATTTGAACTCTGTCCGGGTGAAGGTGCTCCGTGTATCCGGTAAGGGCAAGTCCCGGCTTTTGTATTCGAGGTGTAAAGATTCTGTTGGCGAGACCGCTTTCCCCGGCGATCAGAGCAAGATCCAGGCCATACTCCGCGTCATTAAGGAAATCTACAATGGAAAGGCTGAGCTCATTCAAAATCTTTTATCCCGTTCAAGTATGACTTCTTAAATGCTTTCACCGCTCCCGGCCATAAAGCAGAATTTTCCCCTGCCGGGGATTTCGGGAAATGCGGGTGCGGACCGCCGGCAGAAGGAGATATATTCATGAACGTGCGTCAGGAACCTTTATGTTATTCTCCGGAAAAGCCGGATGCCGGAACTGTCGGATAAAATTCCCGATATCTCCCCGTTAAAATGCAGGGTGGTCCGCACTGGCCAAAACATCATTTATCAATTGCACAGGACACGCGGAACAGGCGAATCAGCCCCTTTGCGGCTCGATAAGCCCGAAATTGCCGTCCTTGCGCCTGTAGATGACATTTATCCCCTCGGTCGAGGCGTCGGTAAAAACCAGAAAATCCTTATGCAACAGGTCCATTTGCATGACCGCTTCTTCCACCGACATCGGCTTGATGGAAAATGTCTTTGACTTTATGATCACTGGTTCGGTCTTTACTCCCAGGCTCTCCGCTTCCACTACGCTCTTTTTGATTTTGCGTTCTTCAGTGTCGCTGGCAGGCTTGTGTTCCTTGATCTTTTCCTTGTAGCGGCGGAGCTGTCTTTCTATCTTGTCAAGCACGGAATCAACGGCTGCGTACATGTCGTTGGTCTCTTCGGACGCCTTGATGGTAATACCTTTGGCGGTTATGGTGATTTCGGCCATATGGCGAATTTTCTCCACCGTCAGGAAAACCTGCGCGACAATCGGTTCGTCGATATATTTCTGAACCCTTTCAGTTTTTTCTTCCACATAACTCTTCAAGGCCTCGCTTGCTTCCATATGCCTGAAAGTCGTTGTAATCTGCATGTTTCTCTCCTTTTGAAATTCTGATGTAAATCAATCGACTCGCTTTCCGGCCTGACTAAAAATGCCGTTTTCTTTCCGACGAAGACCCGATCTTCATCATCTCGCGGTATTTGGTTACTGTCCTCCTGGCGATGGTAATGTTGCTGCGCGACAAAATCTCGGCAATCCGCTGGTCGCTCAAAGGCCTTCGCTGGTCTTCATTCTCCAGTATCTCCCTGATCTTGTTTTTTACGCTTTCGGAGGCTATCGCATCCCCCTCGGTCGTGGAAATACCGCTGTTGAAGAAGTATTTGAGCTCAAGAAGACCCTGCGGGGTCTGCATGTATTTATTGGTGGTAACCCGGCTAATGGTCGACTCGTGCATGCCGATGTCTTCCGCCACGTCGCGCAGGACGAGCGGCTTGAGGTATTCGATACCGTGCTCGAGAAAATCTCCCTGAAACTTGACGATGCTTTTCGCGACCTTGTAAATGGTCCTCTGCCGCTGGTGAATGCTCTTGATAAGCCAGAGGGCCGAGCGCATCTTGTCGTGAATGTATTCTTCGGTCTTGGCGTCGACCGGGGCGCCGGTGCGGCCGTCGCCGGAATAAAACGGGTTTATCTTGATGTTGGGCAGGCCCTCGTCGTTCAGCATGACCACGAATTCATCGCCGACCTTGTACACGAAAATATCCGGAGAAATGTAATGGACATCGTCCTGGCCGTACTGTCTCCCGGGTTTCGGGTCCAGGCCGGCAATCAGCTTTGCCGCCGCCAGCACCTCATTCAGGTCAATCCCCAGCGATTTGGCGATCTGTTTATACTTCCGGATCTCCAGGTCTTTCAGTTGATCGCGCAGAATTACCTCGACCACGCTTCCGGACATGCCGAGCTGTCGCACCTGGATCAGGAGGCACTCCTGGAGGTTCCTGGCGCCGACGCCCATGGGATCGAAATCCTGAATCTTCTGCAGGACAGTCTCCACGAAATTCTCGTCGGCGCTGGCGGCCATGGCCACATCCGAAAGGCTGGCCCGGAAATAACCGTCCTCATCAATATTGCCGATGATCTCAAGACCTGCGTCAAACTCTTGGGGGGTGAATTTCCCGAGCTTCAGCTGCCACAAAAGATGATCGAAAAGTGTCGACTTCCTGGTCAGAATGTTTTCATAAGAAGGACGATCGTCATCATCGTCGTAATACTGCTCCCCGGCGCTGTAATTATAGCTGTCAAGGTAGGTGGCCCAGTCAACGTCCTGAAGTGTATCCTCTCCGGCCTTGACTTCCTTGAAGTCGGCAATCTCATCCTTCGGCTGATCTTCCTTTTCAAGCACCTCAAGCTGATCAGGCTCTTTTGCCTCTTCCAGATCGGGCGTTTCCTCGAGGACCGGGTTCTCTTCCATCTCCTGGCGCACCAGGTCCTGCAGTTCCACCCTGGAAAGCTGTAGCAGCTTGATCGCCTGCTGCAATTGGGGAGTCATCACCAACTGCTGGGTAAGCTTCATCTGCTGGCGCATTTCAATTGCCATAAAACCCGTACCCTTTTGCTGAAATTACTGTTCCTGTAACAATTTTACCAAAAGAAACGCGTACACGATACCCGGTTCGTCAGGGTCAGAGGCTGAACCTTTCTCCCAGGTAAATCTCCCTGGCTTTCCTGCTCTCCGCTATGTGCATGGGCTCGCCGGATTCCAGGACTTTCCCCTCATTGAGGATGTAAGCCTTGTCACACACCCGGAGAGTTTCCCTGACGTTATGGTCGGAAATGAGGATGCCAATCCCCTTTTCCTTAAGGTCGCCGATGATATTCTGAATGTCAAGGACAGCGATCGGGTCTATGCCGGCAAACGGTTCGTCCAGCAGCATAAAATCGGGGCTGACCGCAAGCGCCCTGGCAATCTCGACCCTCCGCCTTTCCCCTCCCGATAGGGCATATCCCTTCGAATGGGCGATATGGCTGATCTTGAACTCGCTGAGAAGCTTGTCCATGAGCTGCGTGCGGCTGTTTGCCGGGTAATCCAGCGCCTCAAGCACCGCCATGATATTTTCCTTCACCGTCAACTTGCGGAATACCGACGGCTCCTGGGGTAAATAGCTGACCCCCCGGCGGGCGCGGACATGCATCGGCAGATAAGTTATGTTATCGTCATCCAGATAGACGGTTCCCGCTTCGGGACGGCACAATCCGACCACGATATAAAAGGTCGTCGTCTTGCCCGCCCCGTTCGGACCGAGAAGCCCCACGACCTCGCCCGCCGATACGTCGAGGTCTACGCCGTCCACGACAAAACGCTTATCGTAGCTTTTCTTCAGTCCGCGGGTGCTAAGGGTTCTTCTTCGGACCGCTTTCTCCATTATTTTCTCTGCTTTTCGGGTAAATTGTCGCCTCCACCCGTTTTCCGGGACCACTGGTGACCACGCTTTTCTCTTCGTCGAGATAATATGTGATCACATTTCCGGAAACGACATTTTTATCCTGGTAGACTTTGGGATCCTGGTACAAGGTTATTTTGCCCTCTTTATTCTCGTAAACGGCGTGTCCGCCCGTGCCGAGACGGTTCAGCTGCACGATGCGGACATTGCCGAAAGCCTCGACCTTCTCGACCTGCCCGCCCTGTTCCGGATAATAGATTATCATTTTATCGCAAAAAATGGTTACGTCGTTCTGCTTGGCCACGACCTTGCCGACAAAGGTGGCCGTCCTGGCATTGCTGTCGGTGTACAGCTCATTGGATTTGATATTGATGGGCTGGCTTGAATTATCCTTGCCGCCCGCGCCTGACGCGCAGAAAGCGTCGCCATACAACAGGAACAGCAAAAGCAGAGAGAAGATTATTTTTTTCATATTATTTTGCTCCTGCCCCGACAATTGCCGTTACGTTTTTCAAAACCCTGCATTTCTTTGCCTTGATCATCAGTTCCATGCCCGTTCCTTCGACCGTGAGCTTTCCATCAATGAACCTGACGTGGTCGCCGGTCGATATCATGAAGCGCGACGGCTGATAGGAAAGATGGCCGGTTTCGAATCTCATGCCGGTTTCGTTGCTCGCCACAACGTTCCCTTCAGCCTCTATATCACCGGTTTTGTCGTGATATACGGCCCTGTCCGCGGTCAAGGTTATTTTGCCTTCGTCCTTTCCGTTGGAGAAAAGATCCACCTTGACGTTTCTGAAATATGAACAGGTCCGGTCCCTGTCGTATTCCACCTTCTCCGCAACCAGTGACCACTTCTTTACGCCGTCCTTAATCTCGGTATAGTGTATTTTCTGCAGAGAAATATCGATATTCTTTGGAAGCTGCCTCAATATTTCGACGGGGCCGTTCGACCGGTGAGTCTTCAGGACTATCACGGTTGTCAGCCAGATTCCGGCGGCTGCGATAGACAAAGCCAGAACAAGCTTGATTTTATTGGGTTTCGGCATATCACGCAGAAGTATAACACCATAAAAATGGGGTGTAAAGCAGATTCTGGGAGGTATGCAGAAAGTTGGCACGGAGATTGAACGTGGCAACTTCCACCCCCCGCAACGCCCCTTTACCGACTAAAGTATTTCTCAGTGATTGCACCCCAGACATTGCAGGATTTGAGCAGCAGGTCGCACATTTCACGCACCGCGCCGCATCCGCCGGACATTTTCGAAACGAAATGGACGTAAGGCAGCACGTCACTCGCGGCATCCGCCGGAGCAGCCGCGAATCCGACCCTGCGCAGGAGCGGAATATCGATTATATCGTCACCCATATATGCGACCTGCTCATCCCGCAGGCCGGTCTTCTCCAGAATCTCGCGATAAGGGACCAGCTTGTCGTGGGCTTTCTGGAAAACGTAGCTGATTCCGAGCTCGGCGGCCCTTTTTTCAACCACCTGGGACTCTCTACCGGAAATGATGCCCGCTTCCAGGCCGGCGCGCTGAATCATCTTGATCCCATGACCGTCCTTAACGTTGAAGAACTTGCTTTCCACGCCATTTGAATCAATAATGATGCGGCCGTCGGTAAGCACACCATCCACATCCATCAGCAATATCCTGATCTTTTCGAGTCTTTCTTTCATCAGGCCAGCCCCGCTTTCAGCAGATCGTGGAGATGGATGATGCCCACCGGCTTTTCGTCGTTTTCATTTTCAAACACGAAAAGAGATGTTATCGCATGCTGTTCCATGCGCTGGAGCGCCTTCGCCGCCAGTTCCGAGGCCGTGATCCTCTTGGGGTTCCTGATCATCAGGGACCCGGCCACCACGTTCATGATATCGACGCCTTTCTCCAGCGCCCTCCGCAAATCGCCGTCGGTTATTACGCCGGAGAGAGAGCCGTTTCCGTCCGTTACTCCGACTATCCCCAGTCTTTTGGACGTCATTTCGAACAGGGCTTCGCGCATGGGGGTATCCGAATGCACCAGGGGAATTGAAGACCCTCTGTGCATCAGGTCCTCCACCTTTAGAAGCAGCCTCTTGCCCAGTGTCCCGCCGGGATGGAAAAGGGCGAAATCTTCCGCGTTGAATCCCCGCCGCACGAGCAGCGCCACCGCCAGGGCATCCCCCATCGCCAGCGTCGCGGTGGTGGAGGCGGTTGGAGCAAGTCCCAGCGGGCACGCCTCCTCTTTCACGGATATGTCCAGCAGCACGTCGCCGGCCCGCGCCAGGGACGAAACGGGGTTGCCGGTCATGACGATAAGCGAGGCGCCGAGGCGCTTGATGACGGGAAGGATGCGGACCACCTCCTCAACCTCGCCGCTGTAGGAAATGGCGATAACCACGTCCCCCTTCATGATCATCCCGAGGTCGCCGTGGATACCCTCCGCCGGATGCAGGAAAAAGGCGGGCGTGCCGGTTGATGCCATGGTGGAGGCAATCTTCTGGCCGATCAGACCCGACTTGCCCATGCCGGTAACGACCACCCGGCCGTGCGACGCAAGTATCATGTCGACCGCCCGCTCGAACTCGCCGTTTATGGAGTCCGCGAGGGCCGCCAGGGCTTCGGCTTCAACACGTATTACCCTTTTCGCTTCTTCAAGTATCAATATGTAAGCTCCCTGACGGTCTTCCGTCTTCCGTCTTCCGATTACAATTTATTGACTGCTATTTCACTATCGCATCTATCGCCTTGAGTTTCTTGAGAATACCCGGCAGGTCATCGAGCTTCACTGAATTCGGACCGTCGCACAGGGCCTTCTCCGGGTCTTCATGGACTTCCATGAAGATACCGTCGATACCGGTTGCCGTCGCAGCCCTGGCAAGGCATTCCACGAACTCCCGCTGGCCGCCCGACGATGTCCCCTGCCCTCCCGGTACCTGCACGCTGTGGGTTGCGTCGAATATTACGGGATAGCCCAGCCCCCTCAGTATCGGAAAACTGCGCATGTCGGAGACCAGGTTGTTGTAGCCGAAAGACGCTCCGCGCTCCGTCAGGATGATCTTCGAGTTCCCCACGCTCAGCGCCTTGTCCACGACATTCCCCATGTCCCAGGGAGCCATGAATTGGCCTTTCTTGACGTTGACCACCTTTCCGGTCCTTGCGGCTTCGACCACCAGGTCGGTCTGCCGGCAGAGAAAGGCTGGTATTTGCAGCACGTCGACAACCGCCGAAGCATGCCTCACCTCGTCGATGGAATGTACGTCGGTAAGAGTCGGCAGCCCCAGAGACTCGGAAACCCTGGCCAGTATCCTCAGACCTTCCCTCATGCCGGGGCCGCGGAACGAGTTGACCGAGGTCCTGTTTGCCTTGTCGTAGGACGCCTTGAAAATCAGTGGAAAGGAAATGCCGTTGCAGATCGTCATCAGGCGCTCCGCGCACCGGAGCGTAGCCGCTTCGTTCTCGATCACACACGGTCCGGCAACCAGAACAAGCGGCCTGTTGCCGCCGATCTTCACTCTTCCGACGGTAATCTCTTTTACCATGGTCTATCCCCCGTATGACCGGATATTGCCATCACATAAACCTGAATCCGTGACGCCTGAACGCCGAGCGAGCAGAACGCCAGGGTTCAACGCCGCTGACGTCGTAACATGCCATTTTCTCCTGGTAATCTTCGTCGGGCAGCCTCATCCCGCCCAAATGCAAAAACCCATGCGTTCCGCGCAGACGAAGTCGTGAAGGCGTCACGGATTCAGGATAAAACAAAAGGCCAAGGAAAATACACCTGTCCCTGGCCTTGCGGCTTTTCCGGACTGATTCAAGCGTTTCTGTACCCCAGCGCGGCGTTTATGAACGCCTTGAACAACGGATGGGGGCTCAGCGGTTTCGACTTGAATTCCGGATGGAACTGGCAGCCGACAAACCAGGGATGGTCCTTGATTTCCACCATTTCCACCAGATCCAGCTCCCTGTTCAGGCCGGACAGCACCAGGCCCGAAGACAGAAGAACATCGCGATACCGGTTATTCAGTTCATACCTGTGCCGGTGCCTTTCCGATATGTCCTGCGCCCCGTATGCCTTATGGGCCAGTGTTCCCTTGACGAGGTTGCAGGGGTAGGAACCGAGACGCATCGTCCCGCCCTTGCGGTTGACGTTTTTCTGGTTTTCCATGAGGTGGATCACCGGGTTTTCGCATTCCGGACGGAACTCGCTGGAACAGGCGTCCATAATACCGCATACGTTTCTGGCATATTCAACGACCGCCATCTGCAGGCCGAGGCATATGCCGAAAAACGGGATTTTCTTTTCCCTCGCGAATTCGATCGCCTTGATTTTCCCCTCGGTGCCCCTTTCGCCAAAACCACCCGGCACCAGGATGCCGTCGATATTATCGAAAATGCCGTCAATGCCTTCCTTTTCTATCTTTTCGGAATCGAAATATTCAAGCTTCACCCGGCAGTCGTTGGCGATGCCGCCGTGGGTCAACGCTTCCGAAAGCGACTTGTACGATTCGGTCAGGTTGACATACTTGCCTACAATCGCAATCCGCGCCTCCCCGCTGCCCGGTTTCATCAGCTTTTCGACGACCTCCTGCCAGTGGGTCAGGTCCGGAGCCTTGGTCCAGATGTTCAGCTTCTCCACGATCCGCTCGTCGAGCCCCTCCCTGTTCAGCGCCAGGGGAACGGCATAGATGTGCTCCGCATCAACCGAGGGAATTACGTCCTTCTCGTGGACGTTGCAGAATAGCGCTATTTTGGCCTTCATGTCATGGGGGAGGTCCTTTTCGCTCCGACAGAGAAGGATGTCCGGCTGGATGCCTATCTCACGCAGCTCCTTCACCGAATGCTGGGTGGGCTTGGTTTTCATCTCGTTGGCGGTCTTGATGAAAGGCACCAGCGTCACGTGAATGTACAGCACGTTGTCGGGTCCCCGGTCGAACTTGAACTGCCTGATTGCCTCCAGGAAGGGCAGCGATTCGATGTCGCCCACCGTGCCGCCGATCTCGACGATGGCAACATCCGAGCCCTTGGCGTTTTCAAGTATCTTCGATTTGATTTCATCGGTAATATGCGGAATTACCTGAACGGTCCCGCCGAGATAATCCCCCCTCCGCTCCTTTTCTATTACGGAGTAATACACCTGGCCCGTGGTAAAGTTGCTTTTCCTGGTCAGCTTGGCGTTTGTGTACCTCTCGTAATGGCCGAGGTCCAGGTCGGTTTCCGCCCCGTCATCGGTGACGAACACTTCGCCATGCTGGAAAGGGGACATGGTGCCGGGATCGACGTTTATGTACGGGTCGAGCTTCTGTATCGTGACCCTGAGCCCCCGGGCTTCGAGAAGGGCGCCCAGGGAAGCGGCCGCCAGTCCTTTTCCTATGGAGGAAACAACCCCGCCAGTAACAAAAATAAATTTGGTCTTCATGATAACATGCTCCTGAAATAATTAAGTCCCGTTTTAAGGGGACTTTTTCAGAGTTTCCAGAACCTTTTCCAGATCAGCCGGCGTATCGACGCCGATTGACTCGAATTTTGTCTCCACCACCTTTATCCTGACGCCGTTTTCAAGGGCTCTCAGCTGTTCCAGCTTCTCGGCCGTTTCGAGATAGGTGGGCGGCAGCTGCGCGAACCGCAGGAGGAACTCTCTCCTGTAAACGTAAATACCCACATGCTTGTGACAGAGAAGCCTTCCCGAGGCAAAAGCCTCGTCCTTCAAATCATTCCACTTGTCCCGGAAATTGGGCAACGGGGAGCGGGAGAAATAAAGGGCGTAGCCGTCCTTGTCGGTAATAACCTTCACCACGTTGGGGCTGAGAAAGTCATGCAGGGTCCTGATCCGGCATTTCAGCGTGCCCATGACGATTGAGCCGTCCAGTGTAAGCGGATAGATGGCTTCGTCGATCATCGCCGGTTCGATCAGCGGCTCGTCACCCTGGACGTTTACGATAATCTCCGAATCGATGCGGGCCGCCACTTCCGCCAGGCGGTCCGTCCCGGTTTCGTGGCTTGCGAGGGTCATTTCGACCCGCCCGCCGAATGCACTGACAGCTCCGGCAATCCTTTCGTCGTCGGTAGCCACGATCACTTCCGAAACGAGCCTTGCCCCCGCCGCGCGTTCGTATACATGCTGGATCATGGGTTTTCCCATGATGTCCGCGAGAGCTTTCCCTTCAAATCGGGTGGATGCATATCTGGCAGGGATTATTGCGGTTATGCGCATAGGATGAAGGTACCGTTCTTTCTCTGATTGTCCCTTCATACGGTGGGACAAACTAAGTTACATCAAAAAACCGGCAGGTGTCAAGGAAGGATTTAACCATTGGGGGCGGACCGAATCACCTGCAGCAGGCCGAGGCCACGCGCCGCAAAACCGGGATTGCTCGCCGGTTATCCAAACCTTACTCATCCGTTGCGCCAGGAGCCGACTCGGGGCTTTCCCGGAATTGAAGATGACTCCAGTCAGGCATTCAACTCTTCGGCGCGGATCGGCAACTTCCGGATGCGCTTGCCGGTCAGGGCGAATATCGCGTTGCAGACGGCCGGGGCGATCGGCGGAACGCCCGGCTCGCCGATGCCTCCCGGTTTTTCCGTGCTCCGCGCGATATGCACCTCCACCTCGGGCATCTCGTTGATTCGCAGCACGGGATAATCGTTGAAACTGCTCTGCCGGACACGCCCTTTCGCGAACGTGATCTCCCCGTGCAGTGCGGCGCTCAGGCCGAAAACTATCCCCGATTCCATCTGCGCCTCGATGGTAAGGGGGTTGACATACCTGCCGCAATCGACGGCGCAGACCACCCTGTGAACTCGAACCGCCCCGTCGCGGTCCACCGACACCTCGGCAACCTGGGCGACAAAACTCTTGAACGATTCATGCACGGCGATGCCGCGCGCCCGGCCCTTCTCAAGCGGTTTGCCCCAGCCTGCCTTTTCCGCGACCAGTTCCAGCACTCCCAGGTGGCGTGGTTGCCCGGCCAGCAGCCCGCGTCTGAACTCAAAGGGATCACGGCCCGCGGCATGGGCCATTTCATCGATAAAACTCTCAACGACGAATGCGGTGTGGGAATGGCCGACCGAGCGCCACCACTGCACCGGCACGGCGTTGACCGGGCTGTGCAGATCGACCCGGATGTTCGGTATGGCATAGGCAATTTCTTTGGCCCCCTCCACGGAGGTCCGGTCAATGCCGTTTTTGTCGATCATCCGCTCCTCGAACGGACTGCCGCGCATGATCGACTGGCCGACAATAGTATGCAGCCAGGCGACCGGGCGCCCTTCCCCGTCCAGCCCGGCCGTAAGCCGGTCGTACCACATGGGCCGGTAGTAGCCGCCCTTGATGTCGTCTTCACGAGTCCAGACCACCTTGACCGGCTTTTTCACCACCCTGGCCACGTGCGCCGCTTCGAGCGCGAAGTCGGTATGCGGGTTTGCCCGCCGGCCGAATCCCCCACCGAGAAACATGGTGTGCAGTTTTACCTTTTCCGGCCTGTGGCCCATGACAGCGGCCACGGCATTGCGGTCGAGAGTCTGGAACTGGGTGCCCACCCAGATGTCGCAGCCGTCGGCGCGGGGAATTGCCAGGCAGTTAAGGGTTTCCATGGTGGCATGGGCCAGGTAGGGAACTTCGTACTCGGCGCTGATTTTCCTCGCCGCTTTCAGAATCGCCTGCTCGGGATCGCCGTCCCTGCGCGCGACCGTCCCGGGAGTACCGGCCAGCGCGACATACTGCTCCAGCATGGACTCCGTTGAAAGTCCGGCGCCCGGGCCTTCGTCCCAGGTGATCTTCAGCGCATCACGCCCATTCTGCGCCGCCCGGAACCCGTCGGCGGCCACCGCCACTCCCGACGGCACCCGGAAGACTTTCCTTACGCCGGGGACCTTCATCGCCTTGCGCGAATCGACACCGGCAACTTTCCCTCCGAATACCGGAGGTCTTGCGATCAGGGCGGTCAGCATGCCGGACACGCGTTTATCCAGGCCGAATTCCGCCTTTCCGTTCACCTTGTCAGGGCTGTCCAGTCGAAGAGTCGGCTTGCCGATAATCCTGAATTCGGACGGGTCCTTCAACCGGATGTCCTTCGGCACCGGCATGGCCGCGGCCTTATCCGCGAGCTTTCCGTATGACAATTCTCTTCCGCTCGTGTGGACCACTTTTCCGTTCCGGGCACGGCAACTCTTCGCATCCACCCGCCATTCAGCGGCGGCCGCCGCTATCAGCATTTCGCGGGCGGCGGCGCCGACTTCGCGCAGCCGGTCGTATTCGCTCCACACGCTGCTGCTCCCGCCGGTCATCTGGATGCCCGTCGCGGTGTGGTTGTACACCGGGTCCACAGGCGCCGGTGCCACCCTGATCTTCGTCCAGTCGGCCTCCAGTTCCTCGGCCGCCAGCATCGGCAGCGATGTGTAAGTTCCCTCGCCCATTTCGCTATGGTTGACAATAACAGTCACCGTATCGTCGGGAGCGATGCGGATGAACGCGTTCAGCGGTACCTGACCGGCCGCCTCAGCTTCGTACGCTCCAAACGGGAGATGAAACCCGAGGATCAGGCCCCCTCCGGCCAGGGCGCTGATCTTGAGGAAATCCCGGCGGCTTATGTTGATGATGTCGCTCATTTCTTTCCTCCTTCCGTCGCGGCACCCGCGGCCCGGTGAATGGCGCGGCGGATTCGCCGATAGGTCCCGCAGCGGCAGATGTTTCCCGTCATGGCGTCATCGATATCCGCATCACTCGGTCGGGGCTTCGCCTGCAGCAGGGCCACCGCCGACATGATCTGCCCCGGCTGGCAGTAGCCGCACTGGGGAACATCGTCCTCGATCCATGCCTTTTTCACCGGATGGTTTTCCGGAATCCCCTCGATGGTGGTTATATTCTTCCCCTGCGCGTCTTTCACCGGCACCAGGCAAGACCTTTGCGGCTCCCCGTCGATGTGGACCGTGCATGCGCCGCACAGGCCAACGCCGCAGCCGTATTTCGTCCCGGTCAACCCCACTTTTTCCCGCAGCACCCAGAGGAGCGGCGTATCCGGGCTGGCATCCACCACATGCTTCGTGCCATTTATCAAGAGCGTAATCATATGCGCCTCCTTCGGTACTGAAATCGACAAAAATGACCTGTCCGGTCAGGCATTCGCTGATTACCGATATGCGGAAAAATATCGGGAAAAGGAAGGATGCGACACGGCACCGGAAATAACCGGCTTCGACGCCGAGCAAGTCAGGAAAACGTCTATAAAAGAAAGGCTACTACCACAATTTCTCTTGTCAACGCGGGTGTTTGGCCGCCGGCGGATAACCGTCTTTTACTGCTTTCCGCGAAAAGGAAGGGCGGAGACTTTCAATGGTGGAATTTGCAAAGAAATAGTCGAAGGAGACAGTCGGAAAAAATCGGATTGCGCATAATATCACAGAAAGAAGCAAACCTCTTTGACAGCCATGAATTGCAGTTATATAATTTAATATATTTAATATTTGGATGTTAAAAAATCAATATTTACCTTATTCGCACAATCCTCACGTCAGAGTTCAAAAGAAAAAGCCTGGTGCCGGACGGAAAGCCGTCCAATATCCGACTGGAATATCGAATGATCCTGATTTCCTACCAATATTATGACATTGCGCCGATCCTGTTTTCATGGATATGTGCAGACAAGGAGACATGGTCGGGTCTTGGCCGGGTCTGTTCAATGACGGGTTGATCACTCGAATGCAAAGGGGGTGATGACAAGACATAAGTACCAGCGGTCACTATGTAGACAAATAACAAAAAACAAAGAGAGGAGATAACGATGGAAGAGACAATGAAAACGATGCCTGAGAGAGGAATCAAATTTGAACCTTTTCCTCTTCCCTTGCCGGCGCAAGAGGAACTCTTCGGACATGTGACGCTTGTGGAGGGATATGCCGTCCCAAACTACACGGGTTGCCATGCACTGGTAGCGCTCCGCGACACCCCCGGAAAAACTGTCGCGGTTATGACGACCGAACCAAGACTGCAAAGTCTTCTCGAAAGCTCGCTGACGACAGGAAACCTTATCGCCTTCTGGGGCCAGAAGCTGACAAATCCTCCGACTCCCATGGGAGGCACTTGGGCTGTTGACGTTTACAGCACTTCCGCGGTAATTTTTTACAATATGAAATAGTCCTGGAAAAAAGAGAGGACAAGTGAGAGGTCAAAGCCCAAATACCAAGGAAAGAACAGGCAGCACAAATTACGGTTTGACCGGCCCCAATAATACCGGGCCGGTCAGCACTTTCTTTATGACGACGAACTCAGCAGAACCGGTTTCGCGGGGCAGGAGAGGTTGATGGAGATTATTTTCTTGTTCGTCCAAGGCTGATATGTCATGGCAACAACACGGTCGGCAAGATAGATCGACTTATCTATTCCGTGGGTCACGAAAATGATGGTTTTGCCAAACTCGGTACAGATCCTCAGCAGCTCGTCCTGGAGCGTGCGGCGGGTCAGGGCATCCGTGGCGCCCAAGGGCTCGTCCATCAGGAGTATCGGCGAATCGAGGGCGAGGGACCCTCGCACGCGGGAATGACGGGACTTGTAAAGCATTTTGTGTAAATGGCTTATTGGTTTTTGAAGTTCGGAAGTAAGCGGCGGGCCACTCATGCGAGTAGCCCCCGCAGTTATAGAACACGGATGGTTTATTCCACGGCTTTGACCGGTGGAATCTTCCAGGTGCCGTCAACAATCGAGGGCGCCGTCTTCTTCGGCCAATAAAGACGCAACATTAGAATGAATTTGTCCTTCGGAGCTGGCAGCCAGTTTGATTCCTTGTCGGGGCCGGGGCTTTCGTTCTGGATGTAGAGATCCACCGAACTATCCGCATGGGCCTTGAGATTCTGCCGTGCACTGATGCTTTGGCGGTTGATCGGGTTTTTAACGAAGATGTAGTCCTTGTCGTACATCGTGAGCGACCAGAAACCATTAACAGGCGGAAGTTCGCCTTTGTTGAAATGCATCACATACTTCTTCTGGCCGGTGTATGAGCTCAGGATGGAAGGCCCCTCCGAGGTGGGATACACGGCATCCTGCGGACGGTTCACCCCGAGACCGATGGCCGTTACCAGGGCACGCTGGATGTAGTTCACCCCGTAGAGTCCGGTCTTAGTGGTGAACACCCAGCCGTTCTCCAGTTTCATGTCTCCGGCAAAAATCCCTTCCTTCAGCCAGAGCATGATTTTTTCATTAGCGATCTTGGGCACGAGGGAGAACGCTTCCTTGGCCATCGGGCCGAGCTTGCTGCTGTCAAATGGCTGGCCTGGGACGATGCCGAG
>DASRZQ010000147.1:0-13564 GCA_035686205.1 Geobacteraceae bacterium
CCGGGTGGAACAGCTTGCCCGTTTGGGATATGTGGCATTCGGCGCGGACATTTACGGGAAGGGCATAAGGCCGGCGACACCGGAAGCCGCGGCGAGGGAAGCGGCCAAATACCGCGGGGCCGACCGTAGCCTGCTGCGGGAGAGGGGCCTTGCCGGGCTCGATGAATTGCGGAAACAGCCCAATGTTGACGCCGGGCGACTTGCCGCCATCGGCTACTGTTTCGGCGGGACCGCGGTACTGGAACTTGCAAGAAGCGGCGCGGACCTGAAAGGGGTGGTAAGCTTTCACGGCGGTCTCGATACCCCCAACCCGGCCGATGCCCGGAATATCAGGGCGAAGGTGCTTGTTTTCCACGGTGCCGACGACCCCCACGTGCCGCCGCCGCAGGTGGCCGCCTTCCAGGAGGAAATGCGGAAGGGCGGAGTCGACTGGCAGATGGTATTTTACGGAGGGGCGGTGCACAGCTTCACAAATCCTGATTCGGGGAACGATCTGTCGAAGGGCGTGGCATACAACGAAAAGGCCGACCGGCGGTCGTGGGAGGCAATGAAATTATTCTTAGCGGAAATTTTCAGAAAATAAAAACGGGAAAATTGAAAAAAACTTGAGATTGCATCGAAATCTTGACAGTCATTGAAGTCCCTGCTATGTTCATGTTTACGGAGAATAAAAAAATGCAGACTATTTTATGCAAAATAAAATCAGTCCCGGTAGTTGTAGTAGTCGTCACCCGGTGACGGCTCGCAGCTGCCTGAAACCGTATGACAACGGTTCAAAAAGGAGCGCGGGCCAAGGCCCCCGCTCCTTTTTCGCAGAATAGAATAGGAGGTCGTGGGGGCAGATACCCCACGGCCTTTTTTATATTTCAGCCAAGAGCAAGAAGAAAGAAAGGAGAAGCAAAGCCATGAAAACAGGAGCGCAGATTCTGCTGGATTGTCTGAAGCGGGAGGGGGTGGACACAATTTTCGGCTATCCCGGGGCACGAAGCCTGCTGGTTCACGATGCACTCATGGATGACCCCGATATCAGGCATATTCTGGTGCGCCATGAGCAGGCGGCGGCCCATGCGGCCGACGGCTACGCCCGCACTACCGGCAGGGTCGGAGTGTGCCTGACCACATCCGGCCCGGGCGCGACAAACCTGGTAACCGGCATCGCAACCGCGTACATGGATTCAATCCCGGTGGTTGCGCTTACCTGCCAGGTAACCACGCCGACCATCGGCATCGATGCCTTCCAGGAAGCTGACATGACCGGCATCACTCGCCCCATCACCAAGCATAACTACCTGGTCACCGATGTGAGGGACCTGGCCAGAATAGTGAGGGAGGCGTTCCTCATTGCACGTACCCGGCGTCCGGGTCCGGTCCTTGTGGATCTGCCGAGCGACGTGCTGGGCGGCAAGCTGAAAGAGACCATCCCGGAAATCGTGTCTCGCCGCGGCTACAAGGAAAAAATAGCGGTAAATGTGAAGCAGCTGAAAAAGGCCGCGGAAATCATCAACAAATCCAATTCTCCTCTGATATATGCGGGCGGCGGAATCGTTCTCTCCAACGGAGCCGCGGAACTGCGCGCCCTGGCGGAAAAGGGACGGATCCCGGTTACAAATACCCTTATGGCCGTAGGCGTAATTGATCCCGCGTCGCCGCTCGCCATCGGCATGCTGGGCATGTACGGCGCCTGGCACTGCAACAAGGCGGTGCACGAGTGTGACTGTCTGATCGCAATCGGCGCCCGTTTCGACGACCGGGTGACTGGCCGTATCGACGGTTTCGCCCCGAACGCCCGCATCATCCACATTGACATCGATCCGGCTAGTATCAGGAAGGTTGTAAATGTCGAGCTGCCCATCGTGGGCGACGCCAGGGAAGCCATGGCCATGCTGTGCGACTTGGTAGAGGAGAAAGACCGGAGCGGCTGGCTGGAACAGATCAGGGAATGGGAGAAGAGCTGCCCGCTTCCCCGGCCAGAACGCGAACACCTCGCTCCCCATGAGATAATGGAGGCCATAAAAGAGGCAGCCGGACCGGACCCTATCGTCGCTTCCGACGTCGGGCTGTCGCAGATGTGGACCGCCAATTACCTCCCGTTCTCCGGACCGCGGCACTATATAACCAGTGGAGGACTCGGCACCATGGGCTACGCGCTTCCCGCGGCGTTGGGGGCCGCCGTCGGCAACCCCGGACGCACCGTTTTTGCCGTCTGCGGTGACGGGGCATTCCAGATGAACGTCCAGGAACTGGCGACCTGCTCCTACTATGACATACCGGTGAAAACGATTGTCCTCAACAACGGCAAGCTGGGCATGGTGCGGCAATTCCAGACCATATTCCTGAAAAAGCGTTACGCCGCGACAGACCTGGGCAAACACGTCGATTTCTGTACCGTGGCCAAAGGGTTCGGAGTCGAGGCTATCCGCGTTACGGATAAAAAAGACCTCGCCAAGGCACTGAAAAGGGCGGTGTCTGTAAAGGGACCGGTAGTGCTGGACGTGGAAACCGATCCAGATACCTATTGCTTTCCGATGGTCCCGCCGGGAAAGAAATCGGTCGAAGCGATTTTCTCGCCTGAGGATTGGGAAGGATAGAGAAGACCGGTTTATCGTTGCCTCTCCCGAAGATTGAAGATATTATGGAATCAGTTCTTCATTCTTTCCGCGGGAGAAACAAGGATGGATTGCCCTCGACCGGATATGATTACCCTTGCCGACATTAAATTGGCCTTTGACGTGCACAAGCCCGATCTTCTGGCCGGAGGCGATGCCTCACACGCCGCCGTGGCTCTGATTCTGCGCGAAGAGCGGTCCGGCCTCGATATGCTGTTCATTGAAAGGGCCAGACATGACAATGACCCCTGGTCGGGCAACGTGGGTTTTCCCGGCGGAAAAGTGGAGAAATCGGACGGCGACGCCAGGAATACAGCCGAGCGGGAAACCCTTGAAGAGATTGGTATCGATCTTCGCGGGACTCGCTTTCTCGGCCGCCTCTCCGATATTGCCGGCGCCCACATGCCGATATGGATATCGTGTTTTGTCTACGGAGTCGGCGCCATCGGGCCGCCGCGCCTGAGCGAAGAGGTCGGCGACGCTTTCTGGGTGCCTCTCGACGAGCTTTTCGACCCGTCCCGTTATGGTGAATTCTCTGTCCGTTTCGACGGCAGGACTCTTATCCGGCCTGGCATCCGGCTCCCGCAACCGGGCAAGCCGATTCTCTGGGGGATTACCTACAGGCTGGTCATGCAGTTTCGTGACATCCTGCCGGCTATTGATGCCGGCCATTCAAACGGTCATTATTTACCGTAAATGGAGGAAATATGAAGCGCTTTCGTTTTTGCATCATGCTTCTGCTCATCATGTTCTGCGGCACTGCCTTCGCGGGCGAACTCATGGATTTCGAGCTGACGGACGGCACCGTCATTCACGGCCGACTTGTCTCATATTCCAACGGCGTCTATACCATCAGGTCAAAAACCCTCGGAACCGTTAAAATCGGCGAGGATAAAATCAAGTCGACCCGGCGCGCGGGAGAGGCCGCATCCGCGCAGCCCTCCGTCCAATCCGCCGGAGGCGGGTATGGTCCCGATGTCCAGGGAATGGTGACGAAGATGCAGGGCGATGATGAAATAATGTCGCTCATCAACTCCCTTAAAAATGATCCGGAAATGCAGGCACTCCTAAACGACCCGGAGGTTATGAACGCCATAAGCTCCGGCAACATGTCCGCCCTGATGGCCAATCCGAAGATCATGGAACTGCTTAATAACCCGAAGGTCAGGGAAATTCAGAAGAAGATGGGGCAATAGAAATCCGATACTTCAGACGTTTAGATTCCTGTCCAGCAAATGCCGCGGCTGCACATTGGACAGTGCCTTCAGAAGGCTTCTCTTGACGGAAGGATTTTCTTTTTCCAGCTCGGTAAGAAGCGCCTTCATCTTTTTTCTCTGCATATCAATGGAACCGCAGACCGGGCACCGGCAGCACACCACCGGAAAACGGTTGACGCGGGAAAACTCCCTGATCTCTTTCTCTTCCACGTAGACAAGCGGCCTGATGACGGTGGTAATACCGTTATCGGCCAGCATGCTTGCCGACATCGCTTTCAGAGAGCCGACGAAAAACTGATTCAGGAGCAGTGTTTCCACGAAATCGTCCATGTGATGTCCGAGGGCCAGCTTATTGCATCCGAACTGTTGGGCGAGGGTGTACAAAACTCCCCTTTTCAGCCTGGCGCAGATTGAGCAGTATGAGGAGCCGGGACGTCGTTTTTCCCGGATTATGTCATAGTGACCGGTCTTTTCCATGTGATGGGCATAACCGTGTTCCTGAAGGTGCTTTTCGATTATATCGGCGCGGAAACCGGGATAGCCGGAATCTATGTTTATTGCCATTATCTCGTACCTGACCGGCGCTCTCCTCCTTAAAGCCTCCAGCAGGTGCAGCAGAGCGTAAGAGTCTTTTCCTCCGGAAACCGCCACGGCGATCCTGTCCCCTTCCCCGATCAGCGAAAAGTCGGCTATCGCCCTGCCGACGGCGTTTTTTATCTTCTTGTACAGTTTGTCTTCGATTAGTGACACAAAAACTCCGATTTTGTCCGTGACTGGCGGGACTGGTGAATATATTTTTTCTGAATCCGTGAGTATGAAAACTTTCACTCGGAGGGAATGCCTATGTTTCGGCCTTGTCTGTCGGGATCATCATCGTGGCAAAGTTCTCTGGAAGAAGACGGCATCAAACTGCGCAGGCGGCGATGGACCCGGCATTCAGTTTGTTGCGGCTTTCATGCTCACGGATTCAGGTTGTTTTTAAGGTTAACGGAAATCTCCGAAACAAGTCAAGAGTTTGGTTTTCCAATGATAAGTTGTGATGAACTTCTTCTGTCGGATTTCTTTGAGAGTATAAAAGGCTGCCCCGCAAAGGGAGAATCATTACGAGGCATCGAAGGAGGAGGAATCGTTGTTCCCCCGTGTACGTGGCGGCTACGGTTTTCAAATCCGATGTTTTATTGACAATTACTGACAGCTACTCTATTCTTCCCATGCCGGAAAAACAGCCTGCGAAAACCGGATTTTTTCGCTATTCTGGCGGCTGTAGGGAAAAGACAGCACCTATTTGTCAGGGAGGGATTATGAAAAATGCATTGCTGGTTGTCTCACTTTTACTGTTGGCCGGGTGCGGCGGGTTCTCCGGGAAGCAGAGCACGATTGTGGAAGTAAGCGACAAAGAAGAGGTAACTGATTGCAAGTTTCTGCAGAGTTTTGCGGGGCCGTCGGGCTACAGGATGTGGGGCAACCCCGCAGTCATAGGGGATTTTAAAAAAGAAGCAATCCAGAAAGCCGAGAAGATCGGCGCAACCCATATCATCTGGAGAGATGAACCGACGAATCTCGGAGAAACCAGTTTCGTGGATGCTTACCAGTGCCCTGTGAGTACGGAGAACCGCGGCAATAAGGAAGAAAACAGCGAAGAAAACTGAGCCGCGGCTAACCAGCATGAGAGATGATATGCCTTGTGTCATGTCTCCTTTCAAAATCGGCATAGACCTTGGCGGAACCAAAACGGAAGCTGTTCTCCTCGATCCTGCCGGGTCGGTATTGTACCGCAAAAGGACAGCAACGCCGTCCGCTGAAGGATACGCTCCGGTGCTTGCCGCCACCCATGAACTTATCCTGGAAACGGCATCCAGGGTTCCCCGTGGGAAAGATTTTTCAATAGGTGTCGGCATTCCGGGTTCAATAGATAAGGATTCGCAACTGGTCCGGAACGCCAATTCAACCTGCCTGATCGGCCGTCCTCTGCAGAAGGACCTTGAGGACCTTCTCGGCCGGAAGATCGGTATGATGAACGACGCCAACTGTTTTACGCTGGCCGAATCCCGCCTGGGAGCGGCTCAAGGTTACAGCCTCGTTTTCGGAGTCATCATGGGCACTGGCTGCGGCGGGGGAATCGCCATGAATGGGGAGGTCCGTGAAGGCCCCAACCGGATTGCGGGCGAATGGGGCCATTTTCCTGTAGATCCGCAGGGCGCGCCCTGCTACTGCGGCAATAGAGGTTGTGTAGAGACGAAAATAAGCGGCTCCGGAGTGGAGGCCGCTTTTTTCGCGGCTTACGGTAGAAGGCTTTCCATGAAGGCGATCGTCCGGGGGTACCGCGAAGGCGACACCGCTTGCGGCAAGGTTTTCGGGCAGTTCCTGGACGATTTCGGCAGATGTCTGGGAGGCCTGATATCCATCCTTGACCCGGACGCAGTCGTGCTTGGAGGGGGGCTGTCCAATATCGAGGAGTTGTACTTAGAAGGTGTCGAACATGTTCGGCGCTATGCATTCCACGAAAAAATTCATACCCCCATTCTGAAAAACGCCCTGGGCGATTCCGCCGGTGTGTTCGGCGCAGCCTGGATCGGTATGTAAGGAGACGCCGCCTTAACCAGTAGACGCGCAGTTTACTCCATCACCGTTCGCTTCCTTTTAAGCCCGACAAGCCTATGCGCAAGAGAAGACACAAAATCTTTATTAACAGGGATATTCAGGATATACAGGATACAGGGCAAAATCGTTTTTCGGGCTAGATCCAAGGCTTTTAATCCTGTTGATCCTGATTATCCCTGTAAATTATTGTCTTTATAGCGGTTCGTGGCTTTTTTGTTCATGATAAGAAAAGACTGAAGCCGTAAGCCCCTCAACGGAAGAAAAGACATTGAACCCGCCTGCCAAAGATAGTATCTTCAAACTGATGAAACGTTATATCTGCGAAAAAGCCATTCTCCAGATGCGGAGCGAGATTGCCGAAGCCGGCGGAAATGAGATTTTCTTTCTCGGCCGGACAGACGAGGCGAAGGTCGTTGTGGAGGTCGAGGCGCTGGCGCGGGGCAACCGCGACATGGTTGCCGCCATCCTCATAGCCGCCTCGTTCGGTGACGTGGTGATTCATAATCATCCTTCCGGAAATCTGACTCCGTCTGACGCCGACATGGAGATTGCCTCCATCCTCGGCAACCAGGGGGTGGGATTTTACATAGTCGACAACCCGGTCGAGCGCTGTTACCAGGCAGTAAGCCCTTTCGCCCCCAAGTCCCTGGAACTCCTCTCGTACCCTGAAATCGAGCGTTTCTTCGCGCCCGGCGGAACCCTGTCGAAGAACCTGAAGGGGTACGAATACCGGGAGGAGCAGACGCGGATGGCCTTCTCCGTGGCGGAAGCCTTCAATGAAGACCGTGTCGCGGTTATCGAAGCCGGCACCGGCACCGGCAAGTCGCTTGCCTATCTCCTCCCGTCGGTTTTCTGGGCCGTCCGCAATAAACAGCGGGTCGTGATCTCCACCAATACCATCAACCTCCAGGAACAATTGACCAAAAAAGATATTCCTTTTCTCCAGAAAAAAGGCGGGCTGGAATTCAAGGCCGTTCTGGTCAAGGGAAGGAGCAATTACCTGTGTATGAGGAAGCTGGCGGGGATCGAAAGCGAACCATCCCTGTTCAAGGATGACGCGGCTGGTGGCGAATTGGAGGAAATTATCGCCTGGAGCAAGAAAACGGATGACGGCTGCCACAGCGATCTGAGCTTTATTCCCCATGATGAAATTTGGGAAGAAGTCTGCTGCGAGGCCGACCAGTGCGGGCGCGCCAAATGTCCGTGGTACGGCAGGTGTTTTTTTTACAAGGCGCGGAGGGAGGCATCGAGCGCCGACCTGCTGGTTGTGAACCACGCGCTCCTTCTGGCCGATGTCGCCCTGCGCCGCGAAACCGGATATGAATCGTCCGCCATTCTCCCTCCGTTCGACCGGCTCATCTTCGACGAGGGACATCACCTGGAGGATGTGTCTACCAGCTTTTTTTCCTCCCGGATCTCACGCGCCGGGCTGCTGAAAATCCTCGGCAGGCTGCAGCATCCGCGCAAGCCCCAGAGGGGGCTTCTGCCCCAGCTGTCGGCCCTGGTTTCCAGGGAAGTGCCGGAGGGACTCGACACCCTCTACCTGGAAATCGCGTCCATCATGGAATCCCGGCTCATTCCCGGAAAAACGGCCCTGACCAATTCGATTACCGGCCTGCTGGACTCGCTGGCGACGTCGCTGCTCCGTTATATGAAGATCGGCGCCAGTCGGAACGAAGAACGCAAGCTGCGGATGACGCCCGACGTTTACGCGACCCCTTTCTGGGAGGAAGCCGAACGGTCCATCCGCCGCCTCGCTACGGAAATTACCGAGTATGCTCTTGCCATGAAGGAATTCATGGGCGCCTGCGAAAAGCTTCCACAGCGCGTCCTTGACAGGCTGGCGGGCAATCTGCTAGATCTGCGGGGGATCAGGGGAAGACTGGAGTGCGCCGCCGAGAGCCTGAATTTTTTTACGGTACCGCAGGAAGGCGTCTGTCACTGGTTCGAGCTGAAGAGCGGCAAGGGGATGGCGGCCCGGCTCTGTTCCTCACCCATCGAGGTCGCGGAATCGATCAAGTCCGTTATCCTGGACAAGTTCAGGACGGTTGTCGTTACTTCGGCCACCCTGGCCGTCGGCGAAAAGTTCAATTACCTGGAAAAAAGGACGGGCATCAGCCTTCTGGACAGGGCGCGGATTACGGAGCTTCTGCTCGCATCGCCGTTTGACTACGCCAGCCAGGCGCAGGTCGCCATACCTTCGGATATGCCCGAGCCTGTCGTCCCGGCCTTTGAAGCCGCTCTTCAGGATTTCCTGCTGCGGGCGCTCGCCGTCTCCAGGGGGCATGCTTTCGTCCTGTTCACTTCCTACGACCTGCTGGTCAGGACCTACGGAGCGCTTCGGGAATCCATGTGCGGTCTGGGCCTGAGCCCGATGCGCCAGGGCGAAATGAACCGCCACATGCTGCTCAGCCTTTTTAAAAAAGAGAAGAACGCGGTTCTGTTCGGCACAGATTCTTTCTGGGAGGGAGTGGACGTTCAGGGGAAAAACCTGGAGATGGTGGTCATAACCCGCCTTCCTTTCCGGGTCCCGACCGAGCCGATTCACCAGGCGCGCGCGGAACACATAACCGCCCTCGGCGGTGATCCGTTCATGGAATATACTGTTCCCCAGGCGGTGATCAAGTTCAAGCAGGGGTTCGGCAGGCTGATCAGGAGCAGGGACGACCGGGGCGTGGTTCTCATCCTCGACAGCCGAGTCCTCTCCAAGAACTACGGCAAGTCCTTTCTCCACTCTCTGCCGCGGGCCGGGACCGTCACGGGCGGGTCGGGAGAGATTCTGGCGGCAATGGAGAGGTTTTTCGGCAACTCGGAAAATTCGATTCCGGTTTCGGGCACGGATTTGCAGTAAGGGAAACGATCGCCGGGCCGGGTCCGGATAAGGGGTTTGGCCTGAGTCGATGTGATGGTCAAATAAATTGCGCTGTTGACCATGGGGGCTTCTTCGTTATAATAAATTGTCAATGAAAACCAATCCGGTAAAAGGATGCCAGCCATGAAACGAGCGACCTTTACTTTATTAACGTTCCTAGTGTTCCTGCTTCCTCATTCTCCTGCAATAGCCGCCCGCGAACCGATCAAGGTGGTTGCCACAATTTTTCCTTTGACCGACATCGTGCGGCAGATCGGGGGGAACAGGGTGAGCGTGACGACACTTCTCACCACCGGCATGAGCGAGCATACGTTCGAGCCGACTACCGTCCAGATACGCCAGATGGCCGATGCATCCCTGTATGTCAGGGTCGGGGCGCAGATGGACACCTGGGGGGACAAACTGCTGGCCGCCGCGAAACGCCCACCGGCGATCGTCACCGCCGTTTCCGGAGTTCCCCTCCTGAGTACCTCGGAGCAGGAACTGGTCGAGGAAAAAGAGCCCGAAGGCCATCATCACGGCGGGGACGACCCCCATGTCTGGCTTGACCCGATCATCGTCCGGGACCATCTCGTGCCGGCGATAGTCAATGCATTGAGCCGCATCAGCCCTGGAGATGCCGTGTTTTTCAGGTCCAACGGAAAGCGTTTTGCCGATGAGCTTACGAGTCTGGACCAGGAGATGAGGAATTCCCTGAAGACGCTCAAAAAACATGATTTCATAGCCCTGCACGGGGCATGGCACTACTTGGCAAGAAGATACGGCCTCAGGCAGATAGCGGCGGTCGAGCCGTTTCCCGGGAAGGAGCCGTCGGCGAAATATATCGCCTCGCTGGTGTCGCTGGCCAGGAAAGAAGGAGTGACTACCATTTTTGCCGAACCGCAGCTGTCCGCGAAGGATGCTCAGGTGATCGCGGAAGAAGTGAAGGGAAAGGTCCTGCTGCTCGATCCGCTGGGGGGCGATAATGTGAGGGGCAGGAACAGTTATGCCGCCTTGATAAGGTATGACCTGACGGTCATTGCGCGGGGAATGAAATGATGGACATTTCAACTTCATCTGCTCCGGCCATCGAACTTGAGGGGGTCCGGGTCTCCTATAACGGCGTCAATGTCCTGGAGAATATTTCCCTGACCGTCGAACCCGGCAGTTTCGTCGGGATAATCGGACCCAACGGAGCCGGAAAGACGACCCTGCTGAAGGTGATCCTCGGGCTTCAGCCTCTCGCTGCAGGAGAGGTGCGGCTCTTTGGCTTGAAACCTTCCGCAGTTCTGAAGAAAAAGAAATACGTGGGATATGTCCCTCAGAAGAGCCTACTGGACCGCGACCTTCCCTTTTCCGTGATGGACGTCATCCTGATGGGGAGGGTCGGCTCCATCGGACCGCTTAAATGGTTCGGCAAAAAAGACCTGGCCGAGGCCGAGAATAACCTGCGCCGGGTGGAGCTTCTGGATTATGCCGACAGACCCATTGGAGAGTTGTCCGGCGGACAGATGCAGAGGGTGCTCATTGCCCGGGCGCTTTCCTGCGGGAATCCCAGGATACTGATCCTCGACGAGCCGACGGTCGGGGTGGACATCCCGCACCAGCTGGATTTTTACGAGCTCCTGGCAAAGCTGCAGAAGGAAATGGGGCTGACCATACTGGTGGTAACCCACGAAGTCGCGATCATAAGCAAATACGCCGACCGGATGGTCTGTCTCAACCGCACAATGCATCTCCACTGCAATCCCGCGGAACTGATGCATTATCACGGCCACGAAGAGATGTCGCGGTGCGAGTTCGAGCAGTTGTTCGGGACCGGGGAAGGACAATCCGATGCTGGCTGAGATGCTTTCCTACGACTTCATGCAGAGGGCGTTCATTGGAGGGATAATAGTCTGCCTTCTCTGTTCGTTCCTGTCCTTCTTCGTGGTGTTGAAGCGCCTGAGCTTCATCGGGGTTGGTATATCCCATTCCGCGTTAGGGGGGCTCGCCCTGGGAGTTATGACCGGTATCAATCCCTTCCTAAGCGCCGGGATATTTTCCACCCTGATCTCCTGGGCAATCGGCATAACCTCGAAAAAGGGAAAGGTACACGAAGATGTGACCATCGGGATCTTTTTTTCAGCCGCAATGGCTTTTGGCGTGGTTCTGATCAGTCTGTCCAGCGGCTATAAGGCCGACCTGTTTTCACTTCTATTCGGAAATATACTGGCTATCACCGTCGAGGACCTGTGGATGCTCGCCGGATGCGGGCTGGCCGTGGGTCTTTTCCTGTTCCTGCTATTCAAGGAACTCCTGGCGATGTCCTTCGATGAGGAGATCGCCCGTATCGGCGGGCTTCCCGTCGAATTCCTCTACTACGGCCTGCTGACCGCCATGGCGGTGACCGTGGTCGCCTCGATCAAGGTAGTCGGAGTCATCCTGGTGGAAGCCCTTCTCGTAATACCCGCGGCAACCGGACTGCAACTTTCCAGAAATTACCGCTGGATGCTTTTTTTCTCCCTGCTCACCGGACTCCTGTCGGTGTTGTCGGGTCTTTTTCTTTCGTATGCCTATGATCTGCCGTCGGGCGCCACCATAGTGCTCTGCGCCGCCGTCTTTTTCGGGCTGGCCTTCCTTTTCTCGCCGAGCAAAGGAATAGTGACGAAAAGATTCAGGCATTGAGACTGAAGGCCAAGGGCTGAGGGCTGAATGTACCGGGTCTCTTGCAGGCGAATCAATCCATTCAGCAGTTTATTGCTCGCAGGAATGCTGATTGATGCAGAGTGGTCAACTACTTTCAGCCTTCGGTCTTCAGTCTTTCAACCTTAAATCGAGCTGTGTTCCTTAACCGCGTGGAACGACAGTTCCTTCCAGTTTTCCATGGTGTTTTCCAGTCGCCACTGGCTGCCGGCGAGGTAAGCAAGGTCGCCTTCACCGTCTTTATAAACATTCATGACTTCCTTGACCTGGAACTCGTCAATTTTTTTCCTGTCCCCGGCGATCCATCGGGCGGCAACGTAGCTGACCGGCTCGTAGGCCGTTTTCACTCCATACTCATGTTCCAGGCGGTGTATGACCACGTCGAACTGGAGCATGCCCACGGCCCCGACGATCCAGTCGGCGCCCATCAGGGGGCGGAAAACCTGGATGGTCCCTTCCTCGGCAAGCTGCACCAGCCCTTTCTCAAGGGCTTTCGATTTCAGGGGGTTCAACAGCCTGACCTTGCGGAAATGTTCCGGCGCGAAGTTTGGAATTCCCGTATACTGCAGTTCCTCCCCCATGGTAAAGGTGTCGCCAATTTTTATCGTTCCATGGTTATGGATGCCGATGATATCGCCGGGATAGGCTTCTTCTATGTTGGTGCGGTCCTGGGCCATGAAAATTGTGGCATTTGCAATTTGCACGTCACGCTTGAGCCGGCAGTGCCGAACTTTCATCCCCCTGGTGAATTTCCCCGAACAGATGCGGAAAAAGGCGATACGGTCGCGGTGGGCCGGGTCCATGTTGGCCTGGATCTTAAAGGTGAAGCCGGTGAAAGGCTCTTCATATGGTGAAACGGAGCGGCTGCTCGTTTCCCTCGGCAGAGGCGAAGGGGCATGTTCCACGAAGGAATCGAGCAGTTGCTGCACCCCGAACGTGTTGATGGCGCTGCCGAAGAATACGGGAGTCTGCAGGCCTGCCAGGTATGCCTCCTCTTCGAACGGGTGCGCCGCTCCTTCAAGGAGTTCGACGTCGTTGCGCAGCTCTTCGACCTGCGAGCCGAGAAGCTCGTCCAGGCGCGGATCGTCAAGCCCCAGCACCGTTACGGTCTGGCCGACGCCACGGTCCGCCTGGGCATCGAAGAAAGCCACTTCCCTGGAATAAAGGTGGTATGTGCCCCTGAAGCGTTTCCCCATGCCTATGGGCCAGGTCATGGGTGCACACTGGATTTTCAGGTTTTTCTCGATGTCGTCGAGCAGGTCCAGCGGTTCGCGTCCCTCGCGGTCCAGTTTGTTGATGAAGGTCATGATCGGGGTGTGGCGGAGGCGGCAGACTTCCAGGAGCTTTTTCGTCTGGCTCTCCACTCCTTTTACCGAGTCGATGACCATGAGCACGGAATCGACCGCGGTCAGTGTGCGGTAGGTGTCTTCGGAAAAATCGTTATGGCCGGGTGTGTCGAGAAGATTGATTTCGTAATCCCGGTAGTTGAATTTCATTACCGATGAAGTTACCGAGATTCCGCGCTGCTTTTCCATCTCCATCCAGTCCGAAGTCGCGTGGCGGGCCGCCTTGCGGGCCCGTACCTCTCCCGCCTGTTGTATGGC